>NZ_JBNGOP010000002.1:102103-302901 GCF_050589625.1 Maribacter sp. 2-571 | reverse complement strand
GAGATTTTTTTCCGCTGGATAAAGCAGCATCTCAGGGTCAAGGTTTTCTGGGGCCAGAGCGAAAATGCGGTAAAAACGCAGATATGGATAGCGGTGGCCGCTTATCTTTTGGTAGCCATTGTAAGGAGCAAATGCCAAATCCAACAAAATATGCACGAAATGCTACAAATCTTAAGTGTATCGGCTTTTGATAAAGTACCTCTAAATGAACTATTTAGCCAGAACGAATTTCAAATTTCAAAGAACGACAATTGCAACCAATTGAAAATCTTTTAGTTACAACCGGACACTATTGAGTGGTAAGTAAAAAGTAATTGGTAAAAAGTGGTTAGCGGTAATTCTTCTAGATTTGAGATTGAGATTGACACTTGAACTTGAATTTGAATTTGTCTTTTATCCTTGTTCCTTCAGCGCAGCGGTCTTTTTTCAAGTAGTACGAAGTATTCAGTATTGCGGGGAATGAATTTGACAGTTGAACTTGTTTATGTTCTTTTCTCTTTCTTTTTTCAGGTTAGCTTAATGTTAAATTTTGAGCTTATTTAGATTTAATTAAAATAAATTTTGGACAAAACAGATTTCTCCACTAGTTTTGATTTTTATTTAAAATAGGTCTAAATAAATACACCTGATGAAGAATACAATACCTTTTATAGCGGCGATGGCCCTAGTTTTTTTAAGTGCATGCAGTTCCGATGATAATGATCCGGTAACGGTGGAAGCCAGCTGTTCCGACGGCATACAAAACGGAGATGAGACCGGAGTGGATTGCGGTGGAAGCTGCACTCCTTGTGCTGCCGCCATTGATAATCCGGATACCTATGTATTTGAACGGAATGGTGTTTCAACAGTAGATTTTAATGGACAAACCACCCGCTTGCTCATGGGCGAAGAATTGTTGGATGCCCTTAAAGACCCCGTCAATACGGATGCGGAACTGTTGGCCAAATATGCTCATGAAGAAGGAGAAAGTAACTTTATGGATTTGGATTTAAATGGTTCCTCCAAAAACCTGAAAAGCAAGACGGCGGCCTCTACCGATTATTTTTCTGCCAATACAGCAGACCAATCGACGATACGTGCCGATTTTGATGGATGGTTGTCCGCTCAGGCAAATGAGGTTTTTCCAGAGTTTGATACAGTGGCCAGTCCCGGTAATCCCGGTCAGTTGGCCGATGGTTCGTCAACACGGTATGTGAGCGGACAGGGATTGGAATACAACCAACTGTTCAATAAAGGACTGATCGGGGCATTAATGGTCGATCAGGCATTGAACAACTATTTGAGTCCTGCAGTTTTGGATGCTGGGGACAATAGAACCAACAACGATTCGGACACCGTAGCGGAAGGGAAGTCCTATACCGATATGGAGCACAAATGGGACGAGGCCTATGGATATGTATACGGCCTAAATGCCGATGTTGCCGACCCGAATGCCGACTTGGGTGCCGATAGTTTTTTAAACAAATATGTTGGTAGGGTAGAGGGCGACGCCGATTTTGCAGGGATTGCCGATACCATTTTTCAGGCATTTAAACTGGGTCGGGCCGCAATTGTTGCCAAAGATTACGTTACCCGAGATGCACAAGCAGCCATCATTAGGGAGAAAATTTCCGAAATCATTGCCATTCGTGCGGTATACTATTTGCAACAGGCGAAAGCTTCCATAGGAGGTGAAACCCCGGCCTATGGTACCGCTTTTCATGATCTTTCCGAAGGATACGGTTTCATTTATAGTTTGCAATTTACCAGAACACCGGACACTGACGCCCCCTATTTTTCAAAGACGGAAACCGACGTCCTACTTTCCGATTTATTGGGTGATGGCGAAAATGGTCTCTGGGATGTCACCCCCGAAACCTTGGATGCACTTTCCGCCAGCATTGCGAATCGTTTTTCCTTTACCCTGGAACAAGCGGCAGAATAATGGAAACGTGTTGATACAATGTTAAAAAAAAGCGTCAAGTTTTTAGGAAGAAACAAGGCGCTTTTTTACTTTTGCTTAATTAGAATAAATAAAAATAAGCCATGAGCCGATACTTTATCCTTGCTTTTTTGCTGATAGCCTTAGGCGGATGTTCTTCCGATGACGGAACCACAGGTGGTTCTCAGGGGGACGAAACCCCAACTGACGACCCCAAACCGGTATCTTTTGAACGGAGCACGTTGTTGGTTAACTGGGCCGATAATATTATCGTGCCTTCCTATGAGGCCTTTGCTTCGGAACTGGAGGTGTTACAGGGAACGTTCGAGGCGTTTCGGTCGGATGCCAGTACCGACAATTTGGTGGCCTTTCGTGCCGCTTGGTTGTCCAGCTACCTGGCTTGGCAAAGGGTTTCCATGTTTGAGATCGGTCCGGCGGAGTCCGCGGGATTTCGGTTGAACATCAATACCTATCCCGTGGATGCCGAAAAGGTAACCGCGAACATGAACGGTACTTCCGATTTGGCCTTGCCCTCCAATAGGGACGCCAAGGGTTTTCCGGCCTTGGATTATCTAATAAATGGCTTGGCGGATACCGATGAGGCCATTGTTTCCAAGTACAATGAAGCCGATAGGGAACAGTTATTGGCCTATACCGATAAAGTAATAACCGATATGGTCGGTTTGACCGGAACGGTGCTATCGGAGTGGAACAATGGGTACCGTAATACATTCGTATCCAATGATGGTGCTTCTGCTACGGCCTCCGTGGATCGGTTTGTGAACGATTTTATCTTTTACTACGAAAAGTTTTTAAGGGCAGGTAAGATGGGAATTCCGTTAGGTGTTTTTTCCGGAAGTACCCTTCCCGATAGGGTAGAGGCCTTCCATGAAGGTACCATATCCAACACCCTGTTTTTAGAAGGACTATCGGCGGTACAGGACTTTTTTAATGGAAAACATTTTGGTTCCAACGAGACCGGTGAAAGCTTGGCCACTTATTTAGAGACGCTCAATTCCGTTAAAGGAGGGGAGAGTTTGACCGATTTGATCAACACCCAATTCAACAAGGCCAAAGAAAGTGTCGCTTCCTTACGCCCGTTCAAAGAAGAATTGATGGAAAATACCGTTCCTACCGAAATGGGCAATGCCTACGATGAAGTACAACGGGCGATTCCGTTGTTGAAGGTGGATATGGTTTCCGCGATGAGCATCAGTATTGATTTTGTCGATGCCGATGGCGATTGATCCATGACATCCTTTAAAGAAAAATATCTATTTCAAAACGTAGAGGCCGCCCCATTGGCGGTCTTTCGTATTTTATTCGGCCTGATGATGTTCGTTAGCATCGTTCGGTTTTGGAGCTACGGTTGGATTGAGAAATTGTATGTCCAACCGCAATTTTTCTTTTCGTATTATGGTTTTGAATGGGTAAAACCATTGGGCGACTATACCTATTTGATTTTTTTCGTTTGCGGGTTTTCGGCTCTTATGGTGGCAATAGGGTACAAATACCGTATCGCTATGGCCTTGTTTTTTGTCAGTTTTACCTATATCGAACTGATGGACAAGACCACCTATCTCAATCACTATTATTTTATCAGTGTAGTAAGTTTTTTAATGTTGTTTCTACCGGCCAATGCATACTTTTCGGTAGACGCCCGGCAACATCCCCAAAAGGCGTTCAAATATGTTCCCGTTTGGGCGATCAACAGCTTAAAATTGCTTCTGGGTATCGTGTACGTTTATGCGGGATTGGCAAAATTGAATTCCGACTGGTTGGTAAAAGGGATGCCCCTTAAAATATGGCTGCCCTCCAAATTCGACACTCCCCTTTTGGGAAACCTGGTACAGACGGAATGGGCACCCTATGCCTTTAGCTGGTTGGGTACCGGTTACGACCTGTTTATTCCATTTTTATTGTTATACCGAAGAACAAGGGTCTTGGCATTTGTTGCCGTTGTGGTATTTCACGTACTGACAAGGGTACTGTTCCCCATCGGGATGTTCCCTTATATTATGATCGTATCAACGCTTATTTTCTTTGATGCCCGGGTACACCGTAAGATACTTGGGTTTTTTACCAAGATGTTGCGTTTATCAAAAACCCTTGATGGGGTCGGCGCTACATGGAGGCCGAAGAGTGCTTTTAAGATGGCCTACGTGGTTTTGATCGGTTTTTTTACGTTGCAAGTATTGGTTCCGTTTCGATACCTCTGCTATCCGGGGGAGCTGTTTTGGACTGAAGAGGGGTACCGTTTTTCTTGGCGGGTGATGCTGGTAGAAAAATCGGGATATGCACAATTCAAGATCGTAAACGGGGATTCTGGAAAATGGTTTTATGTCGACAACAGCGACTTTCTAACCCCCTTTCAGGAAAAGCAAATGGCGTTCCAGGCCGATTTTATTTTAGAGTACGCACATTATCTTAAAGAACATTTCGAAAAACAAGGGCATGCACAAGTGGAAGTTTATGTTGATAACCAAGTGGCCTTAAATGGAAGATTGAGTACCACGTTTGTAGATCCTGCCGTAAATTTGGCAGCGCAAAAAGAATCGTTCGCACACAAAAACTGGATTATTCCGTTCAAAGATGAGATCAAAGGGCTATAGTAGTATCATAATGATATTTTTTTCGTTGGTCCTTTATGGACAAAACGTCATCAACGGAACGGTGACCAATGATAAGGGCGAACCCATAGCCGACGCGGAGGTATACTTAAAGGAACTGCAGCGGTTGGAATATACAGAGGAAGACGGCACGTTCGGTTTTTCGGAGGTTTCGGGCGGAAAGTACACCTTGATCGTTTTTGCCTTTGAATATGACGTATACGAGGAAGCGCTCACCTTTGATAAATCGCTTACGGTCAATATTCAATTAAAGCCGCTACGAACAGAAAAGTTGACGGAAGTGGTGCTTACCCAACGCCGAAACCGCCTTTTCGCCCTGCAACAATTGAAAAAAGTGGAGGGCACCGCCATCTACGCCGGTAAAAAAAGTGAGGTCGTTTTGTTGGAGGGCATTACCGGCAACTTGGCAGCCAATAATGCAAGACAGGTATACGGGCAAGTAGTGGGGCTCAATATCTACGATAATGGCGATGCGGGATTACAGCTCAACATCGGGGGAAGGGGATTGGACCCCAACCGTACCGCCAACTTTAATACCAGACAAAATGGGTACGACATCAGTGCCGATGTGCTGGGATATCCCGAAAGCTACTACACCCCGCCCGCAGAAGCACTGGAGGAAATACAGGTAGTGAGGGGAGCGGCTTCGCTACAATATGGGACACAGTTCGGGGGGTTGATCAATTTTAAGTTTAAAAAACCAAATCCGAACAAAAAGGTCGAATGGACCTCTCGGCAGACGGTAGGTTCCTTTGATCTCCGAACAAGCTTTAACAGTTTGAGCGGAACCGTAGGCAAGTTGAGTTACTACACCTACTTCAATTATAAAGAAGGAGAGGGGTTTCGGCCGAACTCCAATTTCAACAGTCGTAATTACTTTGCGCATATCGGATATCAATGGTCCGATCGTACAAAAATCAGTGTAGAGACCACTTTTTTAAATTATTTGGCCCAACAGGCGGGAGGGCTTACCGATGCCCAGTTTATTGAAGATCCTACCTTTAGTAATCGGACACGGAATTGGTTCGATGTGGATTGGAAACTATTTTCGGTTCGGTTGGACCATCGGTTTTCATCAAAAACGGACTTTAGTTTCAACGTGTTTGGGCTCGATGCCTCCCGAAAAGCGCTGGGTTTCCGAACCAATCGGGTATCGCAACCCGATGTGTTGGAAGAACCACGGGAACTATTGGTCGATAATTTTCAAAATTGGGGTGCCGAAGCGCGGGTTTTATCGCGATACACCCTGTGGAACAAAGAATCTGCCCTGCTTTTGGGGGCCAAGTTTTACAATACCGACAACGATCAACGTCAAGGTCCAGGGAGCAATGCCTCCAACGCCGATTTCAACTTTAGGGACGATGAGTTCCCAAATTACGAACGGCAATCACAATTTGATTTTCCCAACCTGAACGTGGCCCTGTTCGGTGAGAACGTGTTTAATATTACCGACAAACTATCGATAACCCCGGGTTTTCGTTTTGAACATATCCGAACCGAGAGTGTCGGAAGCTACAAGAATATTGCCTTAGATTTGGCGGGCAATCCCTTGTCGAACGAAGAAATCGAGGACAACCGAATATTCGACCGCAGCTTTGTATTGCTCGGTCTGGGGGCCACCTATAATATAGTGCCGGGAATGGAAGTTTATGGCAACGTTTCGCAAAACTATCGTTCGGTTACCTTTAGCGATATACGTGTGGTCAACCCATCTTTTCAGGTAGATCCCAATATTACGGACGAAGATGGATTAACTGCCGATCTGGGCGTCCGTGGGCGTTATAAAAACACGCTATCCTACGACATTAGTGCTTTTGGCCTGTTTTACGATAATCGTTTGGGAGAAGCCTTACTTGCTACCGATACCAACGGTACCGTTCGGGTAAGGGGCAACATTGGGGACGCGTTTATCTATGGGTTGGAAAGTTTTGTGGATTGGAACATTACCGAAACCTTGTGGAACCAAAATGAGGTATACCAATTGAACCTGTTTTCGAATTTGGCATTGACCCGCTCCGAATATGTTCGCGTAAACCCTTTGACCCTGGCCGGGGCGACCCAAGTGTTGCCGCTACGGGAAGGCAACGAAGTGGAGTTTATACCTCGTGTCAACCTCAAGACGGGATTGAATTTTGGCTACAAAAATCTACTGGGAAGTTTGCAATACACCTACTTGTCCACCCAGTTTACCGATGCGACGAATGCCCCCCAAGACGTTTCCGATAACCAAAGGGGAATCGAAGGTACTATTCCATCGTACGATATATTGGACGCTTCTTTTTCATATACCTATAAAAAATGGCGTTTGGAGGCGGGCATCAATAATGTGCTGAATAATACGTATTTTACACGTAGGGCCACGGGCTATCCCGGGCCGGGAATTATTCCATCTGAACCAAGAACATTTTATACTACCTTACAGTTTAAAATATGAATTGGTTCGGGCTTTTTGCTTAAATGAAGAAATTAAAAATAACCTGCAATAGTTTTACTAATGAAAATCCTAAGAAAAATCTTATTGGCCCTTTTGGTCGTTTTTGTATTGATCCAGTTTTATCGCCCGGAGAAGAATGAGGCGCCCTATCGCGATGTTGCCTCCTTTGAGGCCGACACCAAACCGACTCCCGAGATAAAAACGATCTTGGAAAACAAATGCTACGATTGCCATAGCAATAAAACGGAATATCCTTGGTACTCTGAAATAGCCCCAATGTCCTATATCATTGCGGACCATGTGGAAGAAGGGAACGAGCACTTCAATGTGTCGGCCTGGGACAGCTATGACACAAAGAAAAGGGACCATAAATTGGACGAGTTGATCGAGGAGGTAGAGGAAGGTGAAATGCCTGAAAAAGGATATCAATTGCTACACGGCGGTTTTTCGGAAGAAGAGAAGGAGGCCCTGATCGCATGGACGAGAAAGGTACGGGAGCAGTATCAGGTGTCCAATTAACGTTGGGGACGCCAAGGGGGTCGGACAGATAGGAAGAAGTAGGTTTCTGAAACCGTTCCTTTTGAAAAAGACGACATACAGGTTACTTTTTCTTTATTGCTTTCCCATAGCGCTCGTTCCTGTTTTTTTAATTACATTTGCACGCAATTAATCCATAATTGCAATGCAAGCCCACCTCAATAAAATTCTCGGAGAAGGTCTCACTTATGACGACGTACTCCTCGTTCCAGCTTTTTCCGAAGTGCTTCCTAGAGAAGTAAGCATCAAAACAAGATTCACCAGAAATATTACCATAAACGTTCCTATCGTTTCTGCGGCAATGGATACCGTTACGGAGTCCAGAATGGCCATAGCCATTGCTCAGGAAGGTGGAATCGGTGTGCTGCACAAAAACATGACCATCGAGCAGCAAGCGCTCAAGGTGCGGAAGGTAAAACGTGCGGAGAGTGGCATGATCATGGATCCCGTTACCCTTCCTACCGATGCGTTGGTCAAGGATGCCAAATCCAATATGGCCGAATTCAGTATCGGGGGTATTCCCATCGTTGATGATGCGGGCAAGCTTATCGGAATCGTCACCAATCGCGACCTGCGGTTCGAGAAAAACAACGAACGTCCGATTTCCGAGGTAATGACTACCGAAAATCTGGTAACGGTAAGCGAAGGGACCTCCTTGGCCCAAGCAGAAGACATTTTACAGGAAAATAAGATCGAAAAGCTACCAGTGGTCGACAAAGACTACAAATTGGTGGGATTGATCACCTTTAGGGACATTACCAAACTCACCCAAAAACCGATAGCCAATAAAGACCGCTACGGTCGGCTACGGGTAGCTGCGGCATTGGGAGTCACCGGCGATGCGGTGGACCGTGCCAGTGCCTTGGTAGCCGCGGGCGTAGATGCCGTGGTAATCGATACCGCACATGGGCATACCAAAGGAGTGGTGAATGTATTAAAAGCGGTTAAAAAACAGTTTCCCGATCTGGAAGTTATTGTCGGAAACATCGCTACCGCCGAAGCTGCAAAGTATTTGGTGGAAGCGGGCGCCGATGCCGTAAAGGTCGGTATCGGTCCAGGTTCGATATGTACCACACGAGTAGTGGCCGGAGTCGGTTTCCCACAATTTTCCGCAGTACTTGAAGTAGCTGCCGCAATAAAGGGTAGTGGAGTTCCCGTAATCGCCGACGGGGGAATACGGTATACCGGGGATATCCCGAAAGCCATTGCCGCAGGGGCCGATACGGTAATGTTGGGCTCCCTTTTGGCGGGAACTAAAGAATCGCCGGGCGAAACCATCATTTATGAAGGCAGAAAATTCAAATCGTACCGGGGTATGGGCTCCGTAGAAGCCATGAAACAGGGGTCGAAGGACCGATACTTTCAAGATGTGGAGGACGATATTAAAAAACTGGTGCCCGAAGGTATTGTAGGTCGCGTACCGTACAAAGGGGAATTGTTCGAGAGCATTCACCAATTTGTCGGCGGATTGCGGGCAGGTATGGGCTATTGCGGTGCCAAGGACATCGCTTCCCTTCAGGAAAATGGAAGGTTCGTTAAAATTACCGCCAGTGGTATCAATGAAAGCCATCCACACGATGTAACCATTACCAAGGAATCCCCTAACTATAGCAGGTAGTACGGATCGGGTTTTATTTCTTACTCGTTTTTAGGTTATTGGAGTCTTTTAGAAATTACCGTATGCCGTAAGGTCAATAGGCGGTTTTCATCACCATCTATTGGTCCGTTAGCAGGGTATGACCGGTTACTGGTTTTACGGTATTCCAATGGTACAGAAGTACGGAACGGAATTCCAATGACCTAAAAATCTTTTTTGGTTACGGTAGTTTTCGTTTTTTTGCGGACTTTACCAAAGGACCGCGATGCGTTAATACTCCCTCAAGTTTCCAGTATTTGTACGTTCCTTTGGTACCTCCAAAGTTTTTATAATTTTTTTCTGTTCCAATCCATTGGTTTTCAGCGTTGCTTTCGTTTTATATACTTGGTTTACAGTTGGTTACTTATTGGTTTCTTTTCTGGGAATGAATAGTTTTGACCTGTAAAAAATTATGAAAACATGTTTAACGCCCAGATTGAAAGGAATAATTATACTATTGATGATAATATCATCTCCGTTTTAGAGGGAGGGGAAAAGTATGGCGCTCCAGTGGTATTCCTGCATGGTATTCCCGCCTCATCTGAGCTATGGCGCGGGACGATGACCTATTTGATTACCAAAGGATTTTACTGTTTGGCCCCTGATTTATCCGGATATGGAGAAACTATAGTTAAAAACGCTCGCTACTATGATATGAGCTATATGGCAGAACTCCTAGTTCAGTTTTTTCATCATTTGGGTTTGAATGAAATAACGCTAGTGGGACATGATATAGGTGGCGGTATCGTACAAATTTTAATTGCAAAGCATGAACAGTTATTCGTCAAAGCGGTGTTGAGCAATTGTGTGACGGGTTCTAGCTGGCCGATCAAAAGCGTAACAAGGATGATAAAAGCAAGCCGATTAGGCCTGTTTTACTGGATGGCTATGGCCGGTAAGTTCAAAGAGGATAAGTTATACAATGCTTTGTCAAAAACATTTCATAGGAACAACTTATCTCGGTCCGAATTTGATCGTATTTTTTATGACGGTAAATTTAACAAAAGCCGGAGAATCCGAAAATTTCAAAAAATGCTACGGCGGCTCAGCAGCAAACACACATCAGGTAATATGGAGTTGTTATCAAAAGTTGAAATTCCGGTAGACCTTATTTGGGCAATGAACGATAGTTTTCAGCCCTGGCATGGCCCTGGAACAACCTTGACATCAGTTTTGACAGATTGTGAAGTTTTTAAAATAGAAAATTGTGGACATTTTCTACAGCTAGAGACAGAACGGGAATACTGCGATATTCTTTTCAATCGAATAGCCCCTGCAATAAAATAAAACCTTTTTTACTCCCCCTGACCGGAATAACTCTTCCAGTCTTTTTCCTTATAAATATCGTCACCAAAATACTTGGCGATATTTAAAAAAGGTTCGGGTTTTTGATAGCCGGGTACGGGAGATAACATGTTCAGCTCCTCATCCAAAAAAACAGTAGTGGGATAGCTGAGTTTTCCCTGTAGCAGTGCAGCGGCAAATTCATGATAGCCTTTTCTGCCGGAAGGCACAAAGTTATAGGTCTTCCCTTTATATTCTATCGGTTCTTTTCCTTCCCCGTCCAATTTCACCATATAAAAGTTCTCCTTCATATAAGCGGCCACTTCGGCGTTCTGAAACGTATCCTTATCCATTTTTTTGCACCAACCGCACCAATCCGTATACACATCTATGAATATTTTCTTTGGATTTTTATCGGTCTTGGCCATTTCCGAAGCTTCGTCCCAAGAGAGCCATTCCACCTCTTGCGCCTGTACCGCGACCATACCGAGGCCAAGGAATAGCACGAAAACCATTTTTTTAAAATGCGGGGCAACTATACTCATTTGATTACTTTTTTTAATTAGTCCAACAACTATACCAAAACTAACGAAAATTGGGCAGCTTTATTTTAAATGGGTATGCCTCCGGTTTCCGGGTAGTGTTTTTCACGGAAAACGGGTAACGGACGGAGTCGTCAACAATTTACCTTCGTATCGCGATAATCATAAAACCTGATGCCATAATACAATCTATGGTTTTGAAATGCGTTAGCAAAAACAATGTTCACCGAAAAACTACATACCCATGCGAAATTTGAAAGCGATATTACCAGAGATTTTGGTGGCCGGTCCCTTGAACATTTTTGAAAAAGTACTGGCCTTTAATTCAAGAACGGAAGCATTGGAAAAAATGGTTCAAATTCGTCTGGGACTATCTTCGGGAACGGTATTCGAGGGAATTCCGCTAAAGAAGGATGTGGAAGGAAATACCCTCCTTTTTGGGACAAACGGAAATTTGGGCTATGTAAATATTGGAAGCTTGATCAGTGTTGAAATAATGAACCCCGACCTATCGTTGTCGCTACTGACCGATGGTGCCTTTTTTGAGGTTCCGGTATCGGAGATACCCACCGGATTACAACTAAAACGTAATGTAAAGGCAATTGCAGATGCCATGCAAACCGATCTTGGGGTGGTACTCGACCTGGAAACGGTGCTGGCGAAACCGTTAACGGACAAGGAGAAATATCAATTGAAGCCCTTTTTAGGGGCATTGGCTACAGTGTTGGGGCAAATAGCGGCAGATCCGTTGGGAAAGGAAGCCATATCGTCATACAAAAGTGTTGTTCTGGAAACACATGATGGCCCGCTGAAGGTGGATCGGAAAGAAGGTGCCATTGTAGTCATCATTGACCTAAACCAAAAATTGCCGGTAGCGCTTGAACAAAATTTAAAAGAAAAAATAGAAACCATAGTATAACCTAAAAAAAAGAAAAATGGGATTAGCAGAAAGAAGAGTGGTAAAAGCCTTTCAAGAAAACGAATACAATACCTTTTTGGAGGAACTTAAAAAAGTGGTCGGTAAGGAGGTAACCGTAAATGTTGCTTGGGACAGCCTTGCCATCGACGGTATGAGCCATTTATATGAGAAGGCATGGCCTAAAGTATATTTTCAACCCTTATTGCAGGCATTGGAAAGCATTTGCGCCGATGATATGGGCAAAGAGGCGATAGCCGAGAGTTTGGAAAAGCTCCACATCAAAAACGAGGCTGGGGTCAGTTACGCGGCCAAGTGGGCTTCTTTTGAAAATAAGGAATTGACCTTGGACCATAAACCTACCACCAACATCGATCAGATAGACGATAGGGCCAAAGCGTTACAGACGCTATTGGAAAACAATTTGTAATAGTAACCCTATTTGGGAAAATTGGGCCGCGGTTATTTTACCGCGGCTTTTTCTTTTTTGGTCGTAAAAAGATCTTTAACGTCCACTTGGTTCCTGATCAGGTCATCAAAATTTTCCCGTTCTCGGATCAAAATGGCCTTCCCTTCGTGCCAAAGCACTTCGGCAGGCCTAAATCGGGAATTGTAGTTGCTGGCCATGGTAAAACAATAGGCCCCGGCATTTTTAAAACAAAGGATATCACCTTCGGATATTTCGTTGATCCGACGGTTGCTGGCAAAGGTGTCCGTTTCACAGATGTAGCCTACCACGGAATAATAACGCTCGCGTCCTTTTGTATTCGAAATATTGACGATTTGGTGATGTGCACCATATAACATAGGGCGAATCAAATGGTTAAAACCGGAGTCGACACTTGCAAAAACGGTCGATGTCGTTTGCTTTACCACATTGACCTTGGTTAGAAAATAGCCCGCTTCGCTGACCAAAAACTTGCCCGGTTCAAAGGCCAAAGTGAGTTCCTTTCCGTATTCCGCGCAAAATTCATTAAAACGAGATCCCAACTTTTTCCCGAGCTCTTCCACATTCGTTTCAATGTCGCCTTCTTTGTAGGGCACTTTAAAGCCGCTACCAAAATCGATAAAGTCAAGATTCTTGAAATTTTTGGCTGTATCGAATAAAATTTCGGAAGCATAAAGGAACACATCGATATCCAAAATATCACTTCCGGTATGCATGTGTATACCGTTAATGTTCATTTGGGTGAGGTTCACGATCCGCAACAAATGTGGAATTTGGTGAATGCTGATACCAAATTTGGAATCGATATGCCCTACGGAAATGTTGGAATTCCCCCCTGCCATAACATGCGGATTGATCCGGATGCATACCGGAATGTCCGGATGTTTGCTCCCGAACTGTTCCAATACCGAAAGATTGTCGATGTTGATGCGTACCCCTAGTTTGGCCGCCTCCTCTATCTCTTCCAACGAAACACCGTTGGGTGTGAAAATAATGGATTCCGGTTTAAAACCGGCCAGTAGCCCGAGCTGTACCTCTTGGATCGAAACGGTATCCAGACCGCTACCCAAACTGTTCATCAGTTTTAAGATACTGATATTGGAAAGCGCTTTTGCCGCATAGTTCAATTTAAGTTTCGGAACGGTCCGAAACGCTTTTGTCAATCGGTTGAATTGCGCGATAATTTTTGAAGAGTCGTACACATAGATTGGGTCACCATGCGTCTCGGCTATTTTCAGAAGTTCATTGGGCTGCATAACATATATTTTACGCTAAAGTAATGGCATTATTCGTTTCGTACAAAAAAAATAAACATCGATATTATAAATAAAACAAAATGTTATAAATAAAACAAATGTAAAGATGCTATAAGTTTGTAGTACTTACGGGCGAGTTGTATTTTTGAAAAAAAACTATGGTGCTCCCCTTATTTCCATTACAATCTATTTTTTTTCCCGGCGAGACGGTGCCATTGCACATTTTCGAAGACCGGTACAAACAATTGATATTGGACTGTCGTTCCGAGGCGATAACTTTTGGGATACCGGTATATATTAATGGCGGATTGGCCTATGGGACAGAGGTACAATTGGTAGAGGTGGTTACCACCTATGAGGGGGGAGAGATGGATGTTACCTGTGTGGCACGGCAGGTGTTTAAGGTGTTGACTTTCGAAAACCAACTCAACGACAAGCTTTATGCCGGCGGTCGGGTACGTTTTTTGGAGAACATCAACGATGCGGACGATGCTATGCGAGAAGCAGTGCTTTCAAAAATAGAAGAGTTGTATCACCTGATGGAGGTACCCTTTACACCCATACCCGTTTCCAAGTTTCACAGTTTTGTGCTAGTACACAAAATGGGACTTTCTATGGAGCAGGAATACGAATTGTTGCTCATGACCAAGGAGAGTGAGCGTTTGGCCTATATCAGAGGGCATTTGTTGGCCACAATAGCGGTTTTAAAAGAAGTGGACCGAACGAAACGTACCATAACCCTGAACGGACATTTCAAAAACTTTGATCCTTTAGATTTCGAAGGCTTGGAAATCGGAGGGCAATAGTTCATAAAGTTCTTGTTGTATTAGTGCCTATTTTTCAAAAGCTACCGATAGTATTTTAAGGGGTGTTACCCGTTATAGTTTAAGGCTTTTTCTCGAACAGATAGGAGAAGGAAGATATATCTCCGTTATGTTCCCTACATCATTAGTGTAAATCCGATACGTTTCCTATTTTTGCATCCGAACTTAAAGATACCTTCATATATGAACCTTCACGAATATCAGGGAAAAGAGATTTTAGCAAGTTTTGGCGTGCGCATCCAACGGGGCCTCGTTGCAAACAATGCAAAGGAAGCGGTTGACGCGGCAAAGCAGTTAACGGCCGAAACCGGTACCGGTTGGCACGTGATCAAGGCACAGGTTCATGCCGGTGGTCGTGGAAAGGGCGGCGGCGTAAAACTGGCCAAAAATTTGAAGGAGGTAGAGGAAATTGCAGGGCAGATCATCGGAATGAATCTGATTACCCCGCAAACATCCGCAGAAGGAAAAAAAGTACATAAGGTATTGATTGCCGAGGACGTTTACTATCCCGGGGATAGCGAGACCAATGAGTTTTATATGTCCGTGCTATTGAATAGAGGAACCGGCCGTAACATGATCATGTATTCTACCGAAGGTGGAATGGATATCGAAGAGGTGGCCGAAAAGACACCACACTTGATCTACACGGAAGAAATTGATCCGGCAACGGGGCTATTGCCATTTCAGGCACGAAAAGTAGCTTTTAACTTGGGACTCTCCGGAGGTGCTTTTAAGGAAATGACGAAGTTTGTTGCGGCATTATACAAAGCCTATGTCGAGAGCGATTCCAGTATGTTCGAAATCAATCCGGTATTAAAAACCTCGGACGACAAGATCATGGCGGTAGATGCCAAAGTGTCCATTGACGACAATGCCCTATACCGCAGAAAGGCATATGCCGAAATGCGTGATTTAAGAGAGGAAAACCCTATCGAGGTAGAAGCACGGGAAGTAGGCCTGAACTATGTAGATCTTGATGGGAACGTTGGTTGTATGGTAAACGGTGCCGGTTTGGCCATGGCGACCATGGACCTGATAAAGATGGCCGGGGGAGAACCTGCCAACTTTTTGGACGTCGGTGGTACTGCCGATGCAAAACGGGTAGAGGAAGCCTTTCGTATCATTTTAAAGGACCCTGCCGTAAAAGCGATACTCATCAACATATTCGGTGGTATTGTTCGCTGTGATCGTGTAGCGCAAGGAGTGGTCGATGCCTATAAAAATATGGGTGATGCCATTAAAGTACCGATCATTGTTCGCTTGCAGGGAACAAATGCGGAACTGGCCAAGGAGATTATCGATAACTCGGGATTGGCCGTGCATTCTGCGGTGCAGTTTCAAGAAGCTGCCGATAAGGTTAAGGAAGTATTGTAATCAACGATTATAACAAGGTCATATATAAAAAGGAAGCCAAAAGGCTTCCTTTTTTTAGTGCCATATCGTAAGCGGATAAGGGGTTGCCACTCTTGGAAAAACCCAAAACCTTACTTATACCCTTCAAAGTTAAAACGGTATTAATAACAGTCCATTTTTAGCTGTCCCTTCCGCTCGAATTCACTTAGGGATGTCTTCAATTGCTCAGTTACGATAACCTCTAGAACCCTCAGAACTTCCTGTTGCATCGCTATGGAGCCACATAGCATAATAACTGCACCGGCCGACAATTGTTCCGCAATAAGAATACGTTCTTGTTTTAGGAGATCTTGAACATACATTTTTCTTAAGGGGCCGCGGGAATAAGCTGTTTTAAAAGAAGTCAGCTTTTTAGTTGCTATGGAGCCGTCGAGATATGTTTTGTACAGCGAAAGGGAATCTTCCGTACGACCGCCCCAGTAAAGCTGTATCGGAATGTGGCGTTCGTTTGCAGCGATTATCCCTAAAAATGGGGCGATACCTGTACCGTTGCCGATGCATAATAAACAAGGAATATTTTTTGGCAAATGAAACGGAGGATTTTTTTGAATTGCGGCATGAACAATGTCATTTTCTGTTAGCGAATAAAAGTAGTTGGAAGATATGCCGAATTCGTGTTTTTTAATACTTAATAGGATATCGTTTTCAATTCGTGCAATGGAGTACATTCTGGGCGCACTTCCCGCCTCGGGGCAATGCACTAACAGATCTCCCGATTCGAACGAACCATGGTTTTGCGGTCTTAGTCGAATCAAAAAAGTGTCGTCCCCGTTCAAAAGGGTTCTATGGATTACTTTGAAGGGGCGGGAGATAAACCGTTTATTTGGTTTTAGAGGTTTTTGTAGTTGCAAAGGAACCTTATTTGCCAGGCCCCACTGCGATACCCAATGGTCAAATGCCGCGAATGAGGCATTGTTGATCTTATTAAGGGGAACGCTTGACTTGAAATACGGATGCTCCTGCAAACGTTTCGCTACGTCCACGGCGTATTGACAATACTCCGGATATCTTAAAGAGCCAAACCCCAAAACGCTATACTCCATTGGACGGCGTACTGGTGTTGTGTTGAAAACGTTTATAAAATTGCGCGCGTTTGCGGGAGGGTCGCCTTTACCATAGGTTGCGGTGAAAACAATGATATGCTTGGCCATTTTGTACGTGGTATAGGAATCCATAGGTGCTTTGAAAACACTTTTCCGGGATCGGACAAGCGCATTTTGGAACAGGGTGGCAAAATCCGAAGTCGTACCCGTTTCCGATCCCACTAAAAGGATATATTCGGAGGCATCCTTATCGGACATTGGGTTTAAGGTGCGGAGCCTTCTAAGACGTTTGAGCCCCATTATGGTACCCGAATACACAAAAAAGAGAATCGAAATACCGGTGAAGATCAATAACAACGACCATAATATACTCCCTTGTCCCGTATGCAGTTTTAAACTTAAGCTGGAGGCCAAGGCTACAAAAGGGTAGGTTTTCTCGTTCAAAATAGCACCACTATGTTGATGTACCAATATTTGTCGGTCCCGTAAGTCAATTTCGAAATGGTCCTCAGGCGCATCGGAAAAAGGAAAGGTTACCAACCTGACATCGTTCAAAAATATTGTTTGAAAAATTGGAGTCGTTCCTTTGGCCTCTCCCTTTTCATGGGTTATGCTAGTTTTGGGAGTGTCGGTACCTGACATTTTCGGCAACAACGAAAACTTTTCAGCGGAAAGGAAAAACCCCGTAGCGGCAACAAGAAACACCGGAAGCATGGCCCATTGTCCAGTAATGGCGTGGTAGCGTTGTACAAAAGCATCTTTCTGGACCTTGGAAAAGATTCTTTTGATTCCACCTTGTCGTCTGGCCAATAGAAAAAATCCGGTTACACAGATAAGGTAAAGTAAAAAAGAAGTAACCCCCATAAAAGCGCGACCAATGGTCTTAAGGAATAGCGAACGGTGTAGCGTAACGGCCCATTTGAAGATTTGCAACTTCTCTTTTGGGCTTCCTAGGGTATTGCCCGTTACAGGGTCTACATATATGCGTTCGGAACGGCCGGTTTTGGTAATTACGGAGGCGATTACAAAATCGTTTGCATCGATTTCCAAAGCCAATATTTCATCATGGTCGTTCTGCAGTGCGCGGATCGTTTTCTCCAGCGAAACTTCGTTTAAAGCTACTTTTTTAAAAGGTTGTGCCGCATCGGAAATCGGTTCAAAAGCAAGAATGATTCCCGTTAACGCGGCAATCGTTAAAAAAACTGCGGAAACAATGGCCAAAATAAGGTGGGCATACCTCCATATGGTAATGGACATCCTATTTTCTATTTGGGTAACATCCGTACATAACGGATAAAACCTTTCCCTTCTTTTTTAGAGTTCAAATTTTCGGAGGTCAACTCAAACTCGACATCGTCCTTAAAATAGTCTTGATCCTCTACCGCGGATTCAAAACGAATTTTATATCCCTTATCGATTTTGTCCTTAGGGATGTTCAAAAGTACCATTTTACGCTGCCCTCCGGTAACCGTTTCCCCGGTAATGCCGTCAATATCGGGTCTTTTGGTCCCATACAGGTTTTTCCACCACTCCTCGATATCCCGATACCATTCCTTATCGTCCCCTTGTACATACAAGGTTTCCAAGTACGCATCTTTAACATCCAACAAGGATACCACTACATATGCCCCTTCCCCAGTATAATTGGTCAGTTGGATCATACATTTGTATTGTTGGGTTTCCACTGGCGGGATAAAACCGGTTATTCCCAAGGCAATTAGGGCGAACATTAATAGCATGCTTTTTTTCATAACTTTCATTTTTTTTGGCGCTGTATCATCTTAAAAAATCCAGTTGGGCCAGCTGATCTTGCAAAAGCTCATTTTCACTTATGAGTTGGTAGGTGGTTTCATCAAAGGCCGTTTTTAGTTCCTTGTTCGCACCTAGCGTTATCAGATACTTTAAAAGTGCCGCATCCGTACCGCTCATTGCAGCCAAATGTAGTGCCGTATAGCCCTCGTTGTTCAAATGATCGATGGGTATCTTGAATTCCTCCAGGCGTTTTAAGAGCCCAAAGTTGTTTTCCCTGGCGGCAATATGCAAAAGGGTATTTCCATTTTCTTGTATAGCGGTCATCACCACTCCCTTTTCCAGAAGTAAACGCAATTTGGCATCAAAGGGTGCTGTTTTTTTGGGTTCGTACGCCTTTAACAGATAGTATGCTATGGAACTGCCCTTATCGTCTAGGATGTTACTTTTAGCACCCTTTTTTAAAAGAAGGTCTACCACATCGGCACTATTGTGCTCAACCGCTTTGGTCAGTGAGGATCGGCCGGCATTATCCAAAGCATTATGATTTCCCTGCTGTTCAAGAAGGTAGGTGACAATGGGTAGCGCGTTTCTTGATACCGCATTCATAAATGGGGTATGCCCATCAGCGTCACTTTTATTCACATCTACGCCCCGCTGGATAAAATGTTCGAATACTTCCCGGTCCGTGCACCGATAGGCAAGGGAATGCAGCACATTTTGTCCCTGAAAATTGCTGCTATTGGCCTTAATGCCCAAACGCTCTAAATAAATGAACGTATCCAGAGTGGCTTGTATGTTTCGGGTGCCCTTACCGGCCATCAGCATCGCATTGTCCCCGTTAGCGTTCTCATAGTCAAAAGGGATCCCCTTTTTTATCAAGGTTTTTAAAAAAGGAACATCACCGCCTTTTGCGGCATAAAGGAATAGGCCGCTCCCGTTGTTGTCCCTCGCTTTAATGTCCAAACCTTTACTGGAAAAATAGGTTACCAGGTCAAGGTTTTTTAAAAATGGTGCAACCAAGAGCAGTGCGTTGGCACCGTCGGTATTTTTATTCTTGATATCCGCTCCGTGTCCCAATAGAAAATCGTAAAGCTGTTGGTCTGTCTGACCCGTTACTGCGGCAAAATTTAACACCGAGTACCCATGGCTATCCACTTCGGTGGCCTTGGCCCCCTTATCCACCAGATAGCGCATCATTTCCAGGTTACCGCGATAAGCGGCCCAAAAGAGGTAGGTTCTTCCGTCGTGGGTTCGTTTGTCTACCGTATTGTTTCCTTGTGTCAAAAGGAATTTAATGGTGTTGTTATCGGTTTTCTCGAGTAGGGCGTAGCAGACCGGATCGAACATTGCGGAGGTAAATGCACCGATGTCGTTACCTAGGGCGATATCGGATTTTATTGTCGCGATGTCAGGATTCGCCTTCCAGTACGATCGATTTAAAAAAACGTTGTCCTGGCAAAGCATTTTGCCGACACAAAATAGTAACAACACCGGAAAAAGTCTGTTCAAGGTCATTACGTACTTATTTTCCATTGGTTTTTTCGGTGGCGCTATCACTAACGAACGAATCGATAATTTCGTCGATTTCCTTTTTTTGTTGTACTTCATCGGAGAAAAGGTATTTGTACAACACTTTGTTGGCTACTTTTTCATGAAGCGTCAAATCCGTATTTCGTGCGAAAACGGCATCCCATTTCGCCCTAACTTTGGTCCATTTTTCCTGTGATGTTTGCCACCATTCGGCCGCGGCCTTACAGCGCCCGTCCGCTACCCTATGGTAGGTATTGTATCCTTTTTCTTTGGCAAGCACCACATCCTCGGTTGTCCCGGATCGGATTATTTTCTGATTGTCCTGGTCGTGTACCCATCCCGCTTCGGTAATCTCATGTCGGTTGCCGCGTAACGTAATGTTGTAATCGCCCCGAGTGGTATACTCCCTTCGTGGCAAAGGGGCCGGCGTGGTATTTTCCCAATAGCTTTTGCCGTCTACATGTACCCAGGTGGCACTGCCCTCATAGCGGGGGCTGTCATCGACCTGAAACACCTTTTGTGTCCATTGCCCCGCTACTTCGGAATCGTCTTTCTTTATATAGGACCAATTGTTATTCCCATTGTACTGGTACAACTCTTTGTTTTCGTACAACCAGTCTTGCCGCCAGTGTTTGATGATCATCGGTTTGGCAGGGTCCCCAACTTGAAGAATATGTTGGATCACCACTTTACCCGCCTCGTCCGTCACCAGCTGGGCCCATTCAAGTCCTTTGTCAATTTTGGTTTTTGAAGGTTTGTAAAGGCTGTCGTTACTATAATTAAAAGTCTCCGCAAAATTGAAGGTCACTTCATAACAGCCGCACATTTTTTTGATTGCCGCCGCATCCTGAAGTTGTTTGGTGTCCTGTGCGATGCCAAAAGTGTTTAGCATGACCAAAGCCATTATGGTAAAAATTGATCGTTTCATTTCGTTCGTATTTATATGATCGTTATTGCTGCCGTAAAAATATAAAATTTATTTAGATTGAATAAAAATAAGATATATATTTGCCCTGTTAGTTATTAAGAATGAATCTGAATAAGTTGGTTTTGCTCATTTTTGCGATAGTTTGCCGTTACCCGGTAAGCGGTCAAGATGGACCACTGCAAAAAGATTCCGTGCTTACACAGGATTTGGACGAGGTAGTGGTCACCGCAACACGTACCCTACGCCAACTGTCGTCGCTTCCCCTGCCCGTTACCTTAATTTCAAGAGAGCAACTGCAACGAACGGGGGTGCTGCGTTTGAACGACATTCTTGACGAACAGACCGGAATCGTGACCGTAACGGATGAAAGCGGGTTCAGTGGTGTACAGATGCAGGGTATTGCTTCCGACTACGTGATGATCCTTATCAACGGTGTTCCCCTTGTGGGACGTTCCTCGGGGAACTTTGATTTAAGCCGTTTGACAGTGGGCAATATCAAACAAGTTGAGGTGGTCAAAGGCCCCTCATCCAGTCTCTACGGCTCCGAAGCCCTAGGGGGAGTGATCAATATTATTACGGAAGATGCCCATTCGGAAGACTTACATGGGAACGTATCGTACCGCTTCGCTTCCTTCAATACCCATGACGCGAACATCAATATTGACCAAAAAATAGGGAAGCTGGGCTATGGCCTGTTCGCGAATACCTTGCATAGCGATGGCTATGATTTTCGCCCCGAGATAACTGGGCAAACAGTGGAGCCTTTCAACAATTATACCTTTAATGGACAGCTGTCCTACGATTTTTCCGAGGACCTCAAACTTTTCGCCTCCGGAAGATATTACCAACAAGACCAAGAGGCATCGCTGATGGTGGACGAAGCGTTTTTTATGGGCAGTAGCGATATCGATGAGGGGAACCTGCATCTGCGATTGGACGATGGTGCCGGTAAAAAAATGCAATTGCAATACGAGCTCTACTACACCAATTATCTGGCGAAGGAACTACTGGCGAGCCCGGTAACCGACGATGTTTTCAGCCAAAGCGAGTTTGACCAAAATTTGATCCGTCCGGAAATCCGCGCTACATATACCGTAAGCGCTAAAAACAATGTTATTGTCGGAGTTGGCTATAACCATGAAAATTTGGACCGGACCTTTTTTGACGACCAGGTCGTGTTCGATTCCCAATATGTGTACGCCCAATACGACGGCTATCCGTTGGAGCATCTTAACATGATTTTAGGCGCACGCTTTGACAATCATAGCGAGTATCGGTCGCAGTTTAGTCCTAAAGCGGCCATGAATTGGAAGCTTTCCGATGCCCTTTCCGTCAAGGGTTCCATGGGCTATGGTTTTAAGGCGCCCGATTTCAGGCAATTGTATTTCGATTTTACCAATTCTGCAGTGGGCTATACGGTGCTTGGATACAACGTTGCCGTTGCCAAGGTACAGGAGCTGGAGGGCCAAGGACAGCTTATCGACATTCTATATGACCTGTCGGAACTTTCGGAACCCTTAAAGGCCGAACGTTCCATAGGCTATAATTTGGGCGCTTCCTATCGAAAAGGAAAGCTGCAGATTCAGGTCAATGGTTTTAGAAACGATTTTACCAATCTGATCGATACCAGGGCCATAGCCCGAAAAACCAACGGACAAAATGTTTTTAGCTATACCAATTTTAACAAAATCTACACCACTGGGCTCGAACTTGACGGACAATATAAGTTAAATGAACACCTACAGGTGGCTGCAGGGTATCAATTATTATACGCAAAGGACAAACAAAAAAAGGTGGCTTTGGAACGGGGCGAGGTTTTTGCACGCGACCCGCGGACGCTGCAGACCATTGCCTTGGATAATTCCGATTATTTTGGGCTCGTCAACCGTTCCAGGCACACCGCCAATTTTAAAGTATTCTATACCGTTCCCAATAGTGGTTTGGACCTGAATCTTAGGGTCAACTACAGAAGTAAATACGGTCTGTTCGATGGTAATGGTAACGGCATAATCGATGGTTACGATACCACCTTTGTCGATGGGTACGCTCTTTTTAATGTGGCCCTGAACAAGACGTTTAACGATAATTACACTTTACAGATCGGTGCCGATAACCTATTCGATTACACCGATCGGGACAATATTCCCGGACTGGCCGGGATACAACTATTCACCAAAATAAATATTCAATTTTAAAACAACTACTATGAAAATGATCGGTAAACCTTTTTTCTTTTTTCTTTTGGCATTGGTGCTCGGCGCTTGTAACAATGATGATGATGCTCCTGATCTGGTTGCTGTAGAAAGTGAGACAGCCACTAATATCCCGGCCCCGCAGACGGGCGGACCACCTTCCGGGGATCCTGCGGGGGGACCATTTACAAAGTTCAGTTTTGAAACAGGTAGCGTTACCACAAGCGATACGGAATGGGATATTGCATTTAGGGGTACACGAATAGCGGTGAACGGTGGAGTAGAAACTGGCTCTAACGACGAACCTGTTAGAAACGGGAATGCAGCAGCGGCCATAGCGACCGGTACGTTCGCCAGCATAACCGATGCTTCCAATTACACTTTTGCAGAAGATTCCGCTACGGGCTTTGCGATTCCCGCAGGAAGCGATAACGGCTGGTACAATTATAACCCCCAGGTAAATGTGGTTACTCCCATCCCCGGCACAGTACTAGTGATTCGGACACATAATGGGCGTTTTGCAAAGGTAGAAGTGTTGAGTTACTATAAAGATGCACCCGCCCAACCGGACGGCTTTGTGGACGAATTTCGCTTTTACACTTTTAACTATGTATACAATCCCAACGAAGGGGAAACCACTTTGGAATAATAAGTGGGAGGCACGTCGATAATAAAGGTACGTCCCTCAAAAAATGTGCTAAGATTTTATGTTTGCAATTGCGTTTGAGTTGGTTTGGAACCGGTCACTTTTCGGAGTGGCCGGTTTTTTAACTTTAATGTCCATCCATCATCAATACCGGTAGGGGCATCACGGGTATATGCAGACGATGTTTTTGGCACTATTTGCCATTTAATTTTCAATGAACTCATTTAGACTTTTTTAATTGGCTAAAAAATTGTCCTTTACAGCCCTGTTTTTGCCTTTTTTTCCTCTCGTAGCCCTGCTATGAAACTCAAAAAAGTCTTCAACAGGCCTTTAAATAACTAATTTTCGCTTCAATCCAAAAAGTCTAAATGAGTTCAATAAAAAATGTTAAAATCAGGAAATCCTTGTAACAAAATCATTTTTGGGGCGTCTTTTTAGTAATTCATCAATTAATCAATAATCAAGTTTTGCAATCAACCGACGCAGGTCGGATCAAAACTTTTAAAATGAAAAGTCATGAAAAAATTAAGTGTAGTAGTGGCAGCGGTAGTTTTATTTTGTTCAGCTAATGTATTTGCCAACAATGGTAAAAAAGGCACTGTAAAAAAGAACGCGCCGACCGAGGTCAAAAGTCTGTCCTATCAAATCCATTCCTTTTTAAAGTTCAACAACCTTACCCAGGAAACGGTCGGGGAGACCGCCCACATCACTTTTATGCTGAACAACGACAAAGAGATCGTCGTTCTTTCTGTAGATACGGAGGATTCCAAAATGGATACGTTCGTGAAAAGCAGACTGAACTATAAAAAAGTAGTCATGAACGGATATGTAGCTGGTAAAAAGTACACCGTATCGGTCCGAATCGCTTCGTAATCGTAGAAGGTATAGCAATTACATTCTGATCGTAGTATTCGATCAGGATTTTTTTTTGCTGTTGTTTTTTGTTTTGTTCTTGTACTTCACCGAAGATAGCGCCACATCCACTTTTTTTCGCTGAGTGGTCTTAAAATCGGGTCGGCCTAGGTTTTTTTGGGTATTCACGCTTTTTTTAGTATCCATTGGTTTCGACTTCAGTACAGCTCCGGGGAAGGTCGGATTTTCTTTTGTTCCCCTTAAGTAGAGCACCAGTCCGTTCAGAAAGTTGCGCAATATTTGATTTCCACATTCCCGGTAATTGGGGTGGTCCTCTTTGCGAAAAAAGGCGGCCAATTCACTTTTTCCGATCTTAAAATTCACAAGGCCAAGGATTTCCATAATATCATCGTCGCGGAGCATTAGCGCTACACGTAGTTTTTTAAACACATCATTATTGGTCATGCCGTATTTTTTGACAAGGTATTACAATTTAGCGAGGGAGCGGACGTTTTTTACGCCCCGTTCCCGATTTGGCGTCCACCTTCATGCACTATAAACCATAGTTTTTACCTTTTATATGCTGGCAGTTCCTTTCAAATACATCCCAAAGGGAAATACCTTCCATTAGGGTATTTATACGAAACGTATTTTAAATCAGTTATATAATTGTTGTCCCGATCGTAGATCGTAATATTGCCGTTCATGAGCACATACAAAGAAAAGCTTAGTATTTTATCGGAAATGATCGCCTTTGCCAAAATCGATAAAAAGGTGGGAGAACCGGAGTATAACTTTTTATTGGGTGTTTCCGCGCATTTAGGGGTAGATCGGCAAACCTTCGATTCCTTGTTCGACAAGGAGGTAGCGCACTATGTTCCTAAAACGGAGGCCGATCGCATCATTCACTTTCACCGTTTGGTATTATTGATGAACGTTGACCAGCGGCAGCAAGATGTTGAGGTGAGCCGATTGCACAATATCGGTTTGGGTATGGGCCTCCCACCATCCGCAATTGAGCAAGTTCTTGGGTTGATGCACCAATACCCCGATAAAATTGTCCCGCCTGACGTATTGATCAATATTTTTAAGGCGCACTACAACTAGACCGCCTGTCCCCGATTCATACTCCTCTTTTAACGTTAGTTCGACTTAAAAAATGGTTTCATAATAAGTTAAACGTTGTAAATCAGCTTCTAGCTATTTATTTGGCCTTCCGTTCATTTCTTTTGCTTGTCCAAAAGAAACGGAACCAAAGAAAAAGACACTTTTTCGTAGGGATTTTTCAGTCTCCAACTGAAAACCGTCTTGTAAACTCCGCGGCCTCCGGCCTGAATCTCGGAGCTTTACCGCAACTATCCTTTCGAAAAAGAAAAAACACCGATAGGGTAAAACTTTGGTACCTTAATCCAACTCAAACTCTTTTAATCACAGCACCTTTTACAAGAAAGACACCACCTGGAATACTGACGTTATGTACGCTTGACATTATTGAAAAGCGACAAAAAGTCACCATTGGGCTTGTTGAAAGTGACAAAATGACATGATTTTTCCACTGGTATGGCTTTTGTCTATTGTACTGCAGTGTTAAAAGAGTATAATCAAAAAAAGTAAAATTATGTTAGTTAAAAGAAATCATATGTTGTTTCCATCATTAGTGAATGAATTTTTCAAACCCGATTGGTTCGGCGGTATCGAAAACCCTCGTACGGGAATTCCGGCGGTAAACATCAAGGATAATGAAAAGGACTTTGAAATTGAACTTTCCGTTCCGGGAAGGGTAAAGGAGGACTTTAACCTTGAAGTCGATAATCATGTATTGACCATTTCGTATGAAGTTCGAAAAGAGGAAGAGCGTCAAGAGGAAAATTATACTAGAAAGGAATTTGTGCAAAGCGCTTTTAAGCGTTCATTTGAGCTTCCCGAATCGGTAAATGTAGACGCCATAGATGCCAAGTATGAAGCTGGTATTTTGAGCTTGGTACTTCCTAAAAAAGAGGAGGCATTACCTAAGCCAAAAAGGTTGATTTCCCTTTCGTAAAGAAGGGTGCGAAAGGTTGTTTTTTGAAGTGGATGTTTTTATGCTTTTTTAAGTATAAAAATGATTTTAAATTGGTAGTGTTTTTAAGGCGTTTTGACCGCATGGTCAAGACGCTTTTTTTGATGGATATGATCCATTTTGCAAACGTTTTTAGGTCGGTCCGCTTTTCTTTTTGGTTTCGTTTTCGGGATGGATTCGACTATACGAACGGGGTAATTTTGGAATGCCAAAAAAATATTTTTCTTGGACGGAGGCGTTTTTTTTGGACTTGAAAATGTGAAGGGGAGACGGTGGACAAGAGGTGAAAACCGCAAGGGTAGGGGTTTGTGAAATTTTGGTTATCTTTGATGGAATGCTGCCGAAAAATTACCTAAAACGCTATTTATATTAGATTTAGACTAATCTAAAAAATACATTCAACTATTTACAATCCAGAATATTAAAATTAAGAAGGTGAAGTTATGGTTGAATTATCGTTTTTTTGAGCTGTCCACAGTGTTTTTACACCTTTTCTTGAAGCATTTTTATTTCGTCCCTTAATTTTGCCGCTTCCATGAAGTCCAGATCCTTGGCCGCTTTTTCCATCGCCTTCCGTTTTTCGCGAATCATTTTTTCCAACTGTTCTTTGGTCATGTATTCGAGTTCGGGTTCTGCCGCCCTCAGTTCTTCTTTTTGAAAATGGTAGGTAGAAACAGAGTTTTTTGCCAAGGCGCTATCCAAACTTTTATTGAGTGCTTTTGGCGTTACGTTATGCGCCTTATTATACGCAATTTGTTTTTCCCTGCGGTACTCCGTTTCATCGATCGTTTTCTGCATACTTTCGGTCACCTTATCGGCATACATGATGGCCCTTCCGTTGAGGTGTCTTGCAGCACGTCCGACCGTCTGTGTGAGCGAACGATTACTCCTCAAAAAACCTTCCTTATCGGCGTCGATGATTGCCACCAAGGATACCTCCGGAAGATCGAGTCCCTCCCTCAAAAGGTTAACCCCGATCAGCACGTCAAAAATACCTTTTCGAAGGTCTTGCATGATCTCTACCCGCTCCAAGGTGTCCACATCACTATGGATATATCGGCAGCGCACATTGATGCGGGTAAGGTACTTGGCCAATTCTTCCGCCATTCTTTTGGTGAGGGTGGTCACCAAGGTACGCTCGTCTTTTTCTACCCGTTGTTGTATTTCCTCTACCAGGTCATCTATCTGGTTAAGACTGGGCCGTACTTCAATAATGGGATCTAACAGTCCCGTGGGGCGAATGATCTGTTCCGCAAAAACGCCCTCGCTCAGTTTTAGTTCATAATCCGCCGGGGTGGCGCTAACATAGATAACCTGATGTTGCAAGGCTTCGAACTCCTCAAACTTTAAGGGGCGATTGTCCATAGCGGCCGGTAAGCGGAATCCATAGTCCACCAAGTTTACCTTTCGGGAACGGTCCCCACCATACATGGCATGTACCTGTGGGATGGTAACATGGCTTTCGTCGATGATCATAAGGTAATCGTCCGGAAAATAGTCCAACAAACAAAAAGGTCGCGTTCCAGGGGCACGGCCGTCCAGGTAACGGGAATAGTTCTCGATTCCCGAGCAATACCCCAGTTCCCGGATCATTTCCAGATCAAAATTTGTACGTTCTTCCAAACGTTTGGCTTCCAGTGGTTTGCCTATTTCCTTAAAGTAGTCGATCTGTTTGACCAGGTCGTCCTGTATTTGGTGTATTGCATTTTGAAGCACGTCCTGCGAAGTAACGAACATGTTCGCCGGATAGATGTTCAGGCTTTCGTACACTTCAATTACGGTATTGTTAAAGGGATCGAACGCCTCGATTTCCTCAACTTCGTCCCCAAAAAAATGAATTCGGAACGCATGGTCGGCATAGCCCGGGAATACATCTACGACATCTCCTTTTACCCTAAAGTTCCCGTTTCTAAAATCTGCCGTGGTCCTGGAATATAACCCTTGCACCAATTGGTGTAAAAACTTGGTACGGGCGATCACTTGATCTTTTTTGATCTGAATCACGTTTTTCTGAAATTCGATAGGGTTCCCGATACCGTACAGGCAGGAAACGGAAGCCACCACGAGTACGTCCCTTCGTCCCGATAACAGCGAAGAGGTGGTGCTCAGGCGTAGCTTTTCAATATCCTCGTTAATGGAAAGGTCTTTCTCGATATAGAGTCCAGAGGTGGGGATGAACGCCTCCGGTTGGTAATAGTCGTAATAGGATACAAAATACTCTACGGCATTTTCAGGAAAAAATTGTTTGAACTCCGAGTACAACTGGGCCGCAAGTGTTTTGTTATGGGCCAGGATCAATGTGGGGCGTTGGGTTTCGGCGATAACATTGGCCACGGTAAACGTTTTTCCCGAGCCGGTCACTCCTAAAAGGGTTTGATATTGTTCGCCACTTTCCATGCCTTCCACAAGTTGTTTAATGGCCTGGGGCTGATCTCCGGTAGGTTTAAAATCCGATACGACCTTAAATTTCATATGTTATGCGGTTTAATACCATTTCTGATGTTAAAATGGTCAAAGCTTTTTTGAAGACTTAAAAATACAAAAAGCACTGTGCTAACAAGGGATAGACCAGCGTTATTCCCGCTTTAGTTGTGAACATTCAACGGTCGGGCACAAGGTCAAAAAACGGACAGTTATCTTTTAAGGGTAAAATGGCCTTTAAACTCCCGTTCCCCGTCAATGTTTGCTACAAACCAATAGTCCGAAGGGGGTATGGGCCTGCCGTTGGCATTGCCGCTCCATCCGTTTTCATCAGCCCGAAAACGATTGATCAGGGTGCCATACCGATCATAAATGCTAATGGTAGTGTTTTGTTCAACGGAAGGATCCACTCCGATAAGCTGCCAAAAATCCCCTATACCGTCGCCATTGGGGGTAAATACCTTTGGATAGCCCAACACCGTAATCGTTTCCTCGGTTATGCCACAACCGTTTTTGTCCCGTATGTAAAGCTCCAACGTACCCGGTGGGATATTTGCAAAAAAATTGGCATCTTGATACTCCTCGCCATCGATACTGTATTCGTAATCACCGGCTCCATTGACAATAATAGCTACGGTGTTGTTGTCCGAAGCATCGGTGAGGTCGATACGTTCTATTATAGCGGCATTGGATGGGGCGATCGTAAAATCGGCATCGTTGGAACAGCTAATGGTCTGTCCGCTATTAACGAACGTCTGGCTTACCGTTAGCCGGTAGTTGCCCGGGCTATCAAAGGTTGCCGTTCGCTGATCGGATATTTCCGCCGCCCCATTGGTGTCGAGGGCCGTCCATAAATAGCCGTCATAACCTGGAGGTGCTTCCAAGGACAGCACCGGGTTATCGGTGCAAATGAAAAAAGATCTGTTAAAACTGATTTCCGGCAGCGGATTTACCAGTAGCTCTACCACCTCGATTCCCTCGCAATCGTTGTTTTCCTCAATACGCACATATACGGTGGTATCTTCGGAAAGATAACTATCGAAAAGTGGGTTTTGTTCCAATTTGGCATCCTCCAGCGTAGCATAAAATGCAGTTTCGGAACCTGGATAGGTATTTTGTCCGAACAGGTTCAGGTCAAAACTTCCGGTCAAGGCATCATCCTCCTGGTCTTCATCGCAGACGATCAGCGGACTTTGTACACTGGTGCGCACCGGGGCAGGATTTACCGTCAGCAATACCTCGCCCAAAGTTTCACAAACGTCGGTCAGTACGCGGTAATATATGGTCTGGTTGACAGGTGTGCCGTTGGTGAAGTTGGAAAAATCAGCGATGGGATCGTTGTTGTCGCGATCTTGCTCCGTTTCGTAAAAAAGATAAAGAAAATTGGTCGCTTCAATATCGGCGAACAACTGGTCCAGGTTGAAAGCGGTAATGCCGTCCAGTTCGTTGGCCAGATCTACATCGCACTGCACCAGCTCGTCGGGAACCCGGATCGGGCTGGGCACTACCCTCAGATTGACGTCCACGACATCGAAGCAGCTCGGGTCCGGAGTCCAAATCACCCTGGCATATAAGGTTCCGTCGGGCGCTTCGTAGGTAGCCGTCGCAATGGCATTGATACCATTTGTTGCGTCGGCAGGGGTAGGGTGTACGGTTACCGAATAATTGATAGGGGAGGCAATACTGTTTTGCACATCTGCAATGATTTGGCTGATCTGAAAACTCTCGCTACCGTTTTCGTCGGGGTCGCACGCCACATATTCAAATGTTTTGGTAATCGGTGGATCCATCAGGATGGGTTGTTCGGTGATGTCAAAACAAGTATCGGGTCCTATGGTCTTTACGAATATGCTGGTGGTGGCGTCAATGGGAAAGGAAGAAGGGTCGCCGATGGCGTCCGTTCCATCAAAGGCATTGGCCAAGGTGCTATAATATTCGAACTGTAGGGAGGCTCCCGTGGCGATCTGATCTTGATTTTGGGTCAGGTCTACCGGAGCTCCGATTTGCGTAAAACACAAGGCGATAGGGTCCGGTTCCCCGGTAATGATGGGCTGTTCCACAAAATCGGCGGTCCCCTTCCAATCCAAGTCAAAACCACCGTTTCCGATTGGGCGATCAATCATTAAATAATAGGTTTCACCGGCCAGTACGGGGAGGGAGGACACAAAACTGTTGCCCAATTCGCCCGGTCCTTCGGAAGTATCCGATTCATTGCTTCGAAGTCCGGTAGTATTGCTCCCAAGGCCCGCTTGTTGTGGGTTGGTAGTGGAACACCGTATCGGTGCGTTGGTATTGCCGCAACTAAAATCGGGCCCAAAAATGTAAAAATCGTAATCCACACCAATGCTGTTGTTCACGGGAGTTATGGTAAACTCCAAATCTCCGGATTGGCCGATGTTCATACGTAGCCAAAGGCTGTTGCTTTCTTCAAAGGTGCAGGGATTGGAAGTGGCATCGAGTTCCTGAACGCCAAAACCCGAGGCATTGGAGCTGATGCGACTATTGCCGCATACCGTAATGGCATCGATACAATCGCTGGCGCCCTGCGACCAAACGGCAACGGGACCAAACAGCAATAGTATGAGCAGCATTTTTTTCATTCGAGGGAAATGGATGTACAAGATAATGCAAATGTTTTTCCCCACAATCTGTAGGCACTTGAAGTTCGTTATTTGTCCATTTTATAGCAGTTCGAAGTTAAAATGGTATACCACCCAAATGAATGCGACCGAAGTGAAGCGTACGAATCAAAAGAATTGAAAACGCTTCCATCATTTTGAATTATATTGCCTATCGAAAACGAGATTACTGGAATTTATGATTCGATTAGTACACCTAACGGTACTATTGACAATTGTTCTATCTTCAATGGCCAACGTTTTTGGACAAGAATTGGAGGTCAAAAGTGGTTTTTGGCGTTTGTTCTATTACGAAAACGATGAAGAAGTTGGAAAAGAAAGGTTTTTGGAAACGTTAAGGACCGATACGGAAGCCAATTTGTTTTGGAAAAAGGCCAAGACTTCTGAAACGTTGGCATATACTTCCCTGGTATTGGGAACAGGATTTGGTATCTGGAATTGCCGCAATATATCCAATAATGAAGTCAATATCTTATCGGCTATCGGTGGAATAGTGACAAGCGCAACCGCGCTGGTCTTTTTAATACGGAGCTCAAAAAACAAAACAAAAGCCGTTGCTACCTATAATCGAAATATAAAGAAGGGTACCGCGCTCAAAGTAAGGCCCTCATCAAAAGGTCTTGGACTGGCCCTAGTTTTTCAGTAGTCGTCATTAATGTGTTTACGGTATGATAAAACTGCGCTCTCCATAGTTCGTTGACAAGACCGAAATGTACCAAAAGGCCTAAAGGACAATTAAAGATCCCGCTTCCGAAGTAATGCGTAGGACAGGTAAACGAATACGGCGGTCCACAAGAGCACTATTAAAACCTGATACCAGTGTACGGCGTAGTCCAACTCCAGTTTTTCGCCAATTTGATCGGCTACCGATTTAACGGCCCCTAAACGGGAAAAGGGCTCCTGTACCAAATTGGTCATCGATTGTAAGGGGAAAAAATCCTTGACGATCCTGGCATTCTCCCACGACATGAGCTTCCAGCCCAACAGTCCAAAAAGCAATTGCTCCACAATCAGCCACAACACCAGAAACCCGAGGGCAAAGGCAGATCGTTTTACAAAAATCCCCAGAAAAAGACAGAAGGAGAAGAAGCCTACGAGCTTTACAAAAAAGGCGAACAAAAATTCGAGATCTGAAAAAATAATGGAAATTTCGTTATAGTCGGAATAGATCAGTCCGAGTATCAGCGTAACGATAAAAACGAATATCGTTGAAATCAATGCGAAGGACGTTACCGTAAGGAACTTGGATAAAATGAACTCCTTTTTGGAGAGCCCATCGATCAAATTCTGTTTAATGGTTTTGTTGCTGTATTCGTTCGCCATCATGGATACGATAACGATCGCCAAAAACAGTTTGAAAAAAGCGGCAACAAAACTGTTGAAATGCCAGATGTACGGAAAGTTGAAGATGCCCTGTTCCGCCAAATGGAACTTTACCGGACCGATATCAAATTTGATAGCCGCCACAAAAGCAATGGAAGTGAGCAGTATAAAATAGGATAAGATCAGTATTTTACTGGCCCTATTGTTCCAAAGCTTTATGAATTCTATATGTAATAAACGTATCATCGGTTTCCTAGCTTTGGTTCTTTGTTAACGTAAGGAACTGTTCTTCCAGACTCTGTTTTCGTTTGACCAGATGGGAAAGAAAAATACCTTTTTCGAACAGTTCCCGGTTCAGGGCATCAGCCGCCATTTCCTGGTTTAGAAAAGCAGTGATCATACCGTTTTCATTTTTGAGTTCCCCAAAATCACTGTGGTTCGTTAAATAGCGGGTCAAGGCTTCCGCCTGTTCGGTCTTTAGCTCAAAAAAGCCATGACTGGCCAACATGCCGTCCACCGAGCCCGAGTATAATTTTTTGCCCTTTCTTAAAATGACCACATGGCTACACACTTTTTCTACCTCGTCCAATAAATGCGATGCCAAGAGAATTGTGGTGCCCTCCGCAGCGATTTTTTTTATGATTTCCCGGATTTGATGGATGCCCTGTGGGTCAAGGCCGTTGGTAGGCTCGTCCAATATTAGGATTTCGGGGTCGTTGAGCAGGGCCGATGCAATGGCCAATCGTTGCTTCATACCAAGGGAATAGGTGCGAAATTTGCTTTTTTTTCGCTCCAGCAACCCTACTAAAGCCAGCTTTTCCTCAACCTTCGTATCAGGTACTTCCTTTATTTTGCAAACCAATTTCAGGTTTTGCAAGGCCGTCATGTAGGGGTAAAAGTTTGGTCGTTCGATAATGGCCCCCACCTTTTTTAGCGCTTCATGCGTTGAGGTGGCCCCATCGAACCAGGAAAACTCCCCGGCAGAACGGTTTACCACGTTCAGCACGATACCCAATGTCGTGGATTTGCCACTCCCGTTCGGACCAAGAATACCATAAACATTTCCTTTTTCTATTTCAAAAGAAAGGTTATTTACGGCAACCAGTGCACCAAATCGTTTGGTAAGGTTTTTTACGGATAGAATTGTGCTCAATTGAAATCGGTTTTAAGTGGTTGCTGTCTACTTGACGAAGAAAGCGTAGTTTTGTTACAAGAAGCGCACGCTTTTTTTAAGGTGCATTTTTTATGCTTCCGTATTGCGGGAACGATGGACCTTTTTTCGCCCGTACCAAAGAAACGAACGATTATGTCCGAAGAAAAATTAATGTCGAAGAAAAAGCCGGCCTTTCCCGTTAACGAAAGGCTCGATGTGTATCTGGGGCAGTATAGTCGTAAAATTGAGATTCCGATTTTTTATGAAGATCTTTTGCGTTTTTCGGGTTCCGTTGTGGTCTATGATGAAGATGACAACGATACCCTTTGGGTACGCGTTTTTTATTCGGAAATGGAGCGGGAAGAAATCGATCGTAGCCTGAAAAAGGTCTATTCCATTTTACATTCCGACGGTAGCAACGGCATTACCCCGTATTTGAACGTGGATGCCGTGGATTATTGCACCTTTGGCAACTCCAAACCCTTTCGGATCAAGGTCAGGAACATATTGAACGACAATTTTATATACTTCTATGTAAAAAAGACCGATGCCTCACGGGTTTACGGGCTTGAACTGGAACATATGCTCTCTCCCTACAACCTTAACTTTTTGGTATATAAGGATACGCTGATCGAAGAGCATATCGCCGGTATTCCTGGAGATGTGTTCATTAAGGATTTTTTACCAAAATGTACGGAGCGCGAAAAGTCTCAATTGGCAAAGGAGTTCGTAAAATTCAACGAACGTTGCATGATTCGTTTGCTGGGCGATATGCGGTCTTACAACTATGTGATCGTACCCGTACATGATTTTGATCATGTGGTGTACCGAATAAGGGCGATCGACTTTGATCAACAGTGTTTTGAGGGAAAACTAAAGGTGTACCGCCCACAGTTTTTTAAAGAAAACTTTTTAATGGTAGAATTGGTACGGGGCAAGTTACAGCGAAATTCCGTGGACCAGTATAAGGTAGAAGAGCGATCCATCGTTGCCAAACGCATCTTGAGTTCCGGGAACCGCATCAAAAAACTCAGGGAAATATGTAAAAACGATATGATTTCGAACCCTGAGAACGTGAGTACCCTAAAAAATCAGATTTATGAGCTTACCCTTGACATCAATTTTAAAAAATGCGAACGTATGGGGGAGGTGTTAGATCTTGCCCTCGATTTTGTGAAAAGGAATTATCAGGATGTGAGTATGAAAGAGATCATAGAGCGTAAATTTTAATACCAGAAATGGTATAAGACCTTTAAACCACAACTGCACTTGTTCCATAAGTATACCAAAGAATTTAAGTATAATGCCCGTCTGGCATTGCCAGTGATCACTGGAATGCTGGGCCATACCTTTGTGGCCTTTGCCGATAATCTTATGGTTGGCCGTTTGGGTACTGCCGAATTGGCGGCCGTATCCCTTGGAAACAGTTTTGTTTTTATTGCCATGTCCTTGGGTATCGGTTTTTCTACGGCCATTACCCCTTTGGTCGCCGAGGCCGACGGGTCGGGAAATGCGGCAAACGCAAAAAACGCCCTAAAGCACGGTTTGGTGCTTTGTACCGTATTGGGCCTTTCCCTTTTTTTTCTGATATTGCTCTGTAGACCGTTGATGTACCATATGGATCAACCTCCGGAAGTGGTGGCCCTGGCCTTGCCCTATATGGATCTGGTAGCCCTATCCTTGGTGCCTTTGACCATTTTTCAGGCATTCAAACAATTTTCGGAAGGCCTGTCGCAGACCAAATACCCCATGTATTCCACGATCATCGCCAATCTGTTGAACGTCCTTCTCAACTATCTTTTCATTTTTGGGACCTTCGGCTTTCCTAAGTTAGGAGTGGTCGGTGCAGCGATCGGTACCTTGGCTTCGCGGATTTTTATGGTCGGGTTCATTTGGTACCTTATGAAAAAACGCAAAACCTTTAAGGCCTACGTTACCGGGTTCAATTTTAGGAAAATCGAAAAAAGGGTCATGAAAAAGATTATTGCCCTTGGTTTTCCATCGGCCCTACAAATGTTCTTTGAGGTGGGTATTTTTACCGCGGCAATTTGGCTGAGCGGGGTATTGGGTAAAAATGCCCAGGCCGCCAATCAAATTGCGTTGAACCTTAGCAGCATGACCTTCATGTTCGGAATGGGGCTGGGTGTTGCGGCAATGATCCGAGTGGGCAACCAAAAGGGATTGGGCGACTTTAAGGAACTTCGGCGGATCGGGCAGTCGATATTTTTTATGACGTTTTTGATCGAAGTAGTATTTGCCCTGCTGTTCCTGTTCGGTAGGGAATGGTTCCCCACCCTGTACCTGAGTGCGGACGATCTCTTGCATGGCAGCGATAATGCCACGGTGCTGGCCATGGCCGCACAACTATTGTTGGTAGCCGCATTTTTTCAAATTAGCGATGGCATACAAGTAGTGGTCCTTGGGGCGCTACGAGGGTTGCAGGACGTGAAGATACCTACTGCGATTACCTTTGTTGCCTATTGGTTGATCGGTTTTCCCATTTCTTACTACCTCTGCCTGCATACCGATTTAAAAAGCACGGGAATTTGGATCGGTCTTTTGATAGGACTTAGTGCATCGGCCCTAATGTTGTATCTTCGATTTAATTTTTTGACCACCCGCCTGATTGCCGGGCGACAAGTATAATACACTATGGAGTTACCAAAGTTTTTGTTGGGCGATAATACCGACTATCCCGATGGCATTTATATCGTACATACCGAATACCCGCGATTTGTAATCAATTTGGAGGACGATGAGGTGGAATGGCTGGAAGATTTTAGTATGGAAGACGAAAAAGAACTGGAGACCGAGGCGGAGAACCTGATTCGGGAAGCGACCGCATTTTATGATAGGGAAGTGGCACGTTACGAAGATTGAGTGCCATGTTGCAACAGTTACTACAACAGGATAAAGAACTATTCCTCTTTTTAAATGGCTTGGGAAGTCCCGCTTGGGACGGTTTTTGGATGGGGCTGACCAACAAGTTGGGTTTTGTTGCCATAATGACCTATGCGCTATTGCTTTTTTTGGGTTATCGCCGATTTGGGCTAAAAAAAATGGGTATTGTGTTGCTAGGGGTGGCCTTAATGATTTTGGCTACCGACCAACTCGCGAACCTTTTTAAATATGGTTTTGAACGGCTACGACCGTGCCACGACCCTGATATTGGTACACTGGTACGTTTGGTGAAGCCGTATTGCGGGGGTAGGTTCGGGTACTTTTCGGCCCATGCCGCGAACATAATGGCACTCGTAGTATTCTTTACCGGTATTTTGAAATCGAATCAAAAAATAATTGGTTTTATGCTGTTTGCTTGGGCCATAATGGTTGGCTATAGCAGGATATACATAGGTGTCCATTTTCCCTTGGACGTGCTAACGGGAACCCTGATAGGTACTATTTTTGGATGGTTATTTGCAAAGTTGGTTATCTTTGTGTTACACAGAGACATCCGATGATATCGAATAGAAGGTACTGGTTTTTATTGGCACTGACCGCTCTGGTGTATGTAGCGGGCATGTTTGTTACACTTTTCGAAAACGATTCGGCCCAATTTGCGACCATGGCACTGCGGATGGTCCGGGAAAATGACTTTTTAAGCCTATTCAAAGGACCACAGGAATACCTCGATAAACCCCATATGCATTATTGGTTGGCCGCGTTATCCCTAAAAGTTTTTGGGGCCTTCGATTGGGCCTACAGAATTCCAGCAATGCTCATTACTTTTTTGGGCGCCTACAGTTGCTATGGCCTCGGTAAAACGTTGTACAACACGGATACCGGCAAGCTTTCTGCCCTAATTTTTTTGACCAGTCAAACCATCGTTTTATCCGTAATCGATGTTCGTACGGATGCGGTGCTAACAGGGTTGACCATATTTTCCCTTTGGCAGCTGAGCATTTATATCCAAAAAAGGACGTTACAATCTATTCTATTGGGAGCGATAGGAGCGGGACTGGCTTTTTCTACCAAAGGACAGATTGCGTTGGTGGTGATTGCGCTGCCCATATTATGCCACATCGCCTATGCCCGTATGTGGAAACGCTTTTTAAGTTGGAAGGTATTGTTGGCCTTTGCGGTGTTTGCATTGACCGTGGCCCCAATGTTATATGCATACTATCATCAGTTCGATCTACATCCCGAAAAAATCATTAGGGGGCGATCCAACCGTAGCGGTATCCTCTTTATTTTTTGGGAACAGAGCTTTGAACGGATGACCGGCACGGGTATGGGAAAGAACAGCAGTGATTATTTTTTCTTTTTCCACACCTTTTTATGGGTCTTTTTACCGTGGACCATTATTGGAATTATGGCCATAGGAAGTAGGATAAAGGCCTTCTTTAAAATGCGTTTGGCATATCGTCCAAAGTATGAACTGTTGACCTTGGGCGGTGCCCTTCTGATTTTTGTGTTGATCAGTTTTGCCCAGTTCAAACTACCACATTATTTGAACATTACCATTCCATTGTTTTCGGTATTATCGGCCTCTTACCTGCATAGTTTGTACAAATATCAAAAGGCAAAAACGATCAAGTTTGTGTTGGGCGTACAGTATTTTGTACTTGGGGTGGTATTCATCGCTACGGTATTGATCTGCTTTTTGGTATTTAAGTTCGAACATCTGATCGCCTCCCTGGCCTTGGGGGCCTCCTTTATAATGATTATTTATTTCTGTCTAAAACGAGAGGCCTATTACCTTAGGATCATTACCATCGCCGCCTTGAGCTCCCTGTTGTTGAACGTGGTGTTGAACATGCATTTCTATCCCTCCCTGTTGAAGTATCAAGCGGGAAGTGAAATGGCAAAAACGGTGGATGAAGAGCAGATTCCCGTTGATCGCATCTACAAATTGTCCGAAAAACATTCTTGGGCAATGGATTTTTATAACCAAGAGCCGGTCAAGATCTCTTCTTTACAGGATATCAAGGCCAAAAAGAACGTTTGGGTATATGCCACAACGGAGGAATTGAAACAGCTGAGCGAAGAGGGTATGGACTGGGACCGACAATTTTCAAAGGACCACTTTAGGATCACCCGTTTACAGGCTACGTTCCTAAATCCGGCTACCCGCAACAAAGTGGTCGAAAAAATGCATCTGATCCATATATACTGATGTTCCGTGGCGTTGCGCTACACTTCAAATTTAGAATGGATTATTGTAGCCGTTATACCATTTCAAAGTTGAAACAGGGTATTACTTTCCTTTTACTTCAAGTTCCGGTTTTTTAAAATGGTATACCAATCCGAAGAGCGATACAAAAGCGGTAATCAAAAAGAAGACTAAGCTTATGGCCACTGAGGTGTCCTCCTGTAGGCCAAGGAAGTCGGCACCGTACAGAAAGGTCAGTTCCCGACTACCGATACCGCCTATGGTCAACGGTATTACCGAAACGATAGAGGAAATCAAGAATATGAACATATAGGCCACACCATGTATGGAGATAGCAAGTGCCTTTAAAATACAGTAGACCGCAAACAACTGAGCGAGTTGTACTAGCGCGGAAAAACCAAAAGAAGGCCAAAATACGGGTAGGGTACTTTTAAAAAAGCGTTTGTTCAATCCCCAAAAAACCAAAACCGCCAAAAGGGGCAATAGCAGCAGCGCCCATTTGAAATCCGTTAAATAAGGGATATCCATGGCAAAGGCCAATAAACAGGCGTATACCAAGAGCAACAGCAGCCCGCTCAACCGATCTAACAGCAATACGGCGACCACCTTTTTTGTGGCTGTTTCAAAACGTTGCTTGATCACATAGCCCTTATAGGCGTCCCCTCCGATACCTCCCGGAAGAAAAAGGTTGTAGAACATACCCAATAGGTACAGTTTAAGATTGCTCTTTTGGGTAAGGAATATGTCGATCTGACGGAAATAACAGTTCAGACGTGCCGCCGCAACGACTTTGGAAACGATAAAAAAAAGCAGCGCGAACAAAAGGTAAAAGGGTTTTGCCTTGCGTAGTACGGGCACAATATCGGCCAATGGGATCTTGGTGAAAACAAAGTACAGTAATCCTCCGCTTACCAGTACCTTCAGCAGGGTAATCAGTTGCTTACGCGCCATTTTTGCCAACGGTTACCTTTTTGATGCGGTAGGGTCTTTTGTTCTGGGATTCGTAATAGGTACGGATCAACAGTTCCATAACGATGCCAATGGTAAACAGTTGAATGCCCGCAAGAATGAACATCAACCCAAAAATGAGCAACGGCCGGGTACCAATATCCTGACCCATGTAAAATTTGACAAACAAGAGGTAGATATTGATAAAGACACCGATCAGGATGAGTAAAAACCCAAAAATACCGAACAGGTGAATGGGCCGTTGAAAGTACTTTCGTATGAACAACAACAACATCATATCGGCGACCACCTTAAAAACCCGCTCCAATCCGTATTTGGATACCCCGGAATGTCTGGCATGGTGTTTTACCGGTACTTGTTTGATCTGCGCACCTTCCAGATAGGCCAAAAGATTTATAAAACGGTGCATTTCACCATAGAGGTTCAGCTCCTTGGCAATATCCTTGGTAAAGACCTTTAAGGCACACCCATTATCCTTAATATCCATTTTGGTGACCCTCCGAACTAGGAAATTGGCAATTTTAGACGGTATCTTTTTAACGAACGAATCCTTTCTTTTTTGGCGGATGCCCGTAACCACGTCATAATCGTCATGTACTGCATGTTGCAACATATCCGGAATATCACTGGGATCGTTCTGCAGGTCTCCATCCATGGTAATGATATATTCTCCATGGGCATAATCGATACCCGCAGCGAGTGCTAAACTTTGGCCGTAGTTTTTTTTCAATTCGATCAAATGCACCTTGGGATCGTCCATCTTTTTAACGGTGGCCCCGGTGCGATCCCTTGAAAAGTCGTCGATATAAATAATTTCATATTGATACCCGGCAAGACTTTCATGAATTTTTTGGGTGAGCAATACCACGTTGTCCTCTTCATTATACAAGGGTACCACTATGGATAAAAGCGCATCGGTGACGAGATTCATAGGTTGTTTTTAAAACGCCGCTAAAGGTATGTTTTTTATCAATGGGAGGCCAGTTTAGCGAAATACATAAATTATGATGACGGTACTTTTTGCTCCCCCCTGCTAGGGCGTGGTGCCAAGTTTATTGGTGTATCGACACCGTATCAAGGTTTCTTGCCCTCATTTTTAAGTTTCAACAGCCGTTCCGCAGCGGAGAAAGGCGATAGTTTTCCGTCGGATACTTCAACAATGTAACGTTCCAATGCATCACGGATTTTTTGATGTGTATAAAAGTCGTCCCTCAATCGCTCCTCTATGGTCTGTAGAAGCCATTCCCGATTTTGATGGGCGCGTTTGGAACGAAAAAAAGTGGTTTCCTTATTTTTTTTAAAATAGGCGTCCATAAGCTCCCAAAGTTGGGAAATCCCGGTTTTTTCCAATGCGGAGCAACAGCACACCTCGGGGACCCAACCGTTTTCTTTTGGTGGGTAAAGTTGTAAGGCCCGTTTGAAATCCTGTTGGGCCAATCTTGCCCTTTTTAAATTATCGCCGTCCGCTTTGTTGATTACGATGGTATCGGCCATTTCAATGATACCTCTTTTGATGCCTTGTAGTTCATCGCCCGCACCGGCGAGTTTAAGCAGTAGAAAAAAATCGACCATGCCATGTACCATGGTTTCACTTTGGCCTACACCTACGGTTTCGACCAGTACGACATCATATCCGGCCGCTTCGCAAAGCATTATGGTTTCGCGTGTTTTTCTGGCAACACCTCCTAAAGATTGTCCAGATGGGGAAGGGCGTATGAAAGCGTGCTCGTTTTTGCTGAGCTCGGGCATGCGCGTTTTGTCCCCCATGATACTGCCTTTATTTTTTTGGCTGGTAGGATCTACGGCCAATACGGCAACCTTCATTTTCATATCGGTTAGGCGTTTTGCGAACGCTTCGATAAAGGTACTCTTACCGACCCCGGGTACTCCGGTAATGCCGATTCGTAAGGACTGATCTTCTTGGGCCAAACATCTTTCTATTAGGGCGTTGGCCCGTTTTTTATGGGCGGGGCTGGTACTTTCTATGAGTGTTATGGCCCGGGAAAGCATCGTTTTATTTCCTTGGACGAGGCCGTTAAAAAGCATCTCGTCCGAAAGGGTTTCTTTTCGCTTTCCCTGGATTTTTGAGACGTTTTCAGGGTCGATGTTCTTGCGTTCCTTCACCGTACAATGTTAAAAGGGATGCGTACCCGGGTCTCTTCCCAAGAAAGGATCATCGCCAATTGTGGGCTTTCCTCAAACTCGATCGTGAACCGTTCCACCATTTTTTTTGTGGCTTCGGGCATGATTTCGCACCGTAAAGCGTCTTTTTCGGAATTCCGGGTTGTTTCCGTACCACCGCTCAAAAACGTTACGCCCCAATCCGGTACTTCCCTGTTGAAAATAATGGTCCATTTTTCCTCAGTTGGGATGGTCCATAAGGAGTAGGTGCCCTTGGCCAACTTTTGGTCCGCGATTTGAATATCGGTGTTGGTACTAAAGGTCGTCGGTTCATTTGCCCCGGTACGCCAAACGGCGCCATAGGGTACCAAATTGCCGAAAATGGCACGCCCTTTTTTGGATGGGCTGGAATAGGTTACCGCGAGCTGTACCCCATCTCCTTTATAGCTTGTAGTTTGTTGGGGACTGTGCTTTTTGGTCTTTTCCTTCATATAGGGATATCCCACAAAGTACCCCAACAGGCCCATCGCCATGATTCCTATGAAAAACCATTTTAAGAATTTCATTGCTTTTGGTTTTGTATCCCTAAGATACTAATACCATTTTAACTTTGAAATAGCACAAATGCATCGTTTCTTTTTCAGCTAGTATTGGTTAAACATTATGACCGTAAAGGAGGGTTTATAAAAGTTGAAGATTTAAATTCTATGCTTTTTTCTGATTCAAGAAAGATATCAAAAAAGCGCAAACCTAATGGATTTCGTTAATGCCGGTGTTTTTGACGCCTTGTTACCCACAATAGTTGTTGTTATTAATTTTGATCGTGAATAGTATGATTTAAGAAAAAGGCAGACTTACTTTTCTAAAGTTAGTGTTATTTTTCCTTTTTTTTGATTTGAAGCCATATGCTCATATGCCTTTTTTATGTCTTTCAATTCGGATGTAGTAGCTATAATTGGTTTGTATTTTTTGGTTTCTAAACCTCTTAATACATGGTTTTTCATTAGTGCAAAACGAGATTCTACTTCTAAAGTTTAAAAAACACAATGAAGACCAACGATACGAATGCCTTTTATCAATAAAGGGAACAGAGGAATTGCGGGTATTGGATTCAGCGCTTAAGCACCGTAAACCAAAATAGTAACTTCAAAGCTGGACGCTTCGACTAGGTAGTTAAAGAAGTCCGTATCGGCAATGGCGTCCATTGCTATATCAAATCCTTATTCCCGCTGTGAAATCTTTTACCGATTCCGTGAAGTTTTCTACTTCATAGGCGATAACTAAATCTGCGCCTTGTTCTTTTAAAAATTCTCTCTTTTGATCCTGTTCCTGTGGTAGCTATTACTTTTGCGATAGAGCTTTTTGCTAATTGAATGGCTGCTACACCTAAACCTGAACTTGCTGCTGAAACAAGAACAGTTTGTCCGAGCTCTTTTTTAAACTACCATTTAATATCAATGCTGCATAAGCGGTTCCATAAGCCATCCAAATTGCTGCACTTTTTTTAAAAGATATGTTCTTGGGCTTTTTGATAACGGCTTGTATGGGAGCAACTACGTATTCTCTAAGAAACCCATATTCTGTGGGAGTAATATTTGGTGTCAAAAATACTTCTTCTCTTTTTCCAAAACCATCTATATTGGAACCTACTTTCTCAATGATACCCGCTGCTTCAAGACCTAACAATGATGGGAGTTAGGCTGGAAAAGATACTAATCCTTAAAGAAAAGTTATTCGACTCCGTTCAGGCCAGCGGCTTTTACTTTTATGACGATTTTGTTTTCTTTTGGAACAGGTATTTCCCTTTCTACAATGTTAAGCACTTCTGTGCCCCTATCTCAATAAATTCAACTCCTTTCATATTTTTTCAAATAGATTATTTTTCAAACTTTATACCTTTTTTTGATAGATGTTCCTGTTCATGTTTAGGTACCGTAGATATGTTAGCCATATAATTAATACCACACCTTGCTGTTGCAGCAGTTCCCAATACCATAATTGCTAATATTCCCGACACAATACCTAGAACACCACTTATTACACCGAAATACCAAGAAGCAATTATAGCCATAGAAATAATTGCTCTGATTATTCTATCTTTTTTTCCTAAGTTTCTACTAAAACCGTAGGTTAAACCTTTTATAAATCTGTTCATTTTTTCAGTTTTTAAATTTCTTCCCGTACCACACTACTATTCCTTCTCCAATTTCGTGAGGATGTGTTTCTTGTATGTAGTGTTTCCCTTTTCCTAAATTGATTGCGGTTAAGTTTTTCCAAGTAGCTATAATTTGTTTAGCTTCTTTCGGTTTAATGATCATTCCTGGCTTAACGTGAAACATTAATTTTGGAACTTCCGAAGTAGGGAGATAATCATTATATGCTTGTATAATGTCCGTGCTAAATTTTGGGGTTCCGCTTATTGCAATTTGAGATGGCCATACAAAAAGTGGTTTGCGATGCGCTTCTTCTATGTATGGCGCTCTGTAGTACTCCATTTCTTCCGTGGTCAATTTTCTACCTGTCATCATTGGCAAGAATCGATTGACAAAAAAGTGATTCTTTACAATCATCTTGTAACCTTTCTTTGGATGCCTGAATCGTTTGAAAATAAAGCGCTCAATAATGTTTGCGTCGCTCCAGGTAATGGGCCTAACAATAGCTTCGAGGAAAACAATACCGGCAACTTTTTTACGGAAGCGGTTTGCATAATGAAATCCAATACCCGAACCCCAATCTTGAATTACGAAAATGATGTTATTTAACTCCATTTTATTCATAAAAGCATCCATATATGCTATATGGTCCTTAAACGTGTAATCTATATCAGGTTTACCTGACTTCCCCATACCTATTAAATCTGGAGCGATTACGCGCCCTAATGGTGAAAGGTATGGGATGATGTTTCGCCATAGATAACTCGATGTGGGATTTCCATGAAGTAGGAGAAAGGTGTGTTCGGAATTCTCATTTCCTTCATCTACGTAATGAATTTTGGATTGGAGAACTTCTTGATAATTGGATTTAAATGGGAATGCCGATGCTATTGCTTTTTTCTTTACCATTGATTCTATTGTTTAGTTGGTTTTGAGAATCCATAAGACTTTAATCCATCTATGGGATAAAGCAATTCCTTGTCAAATGAGTTGAACCGATAATTATCTAAGGAGATACTATATACCTTGCTTTCTAATTTTTTAGGTCCCTTTAGTTGAATTATAATGTTACTTGGCAGGTAAGCACCTATACTTGTTTCTTTTCGTTCATATCTTGCCGTTGCGTGTCGCAAACCTTTGGGCATCGTTATAAAGAAATCATTTATAGTAACTTCCAACAAATCAATGAATTTTGTTTTTGGGTTGATATAGACTAAAAAGCGATCGAACTTCTTGTTTGGTTCTTCACTTCCCCAAGTAACGTATACTGTTTCATACACAATCCCCTCAAGTTCTTTCGTTCCCGCATATCTAATAATTTCCGCGTCCGGCAAGTGCATTGGCGCTTCCATTAAGTAATGATAGGTGGCCAATCCCCAAATGTATCTATCGTGTTCGTGTAGTTTAAGATAATCGCCGTTCGATTTTTTTTTATATCCTTGCCAGGACTGAACACCTTGTATAGTACTTTCTTTTCGACCTTCCAAGTATTCTACTTGACCATCAAAACTATTGGTAGCTAAGCGAAGTTGGAGCGCGTTTCCATTATTGCCTGGAAAAGCATTCATTGGCATTAACAACCAGGCACCATTCCAATCAAATTTTGTATTCGCCTCGTAGACTTCTGTATTGGCAAGTTTATCATAACCCATTATTATTTTAGCCTCATTTAGGAGTATTTTCCCTTTTTGTTCGGAATTGATTATTGAATTTGATTTTAGTGCGGTTGTCCTTAGGTCAATCGATTTACAAGATTGGGAAAGGCTTATGATTATTATAAGGCTTGACAGTTTCAATAGGTTTTTCATTCTGTTCATATTAATAATTAGACTGTTCTGTTTAATTTAAATTTAAATTTTTTTATGTTTTGATAAGGTTAAAAGTAATATCCAGCCAAATATCCATATATACTCTTGACCTAGTGACTTTAGTTCGCGATAGCGCACCGTAAAATCCTGCGTGCAGGTATTCGGCCAATTCCATTGGGGAATAGGCAGTGGTTATCTGCTCAAGCTTCTGACCTTTATCTATTATAGGCGCAAGGACGTTTAACCATCCTATAAAGTGTTGATTAGCCGCTGCACCAAGATTATCGATATTACGACCGACCTCCATGCTCATATTGTTAACCAAACAACCGCCAGCATAATTATCTTGCTCATTCATATCCATTACCATTGCGTAAAATGCTTTCAGCGATTCAATGGGAGTAAGGCTGGATTCCTCAAAGAATTTTTCCATAAAACTTTGGTTTGAAAGCCCGTATTGATTTATTACTTGTTGCGCAAAATCCTCTTTAGATTCAAAGAAGTTGTAAAACGAACCTTTTGGAATCCCGGATTCTTTGAGAATTTCATTGATACCAACATTGTGGTATCCATTTTTTCTAAAAACTTCATAACCAACATTAAGAATATCTTCTTTGTTATATTTATATCCCATGGTTCAAATATAGATAAAAAATCTTAATTAGACCAGTTGGTTTATTCTTGGATTGGCACTTTCATATTGAGAACTTTGTTTTTCTCTCCATTATAGGCAACTTAAGGCTATGCCTTTACTTTTTGTTGGACCCCGTTTTTCGTAATATAAAATCTACCACAGCTCGAAACTGCGGTAAAACCAGCCGTACGGCAAATGATTACGAATCTCGTACCGCGTTTTTATTTAGGCCATCAGAGAATATCGAAAATAAATTCCGATTTGTTGGTGTAGGTGTTACCGGGCCGTAGCATGCTGCTCGGGAAATTTTCGTGGTTCGGGGCATCGGGCAGGTTTTGGGTCTCAAAACAAATGGCCGGCATATTGTCGGGGGTATATACCACCATTGCCGGTTGGTCGGTGCGCACCGTCATGCCGATACGGGACTTTTCAGAACTCAAATTTGCGGCCGTTTCACTGTCCGCGTCGATTAGGAAAGGCGTGTCCAGGGCAGTATTTCCTACTGCGCGTTTTCTGGTAAAGTCGAATTCCGTTTTCGAAACGGGAAGTATTGCTCCGGTGGGCAGCTTTTTATCGTCGGTCGCTACATAGTTGCTACACGCCATTTGCAGGTGGTAATTTTCGATGGTGGGGGCATCGTCCAACCTAAAATAGGAGTGATTGGTAAGGTTGACTATTGTCGTACGGTCGCATACCGCTTTGTGGATGATATGAAGGCTATTGTTTTCGATTTTATACGTAACGGAAACCTTTAAATTTCCTGGGTATCCCTCTTCCAAATGTTTGCTTTCATAGGATAGCGTCACAAAAGGGGTGTCGCCATAACTTACCTCTTCAAACGTCCAATATTTTTTACCGAAACCCTCTTTTCCCCCGTGTAGGTGTACGCCATTTTCTTGATGGAGGTTAAATGTTTCGCGATCTAGTTCAAAGCTCCCATTGGCGATACGGCCTGCAAAACGCCCGACACAAGCTCCCAGGAAAACGGTATCGTTCAGATATTCTTTCGGATTGTCATAACCGATTACCGTGTTCAACGTTTTTCCCGCAGCGTCCTTTACGAGCAGTTTTTGTATAATAGCACCGTAGTCCAGAACAATTAGGGTGATGAACGGGGTGCTGAGCGTAACTTGTTTCAAATCTTGAGCATTAAATTTTGTTAAAAATACTGTTTTTTGCAACATCGCTTTTTTTTGACCGTCCTTTAGATAACAACAACCAAAATTTAGGCTACTTGCCAATGTTTCAAATCGATCTCGTAGCGCGATGCAAGCAAAACGACCGTAAGGCGCAATTGAAGCTTTACCGCCAGTATTGCGACGGTATGTTTATAGTGGCGATGCGTTTTTTAAAAAACGAGAACGATGCCGAAGATGTTTTGCAAGAGGCTTTTATAAAAGCTTTTTCCAAAATCGACCAGTATAAGGGAGAGGTGAGCTTCGGGGCTTGGTTAAAACGCATCGTGGTCAACGGTAGCATCGACTTTTTAAAGTCCAAAAAAGAACAAACGGTGCCCATGGAAGAACATTTTGCGGTGGTCGGCGATGAAGATGATTGGAGCGTTTCCGATAGCGTAACGGCCGAAATGGCACGGAAAGCAATAGCACGTCTGCCGGATACCTATCGTTTCGTAACGCAACTTTTTTTAGTGGAAGGGTACGATCATAGCGAGATTTCCGAAATATTGGGAATAAGCGGTAGCGCCTGTAGAACACGTTTGCTACGTGGGAAAGAGCAGTTAAGATTACTATTAAAAACACATTGAGATGGCGAAAGATTTAAGGGAGCTGTTTAAAAATGAACGTGAAGACGGGAAAGATTCGAGCCGTTTAAAAAGCGGACACGAGGCACGTTTTGCGAAACGATTGGAGCATACGATGCCAGAAGGGAAAACCCATGGGAGCCGTCGGTTCCGCATTGCTGCTACGGTTACGATACTCGTCGGAATCGCCTGTTATTTTCTATTAAAAAAGTCCCATGCCCCGGGAACAACTCCCCCGGCCGTGGTAGAACATGAAAAACATACGAAAAAGGGCACTATGGATACCTTATCACTGGGAAAACTGTCCCCTGATTTAAAAAAGGTGGAAGATTATTACCTGGCCAGCATTCACCTCGGTCTATCGAAAATAGAGCTGTCCGAAGGGAACAAAGGATTGGTGAACAGTTTTATGGAACAGTTGTCAGGCTTGAATACGGAATATGAGAACCTGAACAGAGAACTGAACGAATTGGGCCCTAACGATCAAACCATTAATGCATTGATCAAAAACTTAGAGCTGCGCTTACAATTATTGCAAAAATTAAAAAGGAAGTTGAATACCATAAATACATCAAAAAATGAACAGATCCGTAACAATGCAATTTAAGGGACTCCTAGTGCTGCTGTGTTTCATCACCACAGCGGTTCGGGGTCAAGAACAGACGAAAAAATACCAAGAACGTTTTCTTGTGAATACCGAAACGGTACTCGACCTGAATACCAAAAATACCGACGTGGAATTTCAAACTTGGGACAAGGACGAAATTGCCATAGAAGCAACGATCGTTGTTACGGGTGCCACAAAAGAGGAGGCCGACGCGTATTTTAAAAATAACAGGATCAACATCAGCGGAAATAGTGAAAAAGTATCGGTCCGCACCGGGAGCATGCACCGTTCTTACTGGGGCCCCGAAGTACGTGAAATCGATATATCGGGTGGTGATATCGGCATACGTATCGATTCGTTTTACACCGGTCTGCCGGACATCAATTTTGATCGGGTCGCGATCGATATGGCGATTCTGGATGAAATGCCGCCCATACCGCCCCTTTCAGAAATAACTTTTGACTACCAAGCGTTTGAAAAAGATGGGGAGGCCTATTTAAACGAATGGAAAGAGCAGTTTTCTAAAAATTTTGATGCTGACTATGAGCTGCAGATCAAAAGATGGGGGAAAAGGGCCAGAGAACGTACTAAAAGAAAGAAACAAAAGGAGAAGGCACTAAAAAAACGACTTGAAGAAAGGAACGCGGCCAATGCGGAACGCACTAAAGCACGTATAGCGCTCTTGGAAGAAAGAACGGAGGCGCTGGCCAAACGGCGTGCCGCGGAACGGGCCAAAAGAATACACCTGATCAAAAGGGGCAATAGAGCGAACAGCTACTACATTTCCTCAAAAAAGGGTGAAGCCAAAAACTATACGGTCAAAAAGTATATTACCATAAAAATGCCCAAAAATCTAAAAATTAATATGAACGTAAGGCATGGTGAGATCAAATTGGCCGAAAACACCAGAAATATCAACGCAAATCTGGCCTATGCCAATTTAAATGCCTTTTCGATAGGGGGAAAGGAGACCACCATTGTAGCGTCATACTCCCCGGTGATGGTAAAACGATGGAACGAGGGCCGATTACGCGCCGATTATTCCGATGCGGTAGACCTAGGGGAAGTGGTAGACCTGCAGCTTAGCAGCACTTCCTCGGACGTTACCATCCATCGTTTGTTGGAAAAAGCGCAGATTTCCAGCGCTTTTGGACCGCTTCAGGTCAAGTTTATAGGGAAGGATTTTGAGCGTTTGGATATTTCCCTAAACAACGCCGAATTGTTCTGCAATGTACCCGAACCGGCCTTTACGTTTTTAGTAACGGCCCGTTCCTCAAAAGTGGATATTCCGGAAAATTTTGAAAAAAGTATAACACAAAACGGAAACGTGCTCACCTTTGAGGGATATCATCTTCAGAAAAACAATAATAAAAAAATCGTAATCAATTCGGATTACAGCGACATTGTCATTAATCGATAACGCGTTTGCAAATTCAAACTCAAACTCAAATACAAATTCAAACTCAAACTCAAACTCAAATACAAGCGCAAAGCTCTCTTTTACTTATTACTTACTACTTTCCACTAAACCATTGTTGAAAAAAGACGGCTGCGCTCAAGGAAGAAATAGCAAAGACCAAAGACAAATTCAAGTGTCAAGTTCAAATTTAAATTCAAGAGTCAATTTGAAAAACGGGCCCCATACGCAGCTTACTCCATACTAACTACTGACCACTAAAAGTAGTCACAGGTTGAAAAAGAAACGGCCTAATCGCCCAACACCAAAGTCCCAAATACATCCGAATCGATCCAGGCTATATTTTTATCGGCTCCCGGAATAAAAACCGAGCCAATAAAATTCTCACGTTCCGGGCTACCATCGTTATCACAATAGGCAAGGGCGAATCCCAGTTTGCTCCCTTTGACAAGGGAAATGGGCGATAGGGCGGCAGTGGCATCGGCATCTCCGGGATATACCCCCAAGGCGATTTCCCAAGTCATCCGTTGCTCGTCCCGAACCGATTTGATGTTCATATGGTCGTTCAGAAAAAGGGGCAACTTGTCAGGGCCGATATCGACTACCTTATGGTCCAAGGCAATATGGTATGCAAAGGCATTGTTGCTATGCTGGTGCAATCCTCCCGAATTATCGCTATCCATAAAAATTTCGAGACAATCATCGTTCCAATATCTTTTGAAGGGGTCTGCTATGGAATCGTAAAAAACATCATCGGTAATCTCTACCAAGAGGTATAGCGCTTTGGCATTCCAAGCAAGTTTGTAACGCCCGCTAAAATCGTCATGACTATAGGCGGCTCCCAACCAGTTCTGATCTAAGGCATGCCATTTTACTTTGTCCCAAATATGATCATTGGATTTACCGTCTATAATTGGAGCGTTCTCGGTCTTTTTAACCTCGATGATCTGATGGTCGGTTTTTTTCTCGCGATCAAAACAAGAAAACACTAAGAATAGCGTGCAAACTAGCAGGGGTATTTTCATAGGAAACTAGTTTTAGGTTAGTTCAATATATTAAATATAGTAATTTCTTACAGGTTTTGAAGTGTTGGATAGCCGTAACTGCCTTTTTATCGTTGGTCGGAGGTAAACCAAAGCTGTAAAGTAGCGGTATTACCAAGCTTGGGACCTGTTGATAGTAGCGTTCGATTTTCGTTTTCCAACATCCCTATCTTGATGATCGTACGTCGAGGGATGGTGGTATGACCAGTGGATGGCCTTAGGATATAATTTACAAAACGGGAGTACGTCCCGTTCCTTTTTCATTTTGTATTTTAGCGCTCTATGGGAATATTCAAGGAAAACCCTTTTGGGCATGTTCTTTTTTTAAAAAAATGGCTAATTCGAATTTTGGGAATGGTCACCCATGCACGTTACAAACAGTTCAACAAATTGGAAATAGAAGGCTCTCAGGTAATTAGGGACCTTCCACAGACCAAAGTACTCTTTGTAAGCAATCACCAAACCTATTTTGCGGATGTTGTGGCCATGTTCCATGTGTTCAATGCCAGTTTAAGCGGTCGTGAGGATAATATCAGCAATTTGGGCTATTTATGGAACCCCAAGTTGAACCTTTACTATGTTGCCGCCGCCGAAACCATGAAAAAAAGCCTGCTAACAAAAGTTTTGGCCTATGCGGGTTCCATAAGTGTGGAGCGTACTTGGCGGTCCGAAGGGAAAGATGTGAACCGACAGGTGAAAATGAGCGATATCTCCAACATTGGTACCGCGCTCGACGATGGTTGGGTAATTACGTTTCCCCAAGGAACCACTACGCCTTGGAAACCGCTCAGGAAAGGTACCGCCCATATTATTAAAAAGTACAAACCCATAGTGGTCCCGGTAGTAATCGATGGTTTTAGACGCTCTTTTGATAAAAAAGGGCTGCGGATTAAGAAAAAGGGAATACTACAATCGATGCATATTAAAGAGCCCCTTGACATTGATTATGAAAACGAATCGACCGAATCGATCATCGAGAAGTTAGAATATGCCATTGAACAACACCCTTCCTTTTTAAAGGTAATTCCCGAAAAGGAACTTTTAGCCTATGAAGAGGAGAACAAAATGCGAAAATGGCGACAGAATAACTGAAAAGCCAGGTGTAGCGGTATCTTTTTTGCTACCCACACTAAAAAATTCCCATTCACCCTTTTGCTGACGAATTATTTTTGATGGTGCTTTCATCGGTCCGATATGCTAACGGTAAGCACTTTTGCCTAAGCCCAGGTTTCATATTCATATTTACCGATCATTTCGTTGTGCCAAAAAAGGCGGAAACGGACTGCGTGGGTATGTTTTCTATACCTCCAACCTTCGCAGTTCGGTATAGTTCTTTTTCAATTTTCGGAGCAATAGGCCATAGAGTAAAAAGTATATGGCACCGGCTACCAAGGTCATTACACCGCCCATGACGGCTATACTTAAAATGAGACTGACTTTAAACTTTTCGGGGGATACGTGCTCGTGGTTCTTCCCCATTTCTTCGAAAAACGAAATAAAATCGTTGTTGAAATAAACGCCCATCATCATCATTACAACCGTAACGAGCACCATCGAGAGCGAAAAAATAATGTAGTATTTCACGGTTCGCCGTGTTTTCATGATTTTGCGCATGAGGTTTTTGGCATCGTCAAGAACCGATATTTCACGATAACGCTTATAAAAAAGAAATACAAAATAGAACACCACAATGTAGTATAATATGGAAACCCATAGATAATAAGTGTTGAATGAAGATTTTTCATATACCGCCATGCCTTCTTTGAGGGAAGGAAGGAGGTATAAAAGGAAAGGCAAGGTAATTTCGAGTATGCTGATGATCAAAATCCATTTTACAATAGAGGAAGATTTCTTCCAGGTCATTTGATGTATCGCATCATAGGACAATTTGGGAAGGTGTTCTTCCTTTTTTTGCCAATCTTTTTTTAATAATTCAAGTTCGTCCATCATATCCTTATGGATTCAGTATGGTTCGTAATTTTGTTTTAATGCGGTTCATTTTAACCCGCGCATTTACTTCGGAAATACCCAATGTTTCGGCGATTTCGCTATAATTTTTATCCTCTAGATATAAAAACACCAAAGCTTTATCGATATCCCCCAATTGTTTTACCGCCTTGTACATCAGTTTCAGCTGTTGCTCCTGTGTTTCATCATATTCGTCGGCTTTAATCTTAAAAATTACGGATTCGTAGTCTTGGGTACGAATTCTTTTTTTTGATTTTCGATACAGGGTAATCGCCGTATTCAATGCTACACGGTACATCCAGGTACTGAATTTACTATCGCCCCTGAATTTTGGGTACGCTTTCCACAATTGGATCGTTATTTCCTGAAAAAGATCGTTATGGGCATCACGATGATTGGTGTATAGCGAACAGACTTTGTGAACAATGTTTTGATTGCTCTCTAGTTCCGTCACAAATTGATGCTCCAGTTCTTTATTCACGTATCGGTTGGGTGAGTTGTTATTTGGTTAGTAACAAAAATGGGCCATTTGTTACAAGCAACAAACGAAAACTTTCAGTTTTATTGAAAATATGCCGCTTTTAGCCGTAAGGATGTCGGTTTTTTGATTTTTGAAAGTGTGTCGAGCGTTCCGGATGCAAAGTTCATGTTCCGGACAACAAAAAAAGGAACTGTTATGTTCCGTAGCACTAGTATCTGTATTTTTGTATTGAAGTGGTTTAAACTTTTCGCATTAAAGTGAAAATTAGCAGTTTTTTGCCCAGTTGAAGGTTTTTTTGAGTTGCATAGCAGGGCTACGGGAGGAAAAAAAGGCGAAAATTGGGTTAAAAAGGGCAATTTTTTAACGAATGGGAAAAGTTTAAACTACTTCATTATACTTCAAATATGAATATTCCAAAATCGAGTTATCCGAGAATCGTTATCATTGGAGGGGGCTTCGGGGGCATCTCTTTGGTAAAAAAGTTGGCGCGAAAAGAGGTGCAGGTCGTACTGCTCGACAAGCATAACTACCATACTTTTCAACCCTTACTGTATCAGGTATCCACCGGTGGCCTTGAACCAGATTCCATTGCCTATCCGATACGGAAGGTTTTAAAGGACTACGAAAATTTTTACTTTCGGTTGGCAGAGGTAAAGGGGATACGTCCGGAACAAAAGCAGGTGGAAACGAATATCGGTCCCCTAGCGTATGATTATCTGGTGGTCGCTACGGGTTCGGAAACCAACTTTTTCGGAAATGACGAGATTGCCAAAAATGGTATGTCCATGAAATCCATCCCAGAATCCTTGAACCTTAGGAGCCTTATCCTGGAAAATTTTGAACAGGCATTGCTCACCGATGACCTTCATGAACGGGATGCCCTAATGAACTTCGTTATTGTTGGGGGAGGACCGACCGGAGTGGAGTTGGCGGGAGCGTTGGCAGAGATTAAAAAAGGTATTTTACCCAAGGATTATCCTGACTTGGATACGCGCCGCGCCCAAATCAATTTGGTACAGTCCGGGAATCGTATCCTGAATGCTATGAGCGAACAGGCATCAAAAAAGGCGGAAGATTTTTTAGAAGATCTGGGCGTACAGGTATGGAAAGACACCCGTATTACTTCCTATGATGGCAAAGTGGCGGAAACCTTGACCGAGCTTACTTTCCGTACCGCTACATTGGTTTGGGCAGCCGGGGTAAAAGGAGCGTTGCTACATGGTTTGGATGGTGAAGCGCTATTGGCCGGAGGGCGTATTCGGGTCAACGAATTCAACCAGGTGGAGCAGTGGCCCAATATATTTGCCATCGGCGATGTTGCCTGTGCGGTGAGCGATTCTTTTCCCAGGGGCTATCCGATGATGGCACAACCCGCCATACAACAAGGGAAAAATTTGGGTGAAAATTTGGTCCGTTTGTTGGAAGGCAAAGCAATGAAACCGTTCGTATACTGGGACAAGGGAAGTATGGCCACGGTAGGCCGGAACAAGGCAGTGGTCGACCTTCCAAAATTTCGGTTTCAAGGGGTTTTTGCCTGGTTCGTATGGATGTTCGTACACCTCTTCTTTCTTATCGGTTTTCGCAACCGTATGGTCGTATTCATCAACTGGGTCTATAACTATGTGCGGTTCGATCGCGAGGCTAGGCTCATCATTAGGCCCTTTAATAGGGATTATAAGGCCTTTAAGGACTAACCTGGATTATCTTCCATAAAATTAAACAGCTTTTAGCGCAAGCGATACACCGTGGCCTGGTAGGGAACCAATTCAAAGGTTTTTCCCTGATGTTGCTCCGCTTCGGAAGCGTTGGAAATGATTGCCGTTGCGGTGTCAAAAACGACCATATCCAAATTGATTTTGGCCCGCTCCGTGGAAAAGCTCAAGAGCACAAGAAAACGGTCTTGGCCCAAGGTTCGGGTATAAGCATAAATTTCCTCGTGCTCTGGTCGCAACAGTTCATAGTCGCCGTGGATCAAGGCCGGATTACTTTTACGTACCTGTACCATTTTCCGGAAATAATGCAATACCGAAAGCCTATCGGCTTCTTGGGCGGCAACGTTTATGCCCTCTTGGTAATTGTCGTTTACTTTTAGCCAGGGGCGTTCTTTTGAAAATCCGGAATGCGCGGTGGCGTCCCATTGCATTGGTGTTCGGGCGTTGTCCCTACTTGCCGATTTTTCGTTTTCGATAAAGGCGTCCAGATCGCCACCTTCTTTTTGAATGATTTCGTAACGATTAATGGTATTGATGTCCCTGTACTCCGATATGGTGTCGAATTTGATATTGGTCATTCCAATTTCTTCCCCGTAATAAAAGTATGGGGTTCCCCTCATGGTCAATAAAAAGGTATGCAGCATAGTGGCCGAATTGTACCAGTGGGATACGGAGTCGTTGCCCCAACGGCTTACGCTACGCGGAAAATCGTGGTTGTTCAAGTACATGCTGCCCCATCCCTTTTCTGCGAAAACCTTGTCCCAAGCACTGTGTACCTTTTTGAACTCGCTCAGTTTCCAGGGACTTTTCCGAATTAAAAAAACCTCATTGGCTTCGCGGTCGAGCGACATTAGATCAAAATGAAAGAACATGTTCAGTTCCCCCCTTTCGGCATCTACGAAATCGAGGGCTTTGTCCAAACCGATACCAGGGGCCTCACCGACCGTCATCACATCATATTTGCTCAACACTTTTTGGTGAAGCTCGTTAAGATATTCGTGTAACTTGGGCCCCTCGGAGTAAAAAGGTACAAAGTCCCCTTCATATTTTTTTGGTAGCTCTGGAAAATCGGTGTCCTTTGAGATAAAGGAGATCACATCCATTCGAAAACCGTCCACCCCCTTATCGAACCAGAATTTCATGATATCCTGAATCTCTTCCCGAACCTTCGGGTTTTCCCAATTCAGGTCAGGTTGTTTTACGGAAAAATAGTGCAGATAATACGCATCCGTTTTTTCATCATATTTCCAAGCCGTTCCGTCCACGTCAAAATAGCTCCATCTTTTGGGAGGTGTTCCCTTTTCGGCAGGCCACCAGTGATAGTAGTCCCTGTAGGGATTTTCACGCGATTGTCGGGACGCTTCGAACCATTGGTGCTCGTCACTCGTATGGTTGACTACCAGATCCATTACCAATTTCAAACCACGTTCTTTCATGCCCTGTAAGAGCAGGTCAAAATCGGCCATGGTGCCAAATTCCGGCATAATCTTTCGGTAGTCCGAAATATCATAACCGTTATCGTCGTTCGGGGATTCGTAAACGGGATTCAACCAAATAATATCGACCCCTAAACTTTTGATATAATCCAGACGTTTTATCACCCCTTGCAAGTCACCGATTCCGTTTTGTGTAGTATCTTGAAAACTTCTCGGATAAATCTGATAGACGATTCCTTCTTGCCACCATTTTCGGTCGGTTATCTGCTGCATTGGTAATGTGTTTGAATCATAAATATATCAATAAAGCGGTTAAGTAAACAGTATTTAGAAGCTTTAAAACTACTACAACGATTGCGTTTTCGGTTTTTTTGAAGGTTCTATTTTTTTTGTGCTTTTTAAAGAGTAGGAAAGGGGTTCTCTTTCGATAATTAAGGGTTCTTTCGTTAACGTTATTACAAAGCCGTAGGCATTTACCGTAATCGTTCTTATCTTTAGGTATCTTCCTAAAGCATCTACTATGGTACGATACTTTGTTACGGCCTTTTTCACCGCCGTTTCTTTCTTGAACGCACAGAATCCTCCGGATGTGTTGCGAACTATTGTTGGGAACAATCAAGCGAACAATACCGATTTTGCCTATCCGATATCCATGTTTGGCGAGCAGCATTCCTCCTTTTCGGTGAACTATCCGCTTTCGAAAACATTTGAGGCCGAGCTGCAAGGATTTTACAACACCTATATCGGTCCATTTAGCACCGATAGGTTTCGTGTAAACAGTCGTTTGAACTGGAAAATGGCAAAAAGGTTAACCGTGTTTTCGGGCTTGGAAAGTGAATTTGAAATTGACAAAATGGGAAGAAAAACGCGAAAACCCCGTGTAGGTTTTATCAGCGGTGTAATGTATGACCTTCGGGAAAACATATCCCTTGAATCAAAAATGAACCTACAACTGAACGATTCCCCGGTAGGGGTATATGGAGAACCCTTAATACGGATGCCCCAAGTCTACACTGTTGGTAGTAAAATTAAATTCTAAGGGAGCGATCGGTTTGCCAAGTTGGGATTAAATGTTGTTTTTAGGACCTACAGTGCGCGCGCTTAAATTGATCGTATCGCCTTGGCTTTATCGTTGGATTCTAATTTCTGGGATGAAATTTGTGGATGACCTCGGCCAAATGTGACCGGTCCACGTGTACGTAAACTTCGGTCGTGGTAATGCTTTCATGGCCGAGCATCTGTTGTATGGCCCTTAAATCGGCACCATTGGTTAGCAAGTGCGTGGCGAACGAATGGCGAAACGTATGCGGACTGATACTTTTTTTCAATCCAACGGTTTCGGCGAGCTGTTTGATAATGGTAAAGATCATGGCCCGTGTCAGTTGTTTGCCGCGCCGGTTCAAAAAAAGATAGTCTTCATGGCCTTTTACCTTCACTAAATGCACCCGTACACCACTACGATACAGATTTATATATTTTTTATTGACAGCACCTATGGGAACAAAACGTTGTTTGTCGCCCTTACCGGTCACTTTTATAAAATCTTCCTCAAAAAATAGGTCCGACAGTTTCAGGTTTATCAGTTCCGAAACCCGAAGGCCACAACCATAGAGGGTCTCAATAATGGCACGGTTTCGTTCGCCCTGCGGTTTGGAAAGATCTATTCCCGAAATCAATAGATTGATTTCGTCCACTGAAAGTGTGTCGGGAAGTTTGCGGCCAATTTTTGGGGTGTCGATCAATTCCATGGGATTGTCGGCCCTATAATCCTCAAAGACCAAATAATTGAAAAAACTCTTGAGTCCCGAAATGATACGTGCCTGAGAGCGTGCCTGTAAGGTTGCGGCCACAGCGTGGATAAACTGTTGCACACTTGCCCTAGTGATGGACAACGGGCTTTCGATCATATTTCCTTCCTCCAAAAACCGAACGAGTTTCTCTACATCCCGCACATAATTATTTATGGAATTGGTCGCTAGTCCCCGTTCTATTTTTAGGTAGTGTTCGTAGTCTTTTAAGGCCGTACGCCATTTCATGGGCCAAAGGTAATGCATCGTTTTGTATCCGGCCTTCCAAAACCGTTCAAAAGGGCAACACCGATTCTGTAGCAGTAGCGCATAAACGCGTTAAAATGATGTGGATGAATTAACGAACGTGGCAATCATCGATGGACAAAATTTCTATCTTTGCCAAGAGAATGAAAAAAAACCCCAAGGGATTTATTTAAATTTTTGGCACAAAAAATCGGTTTGACAAAAGAAACTGAAAACCGATAAAGATGGATGAACCATATGCGGCACAATCACGTATATGAACGTAAAACAATGTAATATCATGAGAACACTATTTGCAATTGCCTTTTTAGGACTTTTAGGAACCTTTCAGACCCAAGCACAAGGAGTTGTTGAGGGCACGAGTTCAATGAAAGTGGGCGACCTTCGGTTCGGCGCCAAAATGAGTTTGATGCTGACCGATCTGGTCGGGGACGGGGTAATCGACAATTCGGTGGCGCCTGGTTTTCAGTTCGGGGGAGCGGCCGAAGTTCCCATTACGGACGACATCTTCTTTGCCCCGGAAATGTTATTTTCCTTTCAAGGCGCAAACGGGATCGATGTGAACTTATTCTATCTGAATTTTCCATTGGTAGGGAAATATTACATCACCGATAAGATTGCCGCGGAATTCGGACCGCAATTTGGAATTTTGTTATCCGATAATATCGATAATATCTTTTTGGATTCCAATACCTTGGACCTGGGCATCACCTTTGGGGGAGGGTATTATCTTATGGACATGATTTACCTACAATCACGCTTTAATTTTGGATTTACCAAGGTTATAGAAAATGTAAAGTCCTATAATGCTACCTTTCAGGTGGGGGCCATTTACTATTTCTAAGGGAAAGACAAGACGACAACCAAACACGGAGCGGCAGGTAAAACTGCCGCTTTTTTTGTTTTTTGATGGCGATGGTCCTTCAATTGTACGTTCCACTACGTTATGTGGACCGTTGACAACATATTTTTTGAAGGCTCCTACTGTTGCGGTAGTTTTATGGGGCAATACCCATATCATGAAAAAACTGCTATTATTGGCCGTGCTAGGCATGGCCCCTTTGCTAAATGCCCAAGAGGGTTTTAAACTCGGGGCACATGGCGGAATTCCCTTGGGCGACTTTAACGATATGGTCGGTTTGGTCTTTGGCGCCGACGTTGGATATGCTTGGGCACCCAATAAAACCTTTGATGTCGGTGTAAAGACCGGACTTGTTCATGGGTTTCCCGAGACTTTTCGGGACGAGGTAATCCGTGAACGGTTGCCCAGTGTCGATTTTGTTCCGTTGGCCGCCACATTTCGTGTATGGCCAGGAACCACTTTTTCCTTTGGGGCCGATATCGGTACCGCCATTTCCCTGAAGGATGAGGTAGAGGGCGGTTTTTATTACCGGCCCCAATTGGGCATTCAGGTGGGTGCGGGGTCCGAAGTAAATTTTTCGTATTCCGTGATCGAGACCGATTCGGCAACCTGGTCTACGGTCACTTTTGGGTTCGCATATACCTTTCTATCCAAACGTACCCTCCGGGGACGTTGATGCTATACTGGCTTTTTTATCGATTTTAACCGACTGGGACGGTTTCCATCAAGCGTGTTCATGGTCCATTTTAAAGCCGAAAGGGTAGTAGAGATTTAGGGTTTTCTTTTCGGATTGAAGGTTAATTTCCTATTTTTGGACCATGAAGATTATCATTGTAAACGGCCCGAATTTGAACCTTTTGGGCAAAAGGGAACCCGAGGTATACGGCAATCAAACTTTTGAGGATTATTTTGCCACCTTACAGTTTCAGTTTAAGGATATTCAATTGGAATATTTTCAGTCCAATATCGAAGGGGAGTTGATCGGCAAATTACAGGAGGTCGGTTTTTCGTATGACGGTATTGTACTGAACGCAGCATCCTATACCCATACATCGGTCGGTATTGGCGATGCCGTAAAGGCCATAGAAACACCGGTCGTAGAAGTGCATATTTCAAATACGCACAAGCGGGAAGATTTCCGCCATGTCTCCTATATTTCCGCTGGCGCAAAAGGTGTTATCCTTGGATTCGGACTACAAAGTTATGATTTGGCCATCCGTAGTTTTCAATAAGGATCAGTCCCGTTTATCCCTAATTTGTCGAAGTTTCCAACTCTTGTATGCGCCACCGCCGATCCCTATGGCTCCACAGAGCGCAAAAAAGCCCGCTACGGCCAGTTTCCCGCCAAGATCATAAATTCCCCAAAGTAAGCGATGTAGGTGCATCTGCTCATTGCTCTGTTCCCAAGCAGCCAGGTCGTAATAGAGGTAAACGCCAAAAGCGATAAGGCCAAGCCCTATCAATAGGCCCGTAATAAGACTACTATTTGGATTTCTTGATGATTTTCCCGTGTACATGTTATCGTTTGCCATGGTAATTTATTTTTTAATATCGGTGATGTATCCTGAAAAGTGTTGGTCGGTATAATCGAAACCTGTTAAAAAGCGTTCTTTAAAACGGGGCAATGATGCCTTGATCTGACGGCTGCCAAAGCTGGAATCCGATAGGTCGAAAGCGAAGTCGGGGTCATCGCTCAATTGTTTGTGTACGCGCAACCAAATCGTATCCTCGGCAATTTTCGTTACCAAAAGCCATGTGGTGCCTTCACGTGCCGTTTGTCGGTTTTTGATAAAACTGATCATAACGCCCACTTTCTCCCCTTCACTTACCGCTGCAATGGCCCGCGCTTTTTCCTCATAGGAATGTGTTTGCCAAGTATGGTATGCCATACCGAACAAAAATGCCGCGATCGGAATGGCAATGACAAGATAAAAACGTTTGTGCAGTTTTATTCCCGTTGGGGCAAGTTGTAAGGTCTTCTTTTCCCTGTGGAAAAAGTTTTCGATTTCATCTGTCCATAGCACCGGGGATACCTCCGTTTGGGTGTGTCGGCAAAATAGGACCCCCGACACTTTTTTACTGTTTTTTGTGGAAAAAGCCGAGACAATGCGTTTTTGGTAAAAATGAAGTCGCAAACAGTTCTTTTGGTGGCAATCGGGGCAACGGTGCGGTAGTTCTTTTTCCCCTACAGAATCGTAATGTTCGGTAACGTTATAAAACATCAATATCGGTTTTGTTTACACAAATATCGAATATTCCGTTTGGTGACCGACCCCTTTTTTCCGTGTTTTTAAGAAGCCGTTTCTAGGGCCGTTCCTTCCGAGAGGTATTTTTTGTCCGCATAAAACGTGGCAAAGGGTAGGAAGGCCGCCAATAGTAGAATGGCCAGCTGTTTAAATCCCCATTTTTTATAAATACCCACAACCAGTACCAAAACCATATAGGCGATAAACAACACGCCATGGGCGTAGCCAGTGTACTTATTGGGCACCGGTAGATCGGCCATGTACTTTAAGGGCATGGTTACCGCAAAAAGAGCCAGATAGGAGATTCCTTCAAGAATGGCGACCGCCCTTAATAGTAGTAGCATATAGCTGGTTATAAAAGGGTATGTGGATTACAAGTGTATTACTTCATCGTAAGCATCGGCAACGGCCTCCATTACGGCCTCGCTCATCGTAGGGTGGGGGTGTACCGCCTTTAATACTTCGTGCCCAGTGGTTTCAAGTTTACGGGCGACCACTGCCTCGGCGATCATATCCGTAACCCCGACACCGATCATATGGCATCCCAACCACTCGCCGTATTTGGCATCAAAAATAACTTTTACAAAGCCATCCGAAGCTCCGGAAGCTTTTGCCTTTCCACTTGCGGAAAATGGAAATTTACCGACCTTGATGTCAAAACCTTTTTCCTTTGCCTGTTTTTCGGTGAGCCCTACGGACGCAACTTCCGGCATGCAATAGGTACAGCCGGGTATGTTACCATAGTCCAGGGGTTCTACCTGCATTCCGGCAATTTTTTCGACACAAAGTATTCCCTCTGCAGAAGCTACATGCGCTAGGGCCTGCCCTGGCGTTATATCGCCTATGGCATAGTATCCCGGAATATTGGTCTGATAATAATCGTTCACCAGTATTTTGTCCCTATCGGTGGCAATACCTACCGTCTCTAGGCCAATGTTCTCGATATTGGATTTTATGCCCACAGCGGAGAGTACGATGTCGGCTTCCAATTCTTGATCGCCCTTAGCGGTTTTTACCGATACTTTTACGCCATCCCCCGTAGTGTCGACCTTTGTTACTTCGGAAGAGGTCATAATTTTGATACCGCTTTTTTTGAAACTGCGTTCCAACTGTTTGGAAACGTCCTCATCCTCCACTGGAACAATTCGTGGAAGATATTCCACAACGGTCACCTCTGTACCCATGGCATTGTAAAAATAAGCGAATTCGATACCGATGGCACCACTACCGACCACGACCAATTTTTTCGGTTGCTCCTTTAGGGTCATCGCTTCCCGATATCCGATCACTTTTTTCCCATCTTGAGGGAGACTTGGAAGTTCACGGCTACGGGCTCCCGTGGCAACGATAATATGTGCTGCGCTATACTCGGTTTCACCACCGTCTTCACCTTTCACCGAAACCTTTTTTCCTGGTTTTAAGGTGCCATATCCATTAATGACCTCGATCTTATTCTTTTTCATCAAAAATTGAACGCCCTTGCTCATCCCGTCCGCTACGGAACGGCTTCTTTTTACTACGGCATCAAAATCCTTATCGACGCCCTCTGCGGTCAAGCCGTAATCTTGGGCATGTTTCAAATATTCAAAAACCTGAGCGGATTTCAAAAGTGCTTTTGTCGGTATACATCCCCAATTAAGGCAGACGCCACCAAGGCTTTCCTTCTCGATTATAGCGGTTTTAAGTCCTAATTGCGACGACCGTATGGCCGTAACATAGCCACCGGGACCACTACCTAAAACAATAACATCGAAATTGCTCATATTTATCTTAATTTGAAGTTGTATTGACGTTTTCTAAAGCGGGGCAAAAGTACGAAAATCATACTCCAAAAACCAATTCTTACGACCAGCGTTAACGTAATTTTTTGACGTTGCGATGGCCAGACCCCCGGTAATGGCAGTTTAGTTTTTTTCCTCTTTGTTGAAATAGACCAGGTAGTAGTACATCTGGCGTTCTTCGTCCCAACCCTTTTCCACAAATTTTTGTGCGGATTCAGGATTGATGAAATCCATTTTTATCTGAATGTTGGTATCCAGATTGATTACATTTTTTATCTTTTTTCGTGCATCGGAAACCGCTTTGTTGGCGATGTCAAAATTGGAAACGTCCTCGATACTGAACTTGGGCCCTTTTTCTACTTTATAATGTTTGAATTCCGGTATCAGTTCCGGGTTTTCGATTACCTCGTTCAAAAAACTGGTTTCTTCAAACGCATCATTTTTGGCAAAGTGATTTACCGCCCGGTTCATGAACAGTACCTCTTGTTGTTTGTCCTCGGCGGGTAGTACCACGTCTTTTGCAAAGTTTTGACAAAATTTCAGATAATTCTTGGTATAAAAATTCTCATCGGCAAGGGCGTCTACCTCTAAAAAGTGCTCCAACCAATATTTGGCATCGTAGCGGTTGCTGTCAATGGAAAGTACCTTATATCCTTCTTCTTTGGCAACGTTAAAAATGAGGCACCCCTTGTCCAATTTATTGACGTTGATGCCCTGTTGGACGAGGATGTCCAAATTATTTCCGTTTTCTTGAAATTGAAGAAAATCATGCTTGAGCTCGCTTTTAAAAATACCTATGGCGTCTACCTTGGTATTGTCGAGGAGTACATTACTTAAATAGGCAACATATACCTCACCACTTTTGATGTGCGGATGATTGGACTGTTCGAAGAGGTGGGTAGCCACTTTTTTTGAATTGGCGTGTAGGCTCGCAGGATCGGCAAAAATATCCGAAACGATTTTGTGCAACGTATTGAACGCTACATCGACCTCGTTAGAGAGCTTGAAATAACTTTCTTCTTTTTCTCGAAATGGTTTAAAAAAATACTCCTTTAGCAGACCGGTAGTCTCATCATTGAGTGAAAACGGTTCTTGGGATAAAAAAATACCCTCGTTCTTATTTTTGTTTCCTACGCGGTGTAGGGAAATGCTATCGATTTGAGTGGAATACAGGTTGATCATCGGTTGTAGGGCTTTTGTCGTGCCAATGCCAAAAGTGCATGGCCCGAAGCTTGTTAAAAAATGTTCAAAAAGAAAAAATGGTATTAGTTCCAGTTCTCGTCAAAATCCAGGTCGTCGTAGTTTTCGAAGGTGTCGTCAAAATCTACCGAAGGATCCGCTTCAAACTTTTTTTCGGGCGGTGCATCGGGCAGTTCACCAAAGCTGAACAACAGGTTCGGATATGCCCTGCCATCTTCTTTTTCCACAACATCGGCAAGCTCCACAAAAAAGGTCCACATATTCAAGAAATCATAGACGTAAATGAGTTTGGGATGTTGTTCCGTTAAAATATCCTCCAAAAAAGTCTCGTTCATCAGCCGTACCGTAGCTCCGCCTTCGCCCATATCAAAAAGTGCGATTTCCTCGTCTTGGTTCCATTCCTCGTCGCAGGTATAGAACGAGGCCATCTCGGTTCCCAAAAAACCGAAAGACTGCGCAATGGAATTATGGAGTTCTTCCAAACTTACTTCCGCAGCAATTTCGATATCCCTGAAAATATCCTCCTTTGCATCTAAAATAATCCTGATTTTGTAAATCATCGCCCCAAATTAAGGTGAGGGCAAAGTTACAAAGATTTGGGACTTTTATCCCCATTAAATATTTCTAAAACCAAATAAAACTGGGTGCCAAAAAGCAGTGATGCCAAGATGAGGTGGAGCGGTTGCGAGGCGAAGGGAAAGTCAAGGTAAAACATCGCGATACCGCTAAGTACTTCAAGGAAAACAATGCCAAGTACCCAAAACACCTTGGTATAACCAAAGTCACCTTTGTATACCCGGTATGCGATATAACCGTTCAACAGTACTACCAGTATGGAAAAGGAACGATGGACGTAGAACCAAAGGTCGGGGTCTTGTAACCAAAGGTTTTTTGCGATTTCGCCAACAACATCTATCCGGTGGTCCACGAATTGCCGTACCTGTGTTCCCATAACGATTTGAACCATCGACAACAGTGCCGCCAGACCGATAAGTACCAACAGTTGACGGTCATACCGAAATGTTGGCCTGGGCGTTTTGGTGGTATAGGTGATATAGAGCAAGAGGGCAACAATCACCAATGCCATTACCATATGGATGGTTATTTTTACAGGTTCCAATACCGAATACACTACGGTAGCGCCCAACCAGGCTTGAAATCCCATTGCAAAAACCGTTAAAAAGGAAAGTACCGTAATCGTTTTTCGCTTTCTCCAAAAACGAAGCGAAGCAATGGCCAATACCAATGTGCCCAAACCGGCCAAGGCCCCTAATAGTCGGTTTATGAACTCGATCCACGTGTGCCAAGGATTAAAAATAGCGTATTCATGCTTGGTATAGGGCTCCCAGTGGTCCGCCAAAAAGGTATCCTCGGTTTTAAAATCCGTTTTCGCTACCAGAAGCGCTTCGGATACAATGATGACCTGGCCTTTTTCATAACTTCGGTTGGGCTCCCACGCCAGTTCGGATGCCTCTGTCGGCGGGATTAGGTATCCGAAGCATTTGGGCCAATCGGGGCAGCCCATACCGCTCCCGGTCATCCGTACAATAGCGCCTGCGGCAATCACTAAATAGACCAGTACCAAAGAAATTTTAGCAATTTTTCTGAAGGATATTTGCATGAAATATGCTTTTTTTTACAAAATTACCACATCTTTCGCAGAGTAGGAACAATAGTTTCAAAGGTGCTTAACACCAGAAATGGTATAACGGCCCTTTACGTTTATGCCGCCCACAAAAAAAGGCCGTTCGATAACGAACGGCCTTTTTTAATGATAAGTTATGCGTCCCTAACGGACAACGATAAATTCCGATCTTCGGTTTTCTTGATGTCTTTCATCTGGGCAACTTTCCCGCGTATTACATTCGTTGGTCAATTGCGACTCCCCAAAACCTTCTCCCGAAACTCGGGAAGCATCGATGCCATTGGCAATCAAATAGGCAACAGTGTTTTTCGCCCTTCTTTTGGAAAGACCACTGTTGTAACCGGTGCTTGCTTTGGCATCGGTATGGGATTGTACTTGTACCTTAATGTCGGGAAAGGTATTCATATATTCGATAACGGCCGTCATGGTCCTCGACGCGTCAGGACGGATATCGGCCTTATCCAAATCAAAGTATACCGGTTCCAATTTTAAGAACGCGATCAAATCGGTTCCCTCATCGGCCTGTTTAATGGTTTTCTTTAAACGGACTTCAACGTCTTCGGTGTTATTGGCACCGACCACCTCGAATGCGGTATCGCCATCATTGTATTCTTCTTTGGTCGCTACTACCTTGTAGGAGCCGTCCTTACAGTCGCCCTCTAACATAAAGCTTCCATCGGCATTGCTCAGGGTTTCGGATACCAGTTCGGCATTCCGGTTAAAAATGGCAACTTTGGCGTTCCCCATCGGATTGCCGGTTTCGTCGTCGGTAACGGTACCTTTGACCATTGTATGGCAAACCAGATCTATGGGGTCGTTTTCGGTGAAGGCATAAATGTCGTCGCCTCCTTGGCCACCTTCCCTGTTCGAGGCAAAGAAACCCTTTTTGGTTTCTTCATTGATGATAAACGAAAAGTCGTCTTCCTCACTGTTGATCGGTTTCCCGACATTAATAATGTAAAGATTGTCCAGATCCTTGATGCTGGTCGCAAAAACGTCCAACCCGCCGAGTCCCGGATGACCGTCCGATGCAAAGTACAGTACGTTCTCGTCGGTCACGTAAGGGAACGTTTCCCTACCTTCGGTATTGATCTCGTTTCCTAAGTTTTTTGGTACACCGATACTACCGTCGCTATGCAGGTCTACCACAAAAATATCGGACTGTCCCACACTGCCCAACATATCGGAAGCGAAGTACAGTTTGGATTCGTCCGGACTTAGGGTAGGGTGGGCCGCGGAATAGGAGTCGTCATTAAAGGGTAACTCAATGATATTGGTCCAATTGCCATTATCCAAATTGGCGCGATAGATCTTTAAACGGCTCACTCCGGCGTCATCCCTTGAAAATCTTCCATTATTGGAATTGTTCCTTGTAAAGTACACCGTGGTACCGTCCTTGGTAAACGCGGTGGAGGATTCATGGGTTTTTTTGTTCAGGGCATTGGATAGTTTGGATGCGTTGGTATATTCCCCTGAAGCATCCGGCGTAGCGCTGTACAGGTTTAAAAAAGCACTATTGTTCCATAGATGTACCCTTTTTGACGTAATGCCGGAATCCCTAGCGGTGGAAAAAACCAAATTGTCGCCATCGAACGATGGGGCAAAATCCGACTGTGGTGAATTCACGGAAAGGCTTTTCACTTCATAACGTCCGGATCGCGCTTTGATCTTTTCAAGATAGTCCGGGTTGGCTTTGGAAACTTTGGCCCTACGATCACTTGCCTTTGCCTCTTCATATTTTTGCATCCATGCGCGGGCCGCCTCATACTCTTCGTTCGATTTGAGCGATTGCGCATAGCGGTACATATAATCGGGGTCTACGGTGATTCCTTCCAATTTGAAGAGCCTGCTATACCAGTCGGCCGCTACATCATAGTCGGCGTTCTTATAGTTCGCATCTCCCAAGTTCTTAAATATCTGTTCGTCGGTATATCCTTTTTCGACCAGACTTTCATAATCGTCGATTGCCCCGGCATATGCAAAGGAATCGAACTTGTCTCCGGCCTTTTCTACCTTTTTGTCCTGCGCGTTGCAGATCGCAATGGCGAAAAGGGTACAAAGGATACTTGATATTACTGTTTTCATCGGCTGTATGTTTTAGAAGAATCTTGGGGTTATTACTTTTTTGTACTTGGTAAGGAACTCGTAGCGCAACATAATCTCAAAAGAGCCACTGTTAAATGCGGTATTGCCCAGTTCGGTAATTTCTTTGTCATATGCAAGCCCTAACATGAACTGATCGGTGATCTGGAACCCGAACAGTCCACTCAGCGCGGCATCCCACCGATAGGCGGCTCCCAAGGTAAACTTTTGATTGAACATAAAATTCGCGGAAACGTCCACTTGCAAGGGAGCCCCACTGACGGCCTTTACCAAGGCTGCCGGTTTGAACTTCAGATCGGGATTTAGGTCGAACACATATCCGGTAATCAGATATAGGTTCAAACGTTCCTCTGCCAAAAAGGAGGCATTGCCCGATGCGTCATCAAAATGTTGGGTCTTTAGGAAATTGGGTACCGATACCCCGGCATAGAACTTATCGGTATGGTAATAGACGCCCGCTCCAAAATTTGGAGAGAACTTACTGTCTATATTGTCCAGATTGGTCGCATTAAGATCGGCCCTGTAATTTTGGAGCTTTGTAAAGTCTACGTTAAGCAGATGTCCCCCGGCCTTTAAACCAAAAGAGAGCTTTCCGTTCTCCGAGGTAGGCACCGTGTAGGAGAACACCGCGTCGAAATACTGGTCCTGGTTGGTACCGTTACCGATTTCGTCGCTTACCACGGACAGCCCGATCCCGACGCGTCGGGACACCGGGGTGTGAAAGTTTGCGGTAAAAGTGGTCGGCGCACCGTCCAATCCTATCCACTGCGTTCGGTAAAGACCGTTCAAGCTCAGTACGCCCCGTGAACCGGCGTAAGCAGGGTTCACTGCAATGGTATTGTACATATACTGGGTGTATTGTGCATCTTGTTGGGCGAAAAGACCATTCGACGCGGCCAGTATCAACGTTAAAGCTATAAAGAATTTTTTCATGGTATCTTTTTATAGTAATTGGTTGTTGCTTGATTATCGATTGACATATAAATATCCGGACTTGGTCCTAGAGGTACCGTTGTTGACGTAGTCTATGATATAAAAGTAGACCCCTACCGGCAACTCCTCGTTCTTTTGGATGGTGGCCCTACCATTGGAGATGCCACGGAAATTATTGTTCCCGTTGTCATAGCCATTGGTCTCGAAAACCAATATGCCCCAGCGGTTATAAATACGCACGGTATTGTTAGGGAACGCATTAATGTTATTTATCCTAAAGAACCCTTCATCGATCTGTGGTCCTACCAAGTCGTTATCGACTTCTATATCGCATACCGATCCGGCAGGTGGCGTACCGCCTCTTGAACTACATGGGTCGTTCGGATCGGTACCATCGATCAACTCTTGACCGTTCGGTATGGTATCGCCATCGCAATCCGTAGTAAGATACTCGCCAGATGGGTCGACCGAAACACTTGTCGGGTCAAAGTCGCAAGGATCGTTCGTATCGGTGCCGTCCGCAATTTCGGACGCATTGGTAACGCCGTCGCCATCACAGTCCGATATGAGATAGTCGCCAGATGGCTCTAAAGTGACACTGGCTTCCAAAAATTCGCAAGGATCTTCTGGATTGGTTCCGTCCGTTATTTCCTGTTCGTTGGTAACCCCGTCACCATCGCAATCGGCGGTGAGGTAACTACCTCCTTGAGGTTCGGTAATACTGGCCATAAGGAAGTCGCACGGATCGTTAGGATCGGTGCCATCGGCAATCTCTTGATCGTCCAGCACACCGTCGCCATCCGCATCGGCACCCTGTCTCCAATCACGATCACCTCCGGCAACCTGTGCGTCTGGGAACGAATTTGGGGTTTGCCCGCTGTTGGTCGGTTCCGGTAATGTCAAATCCTGATCGAAAGCATCATCCAACCCATCATTGTCGGTATCGTTTCCAGAAGGTGTTACCTCCGGGGTGCCGTCCGCATCGGTATCCCAACCTTCGATCAGGTCGGAAATACCATCCTCGTCGGTATCCAGATTCAAATAATCGGGAGCACCGTTACCACTGGTGTTTACAGGGTCAATACCTGTTGAATTGGTTTCGCTATCGTAGGCATCGTCCAATCCATCATTGTCAGTGTCGATGCCTAATGGGGCAACGTAACCGTCGGTCGATTGTCCTTCAATGTTATCTACAATACCATCGTCATCGCTATCGATGTCCAAATAGTCAGGACCACCGTTGCCATCAAAATTACTTAAGGTAAGCGGCTCGGTTTCGGTAGCATCGTCATATCCATTACCGTTGGCATCTACAAAACCGTCTACTTCTCCGTCCCCGTCGGCATCCTCACCGATCGCAATGGTAGATTCGGTAGCATCGGTAATCCCGTCGTTGTCGGAATCGATGTCGAGATAGTTCGGTCTTCCGTCCCCATCAAAATCAGGTGCCGGTAATTCGGTGCCCGCACCATCCAAAGGTGTTGGGGTGGTACTGTCGTCGGTATCTACACTGTCCGTAAATCCGTCGCCATCGGCATCGGTAAAGCCATCGATACGTCCGTCGCCATCGGCATCGGTACCACCCGCTTCGGTTACATCGGTAATTCCGTCGTTATCTGAATCGATATCCAACCAATCTGGAACGTTATCGCTATCACTGTTCGGTCGTGGTAATGGAGTACCAGGTGTAGCTGGACCGACCGGATCAACGCTATCGGCCAAACCATCTTGATCGGTGTCGGTAAAGCCGCCGATTACACCATCGCCATCAGCATCGGTACCACCGGCTTCGGTTACATCGGGAATACCGTCATTGTCGGCATCAAGATCCAAGCGGTCCTTTATTCCATCTCCATCAGAATCTGGGTCCGGTAAAGGGACGGCCGCTATGGTATCATCCAATCCGTCGTTATTTGTGTCCACCAGAGAGGTAGGATCACCGGGGGTGGGGTAGTCTATCTGTCCGTCGCCATCGGCATCGGTACCACCGGCCTCTATGATATCGGGGATACCATCGTTGTCGGAATCCAGGTCGAAGGCATCGATAATGCCATCGCCATCGGCGTCCCCGGTACCCTCTACGGTATCGGGAATGCCATCGTTATCATCATCAAGATCGATAATATCGGGAATCCCATCGCCATCATTGTCCTGACATGCCGTGGTATCCAAGGCATCCGTCACTGCGGCTACGGCACCGGTATCGTATGCAGCCGCATCGACGAGTCCGTCCGTGGTAGGAGCGGGGGTTCCCGTTCCGTACTGTCCGCCATCTCCGCCATCGGCGATTGCCGACACGTACGCTTCGTTGGCATCGGAACAACCGTCACCGTCGCTATCGAGGTTCAGGTGGTCCGGTGTACCGGTAGTGGTCTCGGTCGGGACGTTTCCGGTCCCCGCGGATGTGGGTATACCGTTACTTGCGGTATTGTCCGCGTTGTCGTCGTCGTCGTCGGCCCTTCCGTCGGTATTGGTATCGGCCCCTCCGGACTCGACCACGTCGTAAATCCCGTCGTTATCGGAGTCCAGGTCGAGCCTGTCCTTGGTCCCGTCGTTATCGGTGTCCTCGTCTATCAAGGCGGTACCTCCTTCGGTGGTATCTATGGCATCGGCAAAGCCGTCGCCGTCCACGTCCACCATGGTAGTAGGGTCGCCCGGAGTGGCGTAGTCCACCTCCCCGTCGTTGTTGGCATCGGTACCACCGGCCTCGGTGATATCGGTAATACCGTCGTTGTCGGAGTCCAGGTCTAGCCTGTCGACCAGGCCGTCGTTGTCTGAGTCGGGGTCGGCCAACGGTGTACCGTCGGTCACCTCTCCGGCACCGGAGCCGTTGTCCACGTTGTCGACACTATCGGCAAGTCCGTCGTTATCGGCATCCACCATTGAGGTAGGATCACCGGGGGTGGGGTAATCTATCTGTCCGTCGCCATCGGCATCGGTACCACCGGCTTCCACGATATCGGGGATACCGTCGTTATCGGAATCCAGGTCGAGGGCATCGATAATGCCATCGCCGTCGGCGTCCCCTGTACCCTCTACGGTATCGGGAATGCCATCGTTGTCGTCATCAAGGTCCAAAAGATCCGGAACACCGTCCCCATCGGAATCGTTACAGGTATCGGACTGCAGCGGATCTGTCACTGCGGCCACGGCACCGGTATCGTATGCCGCGGCATCTACGAGTCCGTCCGTGGTAGGGGCGGGGGTTCCCGTTCCGTACTGTCCGCCATCTCCGCCGTCGGCCACTGGGTCCACGTACGCCTCGTTGGCATCGGAACAACCGTCACCGTCGCTATCGAGGTTCAGGTGGTCCTGTGTACCGGTAGTGGTCTCGGTCGGGACGTTTCCGGTCCCCGCGGATGTGGGTATACCGTTACTTGCGGTATTGTCCGCGTTGTCGTCGTCGTCGTCGGCCCTTCCGTCGGTATTGGTATCGGCCCCTCCGGACTCGACCACATCGTAAATCCCGTCGTTATCGGAGTCCAGGTCGAGCCTGTCCTTGGTCCCGTCGTTATCGGTGTCCTCGTCTATCAATGCGGTACCTCCTTCGGTGGTATCTATGGCATCGGCAAAGCCGTCGCCGTCCACGTCCACCATGGTAGTAGGGTCGCCCGGAGTGGCGTAGTCCACCTCCCCGTCGTTGTTGGCATCTGTACCACCGGCCTCGGTGATATCGGTAATACCGTCGTTGTCTGAGTCCAGGTCTAGCCTGTCGACCAGGCCGTCGTTGTCGGAGTCGGGGTCGGCCAATGGCGTACCATCGGTCACCTCGCCGGCACCGGAGCCGTTGTCCACGTTGTCGACACTATCGGCAAGTCCGTCGTTATCGGCATCCACCATTGAGGTAGGATCACCGGGGGTGGGGTAATCTATCTGTCCGTCGCCATCGGCATCGGTACCACCGGCTTCCACGATATCGGGGATACCGTCGTTATCGGAATCCAGGTCGAGGGCATCGATAATGCCATCGCCGTCGGCGTCCCCTGTACCCTCTACGGTATCGGGAATGCCATCATTGTCGTCATCAAGGTCGAAAAGATCGGGAATACCGTCACCATCGGAATCTTGGCATGCCACGTTATTATTGGAATCTGTCACTGCGGCCACGGCACCGGTATCGTATGCGGCAGCATCGACGAGTCCGTCCGTGGTAGGGGCGGGGGTTCCCGTTCCGTACTGTCCACCGTCGCCGCCGTCGGCCACTGGGTCCACGTACGCCTCGTTGGCATCGGAACAACCGTCACCGTCGCTATCGAGGTTCAGGTGGTCCGGTGTACCGGTAGTGGTCTCGGTCGGGACGTTTCCGGTCCCCGCGGATGTGGGTATACCGTTACTGGCGGTATTGTCCGCGTTGTCGTCGTCGTCGTCGGCCCTTCCGTCGGTATTGGTATCGGCCCCTCCGGACTCGACCACATCGTAGATCCCGTCGTTATCGGAGTCCAGGTCGAGCCTGTCCTTGGTCCCGTCGTTATCGGTGTCCTCGTCTATCAAGGCGGTACCTCCTTCGGTGGTATCTATGGCATCGCCAAAGCCGTCTCCGTCCACGTCCGCCATAGTGGATGGGTCGCCCGGAGTGGCGTAGTCCACCACTCCGTCGTTGTTGGCATCGGTACCACCGGCCTCGGTGATATCGGTAATACCGTCGTTGTCGGAGTCCAGGTCTAGCCTGTCGACCAGGCCGTCGTTGTCGGAGTCGGGGTCGGCCAATGGCGTACCATCGGTCACCTCTCCGGCACCGGAGCCGCTGTCCACGTTGTCGACACTATCGGCAAGTCCGTCGTTATCGGCATCCACCATTGAGGTAGGATCACCGGGGGTGGGGTAGTCTATCTCTCCGTCGCCATCGGCATCGGTACCACCGGCTTCCACGATATCGGGGATACCGTCGTTATCGGAATCCCTATCAAAACAGTTGGCGATACCATCAAAGTCATCATCTGCCTGCGTTAAAAAGCCAAAGGTAATGGCCTGTCTTCCATCGGTCGGTCCTGGAATGTCCGATGTGCTGAAGCGTAGTTCCGTTACGCCGTCCGAACGGAATAATGGAACCCCGTTTACGGTGTCATCAATAGAAACGGTCAATGTTCCCGCTCCAGAAACGATAGGTCCGCTTCCGCTGTAGGCGACCTCCTCAGAAAGTGTCCATGGAGTACCGTTGGTGGTGGCAACATTTGTTTCGTTATTATCGGTACGTTCCCCATCCGTGAAAATCACTGAAGGTAAGAACGGTATGCCGGTGGCGGTTACCGCCGTAATCTGAACCGTCATTTCCAATTCTTCCCCATCCGTACTCGAATATAGGGCATAGTTGTTCCCGTTATCGTCATATTGTGTTTGTAACAAAGCTCCGGAAAAAGATGCGATTCCATCGGGCACAAAAAATTTAGAACCCGCATTTGCGTCGGTAACGGTAATCGTTATCTGCGCTCCATCGCTTAGGGTTTGGGTAAGGGTGTCACCAATATCTACACCATCCGCAAAGTCTCCACCCCACTGGACAAAGGCCAATTGCTCCACAAATGTTCCGGAGCCTACGGTACCGGGGCCTGTATTTCCTATGTCGTTCGGCTCCGCACATTCTACGATATCCGGGATGCCATCATTATCATCATCGAGATCGACAAGGTCCGGAATCCCATCGCCATCGGAATCTTGACATGCCACGTTATTATTGGCATCTGTCACTGCTGATACGGCTCCGGTGTCATATCCCGCAGCATCGACCAGTCCGTTCGTGGTGGGAGCGGGGGTTCCCGTTCCGTATTGTCCACCGTCGCCTCCATCGGCAGCGGGGTCCACGTATGCTTCGTTGGCATCGGAACAACCATCACCGTCGCTATCGAGGTTCAGGTGGTCGGGCGTACCCGTAGTGGTCTCCGTTGGAATGTTGCCCGTTCCCGCGGATGTGGGTATACCGTTACTGGCGGTATTGTCCGCGTTGTTGTCGTCGTCGTCCGCCCTTCCGTCGGCATTGGTATCGGCCCCTCCGGACTCGACCACATCATAAATCCCGTCGTTATCGGAGTCTAGGTCTACCCTGTCCTTGGTCAGGTCTCCATCGATGTCCGTGTCGGGCAGTGCGGTACCTCCTTCAGTGGTATCGATGGTGTCGGTAAAGCCGTCTCCGTCGACATCCGCCATTGTGGTGGGGTCACCGGGAGTGGCGTAGTCTACCTCTCCATCGTTGTTGGCATCGGTACCACCAGCCTCTCGGATATCGGTAATGCCGTCGTTGTCGGAATCTAGGTCGAGCCTGTCGTCTACGCCGTCGTTGTCGGAGTCGGGGTTGGCCAATGGCGTACCACTGGTTACCTCACCGGAACTCGACCCGCTGTCGACGTTATCGACACTATCGGCAAGTCCGTCGTTATCGGCATCTACCATTGTAGAAGGGTCTCCCGGGGTGGGGTAGTCTATCTGTCCGTCGCCATCGGCGTCGGTACCGCCAGCCTCTACGATATCGGGGATACCGTCGTTATCGGAATCCAAGTCCAAATTGTTGGGGATGCCATCACCATCGCTATCATTGTTCAGTATCTGACAGGAATCGTATAGCCACGCGATATCATCATAGGTCGCCTGTCCGTCCGCGGTAGGTGCATCGTATGCATAAATGCGTACGGTGTAGCTTGAAGAAGGCGCCAGATAATAGGGGGTCTGTAGAAAACGGTTGTCATCAAAACTTGGAAGTATGGAAGGAACATAATCCTGAAGTACCGTAGTGCTCGTAGTAAAACCATCGTCGGACATTAGTACGCCTACCTTAAAATCGTTACGCCGCGGCTGGGAAGAAGGCCCTCCATTAAAAACGGACCAACTGAAACGGTATATGTACCAGCCTACATCACTGGCATCGGTATCAAAAGTAAATTCCACATAATCCCCGAAGGTAATGGCATCGGCCAAGGTGGTCTGATCCACCCCTTGGATATTAAGGTAGGGCGCACCCGCTGCGTCACCGGCCGCGGGAACAAGGCTTACCCCTCCTCCCAAGCTTTGGGGACTGATATTGTTAAAAGGTCCTACCGGGTCTTGAAAGGGGTCAAGGTCATACGTGCCTGGGGTATTGTTACTGTAAAAATGTCTTGGGCCAAAATTTCCTCCCGTTCCACAAGATTGCTCCTCGGTATCGGGAATGCCGTCGTTATCGTCATCAAGGTCTGTTAAATCGGGAACACCGTCCCCATCGGTATCCACATAATCAAAACTTGCGTTGCTGTTTACTACGTTTACTTGTTGGTTACTGGTGTTGGCTGCAGAAACCTCTACAATATTGTTCAATGGGGTTACGGAATTACTCAAGTCTACCTCGACCGTATATCGAATCAGGAAACGTTCTCCCGGTCCTAAAATGTCAGCCTGTGAACCGGCAAGTAGGTCTACATTGCTACCGACCCCGGTACCGGTTTCACCGTCGTAAGCGGTGTTCGGCAATGGAGGACTGTTTGCATCGATGTTATTTATTACCGGATCACCTACAATACCTATGAAGGCGCTCCCAAAGGTACTTTCGATGTCGTCGATTGCGGAAAGTCTTTTTAAGTTGATATCATTGGATGGATCTGCCTCTACCAAGATGTCGTAAGTAAGGTCATAATGACCTGGAGTACCACTTGCGGATGCCCGATAGTCTATTAGGCTTTTACTACTGTTCAGTTGTCCGGTAAACCCGAAACGAACCGAAGTTCCGCCACCACAGGCGTCTGCCGGTCCTCTTGAATCTCCACTTTCCGGATCTTGTCCAAATACGGAAATTTCGGATACCCGGCCTCCCAATACATCTTGGTCCGCCGATACGATACCACTGGTAAAACGGTTGGCAGTATTGGTAGTAGGCCCCACATTTAAGACAACATCCACGTAATCGGTTTGGTCGGGGGTAAGGGTACCACCGGATACAATGGTAATGTCGGGTGTTACGGTTGCGCCGCCAACGGTAGATGCCCCACCGTTAAAATTTGGATTGGGGGTAAGGTTGCCCGCAGGTGAGGGGACCACACTCACCGAATTAATGGGCATAATGCCAAATATATGACTGAAGTTATCCGTAAATGTAATATTGGTTGCATTGATACCCGTTCCGCCATCATTTTGATAGTTTCCTAAGGTTACCCGATATGTAAAATCGTAGGTACCGTCCAAATTCACATCCAAAGTAGAAGAATTTGGAAGTGAAGCCCCTCCTTGAAATGCTTGCATGGCGGCTCCTGGAATGACATTGGTACTGGTAAGTGTTACGTTCGATTGTTGGGTGTCCGTAACAGTGGCGCCTGCTCCGGCACCATCAATACCTGAAGTGGTATGGCTTACGGTAACTATAGTACCATCGCCCACCACGGCAGGGTCGGAATACACTTTGTAGGCTAGACGCAACCGTCCTCCGGGAGGAATACATTTTATGGTTGCCGGATCGATTGCATCACCTTCGGGATTTCCGGTGTTAAAAGCTGTTCCGGTGGTATTTAAATCCGCACCGTTAAAACCGGACTGCGATAAGCCGATAGCCTCTATCCTTAGGATGGAAGGATATCCCGGTGCGGTCACAAGACTACTCGTTATTTGTGGACTACAGACATCCGTAGTACCATTGTTTTCAAGTTCTACACGATAGCATACCACGTACTCGCCCTCGGTAGTGAAGCCGGAACTTAGAATGCTCGCTGACGTGGTAATTTGTGCAGTAGCGGTATTCCAAAACCCACTGGTCATTAAAAAAATGGATAGGAGGTAAAATACCCTTTTTGTATTGAAAAGGTTCAGAACGTTAAAGTGTTTCATAAACTCAATTTTTGGTGGTTGATTGGAACTAAATTCTTTGGTTAATGATTTATCCATGTTGGACCCATTTTGACCGTTATCGGTCACTATTTTGTATTGAAAATAATAGAAATCATAATAATTATAAGTAAAAACTAAATTAAATGTAAGTTTTTACTTATAATAATTTTATTACAACTGCTTAATTCCGGTTTTATTCTACAATCAAGAATTTTTACACCTAAATTTCGCTATTAGAGAATTTTGGTTTGGGCAGATTTGCCCTAGGATGTTCATCCGTGGGATAGTGAAACAATGTTCCATGGGAAAAGGGGATTATGGTTAGTGTTTTTTTAAATAGCACTATCGGGTAGGTACAGACAGCGTTAAAATTTTAACAAATGTAACGGTAAACCTTTAATAAAAACACTCTTTTGTTGTGATTTCCTGTTAAATTGTCGGTGAAAGGCCTTTTTTTATAGGTAAAGGGCATGTTTCTTACATGCAGTTGGCTATGTAGGAATTGACGACAATACTACTTTTTTGGGGATAGCCCCAATGCAATTCCTTTTTCTTTCATGTACTCCTTTGCGGCGGCATATTCATTTGGTATGGTTCCCTCTAAAATGGCTTCCTTTATGGCCTCTTTGATCACCCCTATTTCCCTGGACGGTTTTAGGTCGAAGGTTTCCATAATTTCAGCGCCACTGATAGGGGGCTGAAAATTTCGGATATGGTCACGGTTTTCCACTTCTACTATTTTGTTCCGGACCCGTTGAAAGTTGTTTTTATAACGCCGTTGTTTTCTTGGATTTTTGGTTGTTATATCGGCTTCGCAAAGTGTCATAAGGTCTTCTACGTGCTCCCCGGCGTCGAAAACCAATCGCCGGACGGCAGAATCCGTTACATAGTCCTCGGAGAGCACAATGGGGCGAGAACTCATCAAAACCATTTTTTGTACGAACTTCATTTTATCGTTCAAGGGCATCCGAAGTCTTTTGAACAGGCGATACACCATTTTAGACCCTACAAATTCGTGGCCATGGAAAGTCCAACCAATTTTTTTGTGGAATTTTTTTGTGGGTGCCTTTCCAATATCGTGCAACAAGGCGGCCCATCTAAGCCAAAGATTTTCTGTGGTTTCGGCGATATTGTCGACTACTTCCAAAGTATGCCAAAAATTATCTTTATGGCGTTGCCCTTCTATTTCTTCTATACCTTCCAGAGCGATCAGTTCGGGCAGTATGTAGGGAAGGAGTTCCGTTTTGTGCAGCAGGGAGAGCCCGATGGACGGTTTTGGACTTGCCAAAATTTTATGAAGTTCATCCACGATTCGCTCTTTGGACACAATTTTCAACCGTTTCTTATGTTTTGCGATAGCTGCCAAGGATTCCTTTTGGATGGTAAATTTTAATTGAGAGGCGAACCGAATGGCACGGAGCATACGCAAGGGATCATCGGAATAGGTGACTCCGGGTTCCAAGGGTGTTCGAATACATTTGTTTTCGAGGTCTTGTAGACCGGCAAAAGGATCTATAAGGTCGCCAAAACTATTTTTTGCCAAGGATAATGCCAAGGCGTTGATCGTAAAGTCCCTTCTATTTTGGTCGTCTTTCAAGGTGCCGTTTTCAACGATGGGTTTTCTACTGTTACGGTCGTAGCTTTCTTTTCTGGCCCCTACGAATTCGACTTCGAGGTCATCTCCCTTGATCATTGCCGTGCCAAAGTTTTTAAAAACGGTAACCTTGGGTTTTCCCTCGAGCCGATCGGCTACGGTTTTGGCCAGTTGTACTCCGCTTCCCACGATTACGATATCGATATCCTTTGCGTTCCCTCTTTGGAGCAGGTAGTCACGAACAAATCCTCCGATTACGTAGCATTCCGCTCCGAGGAGTTCGGCTGCTTCCGATATTGTTTTAAAAATGGGGGCTTTTAATGCTTCTTTATGATTCAAGGATACTTTTTTATTATGATACAATCGATGTCTTCGAACGATAACGGTACCATTGGAATGCTCTGTTTTACCGCCCTTTGTACGAATCGGACCATCGGTTGCCTTCACAAGATGGGCCTATTGCTTTTGTAGCGTATGACAGTCCACCGCTGTCGGTTGGTGCCTATTGCGATTTTTAATTTCGGATAATCTTTACACTGCTGTCATTTCCAATTTTGATTATCGAAGAACGGCTACCGTTGCTAATTTTGGAGGGTAAAGGTACCACATAGTCGACTTCTTTTAAAATGGACCGTTCAATATCTTCCGTCGTTTTTGGTATCGGGTTTTGCGATGTGCGGGCCGAAGTGGCGATCAGAGGTTTGCGATATGCATTGATCAGGTACCGGCAAAATTTGTCGGATACGACACGCACCGCCAGGCTACCGTCCTTGGCCAATGCGTTTGAAGCGATTCCTTTTGGATTATCGTATACCAGGGTAATCGGACTTTCGGAGACGTCCATGAGATCATAGGCGAGTTCGGGAACTTCTGGAATATGGCGTTCCAACATCGCATCATTTGCCACCAGACATATAAGACCGTTCCCGGGTTCCTGTTCCTTGAGATCGTAAACCTTTTTAACGGCCTCTTCATTAGTGGCATCGCAGCCGACGGCCCAAATGGTCTCGGTTGGGTAAAGGATAAGTTGCCCTTTTTTAAGTACTTCTAGACATTTGTTGATTTCTTCGGTCATTGGCCCAAAATCAAATTACTTAAGTTAAATGCTTTGTTCAGGGCATTCCATTGCTCTGTATTCTTGTCCTTTCCCAAGTTTTCTTTTTTAAGTGCTACCTTCTGAGAGCCTACTATCGGAATGGGTTCTTTTGGGAGATCGGTCGACTGTACCGAAAGGGTGCCGTTTAATAAGGCCATGGCCTTAAACCATAAATCGTCGGCTTTCGGCGCTAGTTTTAAAAATAATTCACTGTCCACGGTAATTTTGGAAAGCGATCGTGGAGGATAGAGAATTCCCCATGCACCAATGGGAACCAAAGCTTTTGGGTTGGTTACGGTAACATACTTTTGGCGCCATTGTTTGAAAGGTAATGGGTTGTTTTCGTTGTCGTGATTTACATGTACGGTATGGTTCCCAATGATCACATCGGTTTGTTTTTGATGTTCCCTATATATTTTCGAAAGCCAGTTCTTCCTGTACATCAAATCATCATCACAGGTAATGATAATATCTTCCGGGTAGCATTCTAGGGTATGGACCAATTTCCTATGGGAACAGGTCAATGGCGAATATTTTATGTTGAAAATATCGGATTCCAAACGTGACAATTTGTTTGGGAGTTTGCCTTTTAAATCATCATTTAACCATAAAAGTATTTTCTTGGGGCTGCTGTCCTGATTCAGCAGACTTCTTATCACCAGATGGAGGGTGGATAAACGGGACGGAATTGAAGTAAGTGAAACAATGGCCGGCACAACCTCCTTTTCTTTTCTATTTAGGATGCGAGCGGGAATAAGCATGAGCTTACAACTCTGAAGGATTGAAATCGGAAGTTCTTTAAATACCTTCATTTATGGTGCCGATGATTTTGCGATTAGGAGTTCTGGATTTTGGTAATGTACTCTTGACCCTTTGGGATGGTAGGTAGCGTCAAATAATTGCCTATTGTGGTATTGAAATGGTCGGGAATAAAGTCCATTCGACCATCGGTGGGATAAAATGTCATCTCACCAAAAAGTATTTTACCATCCAAGTTATAGAGGTCTACCCTAACAAAAGGGAAGTCGCCTGCAAGTTTTGTTGCAACCAGTAACATTTCATCATAATTTTTAGGACGTTCCATTTCGCCTTCATATGGTTTGATTCCATCTGTGGCCAAATTCATCTTTTTCCATTCCATATCGTAGTAACTACGAGCATGCCCAACGGTACGGTCCACATCTACCTGAATGAACTTGGGCACTCCGCCAAAACAAAAGAACTTATAATCGCTTATCGATTCCTTTCCGATCTGAGTAAGATATTTTTCGACGATTATCCTGGGTTTTACATTTTTATAGGCCCATTCCAGTCCGCCACGATAATACTGATTTTTGTGCATCCATTTCGTCAACAACAATTTTGATTTTAGCGTGTTCAATTTCGCTTTTTCCGGTACTATAATATTAAAATGATAACCATGAACCGCTTTCATCACGTATTGTTCGGGCAAGACAGCAAAATCGACATCACTTACTTTATCATATACTGCTATAAGTTCGTTCAGGTAGGCCTCGCCAACGGTATCGGCGACATATTCCCTCACCGAATATTTGTCTACCAGCTGGGTAAGAATAGGGGGTTTGTAATAAACCTTTAACCACTGTAATTTCTGATTGAATTCAATCGGGTTTTTGAGGTCCAGTTTTTTCCCGACATAATATTCATAATAGATTTTTACATAAAATGAAGGAGGCAAAAATTTGAATTTTTTTAGAATTCCATAAATTACCTTTTTAAACATTTTGTATTAAAATTTATTGATTTCAAAGATAAACAATAAGAGTTTTATATTTTAGCCATTTACTTAAACCAATACATGGAAACACCCAAAATATCCATAATTATCAGCACCTTTAATTCTGAGGAGTGGTTAGAGAAGGTTTTATGGGGATTCCATTTTCAGACGTTCAAAAATTTTGAGGTTGTTATCGCCGATGACGGGTCCGGTCCCAAAACCAAACAGTTGCTAGAGGAGATGGAGGGGCTGGTCCACTACAATATCGTTCACGTTTGGCAGGAAGATGACGGTTTTCAAAAATCCCGAATTTTAAATAAATCAGTTGTTGCCTGCAATGCGGACTACATCATCATGACCGACGGGGACTGCATCCCAAGAGAGGACTTTGTGGAAGTACACAATGTGAACAGGAGCAAAGGTTACTTTATTTCTGGCGGGTACTACATGCTACCAATGAACATTTCAAAAGGCATCACTAAAGATGATATTGAAAAACAGCGGTGTTTCAATATCAAATGGTTAAAGGAAATGGGGATACCAAAAACCTTTCGCAACAACAAGTTGACCGCTAGAGGTCTTATTTCCAAATTGTTCAACACCTTTACTCCGACCAATGCCAGTTGGAACGGCCATAACTCTTCCGGATGGAAGAAAGACATTTTAAATGTTAACGGTTTTGATGAACGAATGCAATACGGTGGGCAAGATAGGGAATTGGGAGAACGCCTTTTTAATTTCGGAATTAAATCCAAGCAATTACGATATAGCGCTGTTTGCGTGCACTTGGATCATAAAAGAGGATATAAAACTCCCGAATCCATTGCCAAGAACATGGCCATACGTAAAAAAACCAAAAGGGAAAAACGGGTTTGGACCCACTATGGCATTGAAAATTAAAAAAGGTGAGTAGCCTTCTCTCTGTGGGAAGGTTTACGTTTGTTCCATATAATCGCCTTTACCCTCCAATAAACGTTTAAGGCATCAGTAAATAGTAGGCGAGTTCGTTCTTTTTTTCCAATTTTTTTAGTTCGCGGTATCGCTCCAAATCGGAAAGGGCGTTCAAATAAGAAATGATTACCCCTTTTTTACCGTCCAAGAAGCCAAGTCGTATGATAAAGTGGTTAAAGAACTTCCATAACGGCTTAGCCACCAAAGAGGCATAGTTGAACTGTTTTTCACGATAAAAGGATTCTTTTGCCTTTAGGCGCCCATATCGTAGCATTTTGCCTTTGTAATCCTCATAGTCCTTGTAGCAATAGTGCATCAGCTTTTCGGTAAACACCCCCGATTTGCCATCGACGTCCAAGGTTTCGTGCACAATTTTCTTATCTGAAAATTTAGCTTTACTCTTTCTGAACAAGCGATAGTTCTTATCGGTCTGCCAGCCACTAAAATGTAAAGGACTGTTTTGGAACATGAACTTTCTGTAAAACCAGTAGGCAACAACGTCGGTATCGCTGGCCACCGTTTGCTGAATTTCGGTCTTGAGCCCCTCGGTAACAATTTCGTCAGCATCTAAAAAAAGTATCCAATCATTTGTAGCCTGCTTTAAGGCAAAGGATTTCTGAAGAGTGAAATTGGAAAAGGGGTGCTGTATGACCCGCACCTTGGGATGCGCTTTTAAATATTCATAAGTACCGTCCGTACTATAGGAATCAACAACGACGATTTCATCGGCAAAACTGACCGATTCCACGCACTTTTCAATGTAGCCGATCTCGTTATAGGAGATAATCAGGGCCGATATTTTCTCTTTTTGGTTGTTCATGACGCTTTACTATGGATAGGGGTCTTGGCTTGGTAATAGAATAATAACAGAAAAAAAACCAAAAAAGTATGTTCCGTTACAAAATTCCTACAAAACTACTAAACCGCTACATCATATTCCCTAAGCGCATCGTTTAATGATGTTTTTTTATTGGTACTTTCTTTACGTGTTCCAATAATAAGGGCACAGGGTACTTGATATTCCCCTGCGGGAAATTTCTTCGTGTAGCTCCCTGGTATAACAACCGACCGAGCGGGCACCCTACCTTTGATTGAAATGGGCTCGCTACCGGTAACATCGATAATTTTGGTGGAGGCCGTCAATACTACATTGGCTCCCAAAACAGCTTCTTTTTCTACCCTGACACCTTCCACGACGATACATCTTGAGCCTACAAAAGCGTTGTCCTCGATAATGACGGGGGAGGCCTGAAGGGGCTCCAAAACCCCACCGATGCCTACACCACCACTAAGATGAACGTTTTTTCCTATTTGGGCACAGCTACCTACCGTGGCCCAAGTATCTACCATGGTTCCCTCGTCCACATAGGCGCCGATGTTTACATAACTGGGCATAAGAATGGTGCCGGAGGAGATGTATGCACCATGCCGGGCCACAGCATGTGGTACCACCCGTATCCCTTTGTCCGCATATCCCTTTTTCAACGGAATTTTATCATGATACTCGAAGATGCCGGTTTCCAAGGTCTCCATTTTTTGTATCGGGAAATAGAGTACGACCCCTTTTTTTACCCATTCATTGATCTGCCAACCGTTATCGGTAGGCGCTGCACAGCGAAGGCTTCCGGAATCCAAAAGCGCTATTACTTCACGGATCGCTTCTTGCGTAGCGGTTTCTTTTAAAAGTTCCCGATTTTCCCAGGCATTTTCAATGATATGTCTTAATTCGTTCATGGATTTGCTTAAAAATTTTTGCAAATATAATAGGTCGTGAACGAATTCGGGTCCAATTTTATACTTATAACAATTTATGGGTTATTTTTGCCAAAAAAAGGGATGGCGGGACGGCTTATGGCGTTGGATTACGGTAAAAAAAGAACGGGAATTGCGGTTACGGATGAACTGCAATTGATTGCTTCGGGACTTACCACAGTAGAAACGCATCGCCTTTTTTTGTTTTTGAAAACGTATGTCGCTACCGAGAAGGTCTGCGGATTTGTGGTTGGTGAACCGAAACAAATGAACAACACCCCATCGGAATCGGAAGCGTTGATCCGACCCTTTTTGAAAAAGTTGAATACTACCTTTCCCGATATTCCCATTGCAAGGCAAGATGAGCGTTTTACATCTAAAATGGCCGTTCAAGCGATGGTACAGGGCGGGGTGAAAAAACAAAAAAGAAAGAACAAGGCCTTGGTGGATGAAATAAGTGCGACCCTTATTTTGCAGGCCTATTTAAACAGATTTCAATGATTATACCCATCGTGGCCTACGGCGACCCCGTTTTGCGAAAAGTGGCCAAAGAAATTGATGCCGACTATCCGGAACTGTCCAATTTGATCGACAATATGTGGGATACTATGTATAATGCGAACGGTGTCGGTTTGGCCGCTCCACAGATCGGACGGCCCATTCGTCTGTTTTTAGTGGACACCACACCCTTTTCAGATGATGAAGAACTTTCCGAAACGGAAAGGACGGCTTTAAAAGGCTTCAAAAAGGCGTTCATCAACGCTAAGATCGAAGAGGAGACCGGAGAGGATTGGTCCTTCAATGAAGGATGTTTGAGCATTCCGGATGTACGTGAAGATGTCAAACGAAAAGGTACGGTAACCATTTCGTATATGGATGAAAACTTTAAGCCACATCGGGAAACCTATGATGGTTTATTGGCAAGGGTCATTCAGCATGAATATGACCATATAGAGGGCGTTCTTTTTACGGACAAACTCTCCACCTTAAAAAAGCGGCTGTTGAAAGGGAGGTTAAAGCAGATTTCACAGGGTAAAATAGCGGTGGACTATCGCATGCGTTTTCCAGAGATGAAAAAAGCAAGGTGATTTGCTTTCAATCCGCATAAAAGTAGCATATTTGCGGCATAATCGTATTAGGTATCATGAGCTTAGAAAAAATACTTTCCATCGGTGGTAAACCGGGACTTTTTAAATTGATAACACAGACCCGAACCGGCTTTGTTGCGGAGTCGTTGCTAACGGGAAAGAAAGTGACCGTTGGACTAAGGAGCAATGTAAGTGTACTTTCGGAAATTGCGATATACACTTTGGAGGAGGAAGTTCCCTTGCGCCAAGTTTTTTTGAACATTCAGGTAAAAGAAAAGGGAGGAAAGACTTCCATAGGGCATAAGGAGGACAAAATTAAGTTGGAAGAATATTTTTTTGAAGTACTTCCCGACTATGATGAAGATCGTGTATATCCCAGCGATATCAAAAAAGTAATCCAGTGGTACAATATGTTGTTGGACCATGGCATCACGGACTTTTCCGATGACACTGCGGCCGAGGAATAATATTGCTTGCGATTTCCTATCGTTTCGAATGTTTAAATAGCGATTTGCCATTTTTCAGGTAGAAATGGTACTACTTCTAATTTTGGGAGGATAGCATTTTGGCTTCTAGTATAACCCCTCCGCAACCAAACATTTTTCGAAACCGTATCATAGCGTTACCTTAAGGTTTTATCTTTGTTCTAGTACCGAATCGTTCCAACCAACAATTTCGTTTTTATACATGGCGTCGAGCCCCATTTGAACGGCGATGGCGACTTTTGCACCGGATTCGATATCGGAACTCGGTCTACTGTTGGAGAGAATACTTGATTTGAAATCCATAATGGCCTGTTTGCTAGGGTCGGCATGGCTTACTTCGATCGGTATGCCTTTTCCCTCGTCCCAAGAAACTGTTGCTCCGGCCACACCATCCACTTCTCCGATTTTTTTGTCATAACTACCCTCCGGGTAAAACCAAGCTTTTAAGTAATCCAATATGATCGTTCCCTTATCTCCTTGGACCTTTATTTGATAGTGGTTCAGGGCATTACTGGTAATACAGGTAAACTTTGCTTTGATGCCCTTTGGGTAGTCGTAAAGCAAATGAATATTGTCGTAGGTTTCCCTTCCGTCTTTCCAGTAGTCGATTCCACCGCTTCCCATTACCCGAAGGGGGACCGAATCGGTTACCCAGTTTACAAAATCGATTTGATGGGAGCACAGCTCGCCTACCAGACCTCCAGAAAATTCTTTGTACATCCGCCAATTGATCAACCTTTCCAACTCGGGTTCCGGAACAGGACGGCGCCAGTCGTTATTTCTGTTCCATTGGCATTCGAAGGCGATAATGTTGCCTACCTTGCCGTTCTTAATCAGATCCACCACATGCGTATACAGACGAGAACTGTGGTATTGGTGTCCCGTTTGAAAGATACTCTTGGACTGCATCGCTTTTGTAACCAATTCTTGGGTACCTCTATAACCTTTCGCCATTGTTTTTTCGCAATACACATGTTTGCCCGCATCAAGGGCGTCCATGGCTATTTTGGAATGCGTACTTAGGGGTGTTGCGATCAGTACCGCATCCACATCGGTATCTTCCAGAAGCTTTCGATAATCCTTAAAGGCTTTCGCTTTTTGTCCCGCTACTTTTTTAAGACCATCCTCAAGTCGAAAAGGGAGTATATCGCTACAGGCGGTAACGGTTATGCCCGGTACTTCATTGATGAGGGGTATTAGGCCGCCACCTCGTGAACCTGTCCCTATAATTCCCAATCGAATGGCGTCGTTCGGGCTTTTGACAAACGTTTTCGCCAAAGCGACACTAGTGCTTCCTATGGCAAAAGATGCCAAACTTCCCTTCTTTACAAATTCTCTACGTTTCATGTTACTTTCGGCTAAAGCGGTTAGGTGTGGATTTTGAACTGAAAAATACATTATAATTATTTATTCCAAGCTTTGATAGGTATTTAAAGTACTGATCGATACTATTTAAGCGCATTCTTTTAATTCTTTATAATTTCTTTAAAACTCGATGTCGTTGCCTTAAAATTCTTTTTTTTTGCGTTCTCTCGTATAACACGGTTCTTAAAATTCAAGCACTTCTCAGGTCTATTGTTTCATTTTTATGTTTCGAAAAGAAATTGCACCGCTATCGTTATTAAGTACGATATGTCCTTTGTCGATACGCAAAAAATCAAGTCTTTTTTGATCTCGATTTTGCACTGATGTTTGGTGAAGTCCTTCACTTTTCAATTCCTGAGAAAGTACCCTTGTTCCATTCAACCAGTGTTCTATTTGTCCCTTATGGTGTTTTATTTGGACGGTATTCCATTCCCCGACTACTGCAACCGATTTTTTGGAGTCAAGAATGATCATTTCTATAAGGGAAGCGCTGGTATCATTGTAACGCCGTTTTTCATTTTTGTTAGCGGTAAGATGTATGTTTTCATCGATTTGATACGTCAAGCCTATTACTATGTCTTTGGCTTTCTCCAGTTCCGCTGCCGTATGGCTTATGATATCCGATTTGCTTTTTTGTATAATTTTAAGGTCCAATTTCAGCTCAAAATCACCAAAGGTTTCTTCGGTCATGATATCGTTTCCCCGTTTTGTTTTGTTATTATCCTGGGTTTGAGCTGATAAAGCTCCATTTTTTATTTGCCAACGATTACTTGGGAAAGTGTCCGAATGCACTCCTTTCCATCCTTTTGTACTTTGGCCGTCCCATAACATTTTCCAACCACCTTCTTTTATTTCGGCGGCCGTGAGCGTATTTTTTGTGACAATTGGTGGAAGCTCGCTTTTTCGGGTGTATTCTGAAATATTTTCGGTGAGAATGCGAAGGTTCCGCCAAATGATTTCAGCTCCTTCATTTTTTTTCTCATAAATTTCATGCACCTGCAGGGCAACAAAACCCCTGTTGGTAACATCGTCTATCAGATGAGCGGCGGGAATAGTGTTTATCCATGTTTTTATGGTGTCCCCAATGGCTTCTATTCGGTAGTGGTTCCATTGGTTTTGCTTGAACGCTTTTCTCGCTTTCGGGTTTTGGGCCAACGGGCACAACCAGCCACGTCTTGATTGATCGTAGATTCCTCCGCTCCAGGCTCTATCCGAAGGGTCAATTTCTATTTGATAGCCGTAAACATTCCCATGTCGATAGCTAGGAACGCTATTGCTCCTGATCTGCAGCCCGGAGTTCATCGCAGGGTCGACCAAAAATTCAAACTCCAAAATAAAATTATCGAATAAGCTATCCGTGGTTAGAAAAGAGTTTGGGGTATCCCATACCGTAGTTCCCACTATAGTTCCGTCCCTAATGGTGTAATGGGCCTTTCCTCCTTTTTGGTTCCAGCCGTTAAAGGTGTTTCCGTCAAACAAGGAAATCCAAGGGATATCGGCTTCGGTCTGCTTTTGTTGACATCCACATAAAACAATCGCCATTAGAAAAAAGACTACGAATAGCTTTATGGAAAATTGATAGTTTCTCATTCGAACGTTTTATCGGTTAAAGATAAAACACAAGCGCATCGTCTGAAAACAGGCCAGGGAAGGTCACATTACCGCAAAATATACGCTAAAGTTCTAGTGTCCTTGTTCCTTTAAATAATCGGGAAAGTTCTTTTTAAAACGGTTTAACCTTGGGATAGAAACGTTGGTAATGTATGAATTCTTCGGATGTTTCTTCTCGTAATCTTGATGATAGTCCTCGGCATCATAGAATTTTTCAAAGGCGATGACCTCAGTGGTAATCGGTTCTCCCTGATACACATTTTGCTCCTGCAGTGCCGCAATGTAAGCGGCAATTATTTTGCGCTCGTTCTCGTCCTTGTAAAACGCCACGGACCGATACTGTGGTCCACGGTCCGGTCCCTGTCGGTTAAGGGTAGTAGGGTCATGCGACCCAAAAAAAACCTGGACCAAGGCCGTAAAAGAGATAACTTCAGGATCGTAGTAGACCTTTACCGCTTCCGCATGGCTGGTCAACCCTCTTCCCACTTGCTCGTAGGTGGGATTTTCCTCTGTTCCTCCCGAATAACCGGAGATCACTTCTTGAACGCCCTTTACGCTTTCGAATATGGCTTCTACGCACCAAAAACAGCCGCTTGCAAAATAAGCCGTTTCATACGATTCCAAATCCTGTTGGGCCATGTCCGCCCCTACAACTATCGGTTGTGGTTCCGAACCGGCTATAACGGCTTTCTTGTTTTCTTTTCCGTGTGATTGGCAACTGGTTCCGATTAGGGAAACAAAAAACAATAGTAATAGATGCTTTGGTCTCATTTGATGTTATTTTACTGCTTTGTTGTTCAATGTACGAACTACTTACATCATAGCGGGTTAAAAAATGTTAAAGGAATTGCCGATTTCTCAGATACAGGCTAGGTGTTTTTTAATTTAATGCAGAACTTTGCTGGCCATGCAAACCATAGCAAATTTAGCAAAGGGAATTACTACAATTCCCATTCCTATTTTGGATGCCGAAATACCATTGGCCCAATATATTCCTATAAACTTATCGGTTCACAATACCAATTTGAAATCGGTCGACATTACCGATCCTGTCGCTTGCGAAACCTATATTATGTCGTTTCTTAAAGCGAAAAATGGAACAGTGGCCTATGGTGGCTACCTAGAAAAACGTGATTTGTATCGCGACAAGGCCACGTTTTCGACCGACAAAATAAGGGACGTGCATTTGGGTGTCGATTTTTGGTGTAAAGCCGGTACCAAGGTATTGGCACCTTTTGATGGTAGGGTACATAGCTTTCAGGATAATTCGGCAAAAGGCGATTACGGTCCGACTATTATTTTGGAACACCGGACAACGCAATATTCCTTTCATACCCTTTATGGCCATTTATCCCGTGCCTCGCTAAAGGGACTAACAATAGGGCAGCGTTTTAAAAAGGGGCAGCTGTTGGGAACTTTGGGTACTTCGGATATCAACGTAAACTATGCCCCGCACCTGCATTTTCAGGTTATAATGGACCTAGAGGGTGCCGAGGGCGACTATCCCGGGGTGTGCAATGAAAGTGAGGTCGAAAAGTACACCGAAAATTGTCCGGATCCTCTTTTACTACTTGGATATTAAAGAACGAACCGCTATTCCTGTAGCGCAGCGGTCTTTATTCAATGGACAATGAACAATGAACAATGAACAATGAACAATTAGCAATTAGCAATGAGTAGTTTTCACTGTAGTTGCCAGCCGCCAGTTGGCGTGGTCGGTAATGAGTAAAAAGTATGTAGTGACGACGTTTGAATTTGATGTTTGAATTTGTATTTGTATTTGTATTTGAACTTGACACTTGAACTTGACACTTGAACTTGACACTTGAACTTGTTTATGGTCTTTGTTCTTTCAGCGCAGCGGTCTTTATTCAATGACCAATAACCAATGACCAATTAGCAATGAGTAGTTTGAAGTTACAGTTGCGGTAGGCAGTTGGCGTGGTCAGTAATGAGTAAAAAGTATGTAGTGAGAACGTTTGAATTTGATGTTTGAATTTGAGCTTTAACTTGACACTTGTTTATGGTCTTTGTTCTTTCAGCGCAGCGGTCTTTATTCAATGAATAGTTTGCATTGTTCGTGTCAAACAGCACCCATGAACGGGTCGAAACCGCCCCTCCCTTAAGTTTCTTTCCATTTTACCCTGATTTTACCGGATTTTCCATTCTCATTACGAATTTCTAATGAATAAACCGGGTTCAAATGCACCTTCTTTCGATAAGCGGTGATCGACATAAAATCATTACACCGATACTTTTTAACGCTTTGTCCGAACTTTTGTCACTTACCGAAAAATGGGTGGTTTTGAACGATTTACCACCACCTGAAATACGCTTGCCAGAGTTATAATTATAACAAAACGCAAGTCATGAAAACCATCGCAGCCATCATCTTAGTTCTTTTTATCGGAGTATCGGCCCAAGCCAAAGAAAGGGTACAAGAAGTAAAGGTCGAAACGGTTGAAATGACCATAGTGGAACAAATCGAAGTAAAGCAAGAAATTACGTTTGACGCTGCCAACGATGTAGCGCGTTTGTATAGAAGAAGTAACTCACAAGTGAAAAAAGCGCTTTCTTTTAGTACCAAAAGAAATCGTGCTAAAATGGCTTAATCAGTTCCCCCAGCCATTTTAATAAACCACTTTGATTTCTAAAAAAATGAAAACAACTTCTAAGCACTGGATGATTAACATCCGTTTTGTAACGCCTGTCCGATTACTGGCGTGACCTACATTTTTGATCCTGTTATTAAAGTAGTGTCTTTAAAACGCTCCACACATTCTCCCTAACGATCAATTGGCCCTCTGCCGTAGGATGTATACCGTCCGGAAGGTTAAGTTCCGGATTTCCCGCAACACCGTCCAATAGAAAGGGTATCAAGGGAAGTGCATTTTTTTTGGCGAGATCGGGAAAAATAGATTTGAACTCCTTGGTATATGCCTGTCCCATGTTTGGTGGTATCTGCATTCCCGCGAGAACCAATAGGGTTTCGGGATTTTTTTCCAGTACCTGATCGATTATCGTTTGTAAATTTTTTCGCGTTTCCTTCAGGGGAATACCGCGAAGCCCGTCATTGGCCCCAAGTTCCAACACGAATATATCTACCTTTTGGTTGAGCACCCATTGCAATCGATTCAGTCCGCTAGTCGTGGTTTCACCACTCAATCCCGAATTGATTGCGGTATACGGCAGTTTTAGGGAGTCGATACGTTCTTGTATCAGCGCGGGAAACGACTCTTCCGTATCCAATCCGTAGCCCGCGGTAAGGCTATTCCCAAAAAAGAGAATCACCCTATTCCCCCGATCCGCTTTTTTTTTCGTACTCACTTGCTTTTCAGGCGTAACGTTCGGTGCTTCTGGTGTCTTTTGCTTTTCTCCACAGGAAAAACAAAATAGTACTACTAAAAAATAACGAAACTTTAAGAAGGTGTTCATCGATAGGAGTTCATTAAAACGAAATCATTTTACTACTTTTCGGACTCTTGAAAAAAGCAATGATAGCGCATGGTATGGCAGCAAAGATATTAAACGTTCACAAGCTTGGAAAAACCTATTCCAGCGGAACAAAAGAATTAACGGTTTTAGAGGATGTTTCGTTCAGTATCGAGCAAGGCGCAACTTTTTCGATAGTAGGACCGTCCGGTAGCGGAAAAACTACCTTACTCGGACTGTGTGCCGGTCTGGATCGCCCCGATATGGGCACCATTACGCTATGCGGCTCCGAAATTCAATCGTTGACCGAGGATGAAAGAGCGGTACTCCGCAATAAAAAGGTCGGCTTTATTTTTCAAAATTTTCAATTGCTCCCTACGCTCACCGCATTGGAAAATGTTGTTGTTCCCTTAGAATTGCAGGGAGTTGCAAATCCCATGAAGATAGGGAAGACCCTTTTGGGAAAGGTGGGACTGGAAGATAGGCACGACCATTATCCATCACAGTTATCTGGAGGTGAGCAGCAGCGGGTCGCTTTAGCCAGGGCTTTTTCCAATCGTCCCCAGATTCTTTTTGCGGATGAGCCCACGGGCAACCTTGACGAAGAAACCGGTGAAAAGGTCATTCGTTTGTTGTTCGATCTGAACAAAGAGGCCGGTACCACTTTGGTTATCGTAACCCATGATTTGGAACTGGCGCAACGCACACAACATGTACTCCGTTTGAAAGGGGGTAAAATGGTCGAGGGCCACCTAACTCCCGAAGTCTAGTGGATACGCCTCGAACAAGATCGGTAGGTGCGCGATGGCTCTTGAAGATGGCTTGGCGTGATGGCCGTGCCAGTATAAAACGGTTGTTATTGTTTATGGCGTCCATTGTTTTGGGCATCACGGCATTGGTCTCCATACAATCGTTCGGGGATAACTTAAAAGAGAATTTTAGATTGCAGTCGAAATCCCTAATGGGTTCCGACTTTATTATCCTTAGCAAGCAGCCGCCCACGCCTAGGGTGCAAAAGGTGATGGATTCCTTGGGAGGTGAGAACGCCTCTGAAATTAATTTTCCCTCCATGGTGGCCTTCCCGAAAAGGAATGCCGCTAAACTCGGCTTCGTTCGGGGTATCGAGGGAGGGTACCCTTTTTATGGAGTACTGGAGACCGAGCCTCCTTCAGCAGCTATCGATTATCAGGGCGAGGGGGGCGCGCTGGTAGATGCCACGCTAATGCTCCAGTATAACTTAAAGGCAGGGGACTCCATATCCATCGGAAATCTGACGTTGCCCATCTCGGGTGCTATTATTTCCGGTCCCGGGAGTACGGGAATCTCCACTTCCGTCGCACCTCCGATATACATCCCGTATCGGCATATCGCCGGAACAGGACTGGTACAAACCGGAAGTAGGGTAGAGTACAAGTACTATTTTGTTGCGGATCCTGAACCGGACTATACCGCTTTGGCCGAAGGATTAGATCCCATTTTAGATGTTGAAAATGCCGATTTGGATACCCATGAATCTACGGGTAGGCGTTTGGGAAGGCGTTACAACAATTTTGGTAAGTTTTTAAATTTGACCGCGTTTATCGCGCTGTTATTGGGTTGTATCGGTATTGCCAGTTCGGTACACCTCTACATTAAGGAAAAACGCTCTTCGCTTGCCGTACTAAAATGTTTGGGCGCCACTCGAAAACAAACATTTTTGATTTTTCTCTATCAAATTATGGGCGTTGGGTTGTTGGGTGGCCTTATCGGTACCGGTATGGGGCTTGGGCTACAACAACTTTTCCCATGGATGCTTAAAGATTTTCTTCCTATTGCACTTGAAGTATCCTGGTCCATAACCCCTTTGTTAATGGGGCCGGTGTTAGGGTTGGTCATGTCCGTGCTTTTTGCCTTATCGCCGCTTTTGGGAACTTGGTACATTTCTCCTTTGCAAGCGTTGCGTATTCAGGAGGACGAAGCTCCGAAAAAAAGGAGGCTAACGGCCTTTGTAATGGGCGTGGTGCTACTTTTCCTATTTGGGTTTTCCTTTTGGATTTTGAGAAACGCCGCTTTTGCCTTGGCCTTCGTTTTTGGGGTGGTCATCGTTTTTGTATTATTGGCAGCGGTCGGTCTGCTGTTTATGCGCCTTATCAAACGGTACTTTCCAATGTCATGGGGGTTTACGGCACGGCAAAGTTTACTGAATCTGTATCGCCCTAATAACCAGACCCTTGTATTATTGTTGGCTATAGGTGTGGGCAGCTTTTTGATCAGCACCCTGTATTTTACAAGGGATATCTTAAAAGAGCGAACGTCCTTAAAAGCCGGTACCGGTGCTCCCAATCTCATATTGATGGATATACAGACCGATCAGACGGAGGCGGTTGCCGAAGGTATCCGTAAAAACGGATTGCCGGTTATCGATAACGTACCTATCGTAACCATGCGAATGCAACGGATAAAGGGGCGGTCCGTAAACGATATCCGGGCGGATACCACGGCCACGATAAACCGATGGATATTGAACCATGAATTTAGAACCACTTATAGGGATTCCCTAACGGCTTCGGAAAACTTGGCCTCGGGGCAATGGAACCCCACGTTCGACCCGAGCGGTGCGATTCCCATTTCCTTGTCGGATAACGTGGCCAAAGATGCTCAGGTAGTGATAGGCGACACCTTGGTTTTTAACGTACAAGGGGTGTTGATGGCTACCGTGGTAGCCAATACCAGAGCTGTTGATTGGGGCCGGATGCAAATGAATTTTTCGGTGGTATTTCCAACCGGGGTATTGGAGAATGCACCGCAGTTTCACGTAATGAGTACCAACGTTGAGGATGAAAAAGCTTCGGCAAGATTGCAGCGCGATTTGGTAAAACGTTTCCCGACCGTATCCATTATCGATATACGGCAGCTGTTGACGGTAGTTCAGGAAATTTTGGATAAAATCGCGTGGGTCATCAATTTTATGGCATTTTTCAGTATTCTTACCGGAATTATAGTGCTGATGGGCTCCGTTCGTAACAGCAAGTACCAACGTATTCGGGAAAACGTTTTGCTGCGCACCTTAGGGGCAAAATCCGTTCAAATACGGCGCATTACCGCTTTGGAGTATTTTTATTTGGGTATTTTAGGAAGCGGTATCGGGGTTCTTTTGTCCTTTTTTGGTAGCGCCATTTTGGCAATGTTGGTTTTTAAAACCGAATTTCACCCATCATGGGTTCCTTTTGTGCTCGTAGTCCCCATCATTACCTTGTTGGTAATGGGTATCGGTCTTTTCAATAACAGAACTGTGTTGAAAAGTCCACCACTTGCGGTTTTAAGAAAAACATTGCGTTAGCCGCTTCTGAAGTGACATGCCACATCGTTTGGATAAGCCTGGATATAGCACTGTTCAGTTTACGGTCTTAGGTGTTCGGAGTCGGTATAGTGGCTATGATACCCAAGCTTAATAAGGAGAGTGCCGTTCTTAAAAGATGCCAATTGCCCCAGCCATCCAAAGTACTGGCAATACTTTTTGCGGGGGTCACCGCTCCACTAAGTACCTGATTGGCACCGTCGAAAAAGATAGGATAGGTAATCGAACATAAAAAAATACATGCCAGGGCACCCAGCCATTTTTTTCGAAGGGCTCCTCCTTCTTTCCGAGTGTAAAAGAAACCACTGGCAATCGCTATAAAGGCAATAAGGTTCAAAGGAATCATTATCGTTGGAAAGCGCCAAAAAAAGGTGTCGAACCAACTGTTAAGGTCAGTATCTGAAAGGGTTTTCCAAAAAGGTACGATCGCTACCGCAACGAGAAGAAAGGCCCCGCTAAAAGCGGCATTGCCGATAAGTGCCAATGTTTTGAATAGGGTATTCATTTTTCCCTGTTTTTTTATGAATTCGCATTGAATTTTGTTTTAGAAATCGACACTTAAACTTTCGCACATGGCCCAAACATCGTCCCGGAGATAGGTATCGATACCACCGAGTTTACCGTCCCATTTTTTCTTCATTTCGGCCGTTGCGACATCGACCACCTTTTCAAAATAGGTATTGTACATTTTCCATTTGTCCTCAAAACCGGTCTCTTGGGCACTTTTCATAAAATCTACTTTTCCAAAAGCCTGCTGTGCCGTTTCTTTCAAATCGGTAACAAACGCTTTGGAAACTTCTACATCGGCGCGGTTTCCCAAACGGGTCACATGGCCCGCAATAAAGGTTTCAAAATCGTAGTCCAAGGCAATATCATGGGCCTCCATATACCCCGGAACGTCTTCGGCAATACCAAGATTTTTAAAGGGTACCCATCCTGGAAAGATAACATCGACCAACATCAATACCTTTTGTTTTGGTGCATGTATGAAAATATTCCCTTCAATATGGTTTTTACCGTGATACGTTAGGCGAAGCAATTGATCGCCAAGCACTATTTCATGGTTCTTTTCAAATACTTTGGTCGGTATGGGTCTTCTTGGATCTTTTCTACGCTCCAAAATAGCTTTGGTATCTTCATGTGCCACAATTTCGATTCCTTTCGGAAACAGACCGGCAGCACCGATGTGGTCGGTATGGGAATGGCTGTAGACCAAATGGGTGACGGGCTTTTCGGTTACTTCCGCAATCGCCTTCAAATAGTTCTGCCCTATGGTCGGGGGAGCATCAACAGCAATAACACCTTCATCGTACACCAGAAACATGGCGTTGTATAGACCGTCCGTCACCCAATACAACCGCTCATCGATTTCCGCTACCAAATATCCCTTTGCAGGGTCGATGGCGGGACCATATGAGGTTTCGGGCAATTGTTGCGTATCCTGTGCTCCAACTGCGATACAATTTATGCCTAAAAGAAGAAGAAATAGTAAATTTTTTAAAAGTGACCGTTTCATGTTAGTTTGTTTATTGTAATTGTTTTTATATGCTTTTCTTATTCCAAAAAATAATGTACCGCTTCAAAAATGGTCCACGTTATAAGATCTGGTTGTACAGTGACTTTTCTGACTATCTCCATTACTTATAGGAGATGCCTATTTCCGAACCGCATCAAAGCGCTATTTGGCTTTACAAGTCAAAGGTAATGGCTACTGTTTTGCCGAAACAGGTCAATAACTCGGTTTAGGTAGTCAAAATTTCGGTTCTATACGCTGCCGGGGTGCGTCCGGTATACTTTTTAAAATACTTCCCAAATGTAGAAGGGTCGGGAAAATTGAGTTCATAGGCAATGCCCGATACGGTATTGTTAGAATTTTGAAGTAAAATTTTTGCTTCTAAGATCAACAGGTCATGGAGAAACTGGCTTGCGGTTGTTCCAATATGTTTTTTAGCAAGCGCGGAAAGGTGTTTGCCGGTAACGAACAGGGTATCGGCATAAAATTGTACCGTTCTATGGGTTTTAATGTTATCGGCGGCCAAGGCCTTGAATTGGTCTAAAACCGAAACGGGATGGGCATTATTTTTAGGATTATTGTTTTTTACGGTATACAATTCATCCAACATATAAAGTAAAATGGCAATTTGCTGCCGCACAAAGTTATCTTTATTGCGGTAACTGGAATCGATAAAAAATCTCAGGCGTTCAAAAATGGAATCAATACAAGTAGTATCGGCTTCCTTAAGTTCGAATACGTGTAGGTCGGCCTGCTCAAAATAGGGAACGTTGTTCAATATACCGCCATTGGAGAAAGGACCGACCAAAAATTCCTTGTTAAAAAACACGGTCCGTTCGGCAATCGTTCGGTACGTTCGGGTCCATTTGCGTATTACATTGGGACCCATCGTAATCAGGGCAGGGCCCGAAACGGTATGGTTCGTTAGGCCGGTACTCAAAAATAACTGTCCCTTTTGTAGGTAGCCTATGCCAAAGGTTTCCGTACGGTAAGGTTCTTCGGGATGCTGCGCATCGTTATCAAAGGTTTTAAGGAAGCAATACCATTTCTGGTGTTAAATTACGCAAATAAAAACCAGGGATTTTTTGGGTAGGCAAAAAAGAAAATCCAAGCATAGCCGTAGCTATGGTTGTTTTTTATTTTGAAGCATACACGGAAAAGAACAATTTTTAATGGGTAATTTAACACCAGAAATGGTATAAGGAGTGTTCTCCGAGGGAAGCCCTATCCTTTCCTTGAACTCCGGGACACCGTACCGTTTAATTTCTTTCAAACTGTACGCTTTGTGTTTAAAGATAGGAAAAATGAAATTTGATCGATGGGTCTAACGGTTCCTTAATCGGATTAGGTGGGTAGCCTTTTGCACTCAACGCTACATAAGAGTATGGTTACAGATATTGGGCAAAGTACTGATCAACTTTATTGAAACCGCTTTTTTAAAAGCTTTTCCGATGATTAGTGTAGCTTTGTGCCAACGAGTACCATTTTAGTTCTAAAATGGTACTACATACCGAATACGATGAGTGGTTTTGAGGATTTAAAAATCAATAAAAGTTTGCGAAAGGCAATCGGGGATATCGGTTTTGAAAAGCCGACACCGGTTCAAGAGAAAGCGTTTCCCGTAATTATGTCCGGTAAGGATGTTATCGCCATCGCACAAACGGGAACGGGCAAAACAATGGCCTACCTGTTACCTTTGTTGGAGGCATTGCCCTTCTCGAAAGAAAAACATCCCAGAATACTTATTTTGGTACCGACCCGCGAGCTAGTATTGCAGGTCGTCCAGGAAACCGAAAAGATTGGCCAATATTCGGGTATTCAGGTGCTGGGTGTATATGGGGGAACGAACATTAACACCCAAAAGGAAGCGTTGGCAAAAGGGGTGGACATCGTGGTCGGTACCCCTGGCCGATTGTATGATCTTGTACTGAGCCGTGCCTTGCAATTGAAAACCGTAAAAAAACTGGTGATCGATGAGGTAGACGTGATGCTCGATCTTGGGTTTCGTTTTCAGCTGATCAATATTTTTGAACTCTTGCCCGATCGCAGGCAGAACATTATGTTTTCTGCAACCATGACGGATGATATCGATGCCTTGATCCAAGATTTTTTTGTTGGTGCGCATAAAATTTCCATCGCGGTCAGTGGAACGCCGTTGGACCAAATTGCACAGATAGGGTATGCCGTGCCAAACTTCCACACGAAAATGAACGTATTGGAATATTTGCTGTCCAATGCCGAGGAGTATCGAAAAGTATTGGTGTTTACGGCGAACAAAAAAAAGGCCGATATGGTATTTGAGCGGCTTCAGGAGCGCTACGGGGAAGAGGCAGCCGTTATTCATTCCAATAAGACCCAGAATTATCGCATACGTTCCATAAAACAGTTCGATGAGGGTAAAAACCGAATATTGGTGACTACCGATGTGATGGCACGAGGTCTGGATCTTGATGCCATTTCCCACGTTTTCAATTTCGACACGCCTGCTTACCCAGAAAATTATATGCACCGCATCGGACGGACCGGTAGAGCGGACAAACAGGGAACCGCTATCTTGTTCTTTACGGAGAAAGAAACGTTTTATAAGGAAAAGATAGAGGCCTTAATGCGCTATTCCTTGCCCATAGCGCCACTTCCGGAAGAAGTGACGATATCTTCCGAGCTGATCGCGGAAGAACGTCCCCATAGGAAAGAACGAAACAACCCACATAAAGGACAGGGCGATGATGGACCCGGACCAAGTTTTCATGAAAAATCGGAAAAGAACAAAAAAGAAAACAAAGGGGGCTCCTATCGGCGCAAGTTGAAAGCGAAATATAAAAAACCGAAAAGTAGGGGCGATAAGAACTTCAATAAAAGAAAAAAACGCTGAATGGCCGTTTGATAGGGATCACCGTTTTTTGGAAGGAACACTTTTTGTAACCGAATGCTTTGCTGCTATCGATAATGTACACGACACCTCTTTTGCGCCACCAAGGTCGACCACAGCTATAGGTGAGTGCCCGTCGTACCACTAAAGCGCTTTGTTCCAATGGCAGCGTTGTTTTTGTTACGAGCCAATGGAGAAGCGTTACGGTGACGGTTCCTTTCTGATGCGTACACCGTAATCCTAATAACGATTAATCCCTATGGTGCCATCGCATTCCATAGGGCGTTGCGCTATGTGATGTACGTCTGGTACCGAAGGCCGCACGAAAAACGGTCGAATGCCAAGGTAGCGGTTACCGGAAAACGTTTTGTTTCTTCTTTTCCATAAAAAACACTACATCCCTTATACCAATTGTTTCTTTAAATCGGCAAGGAGCATTTGAGTTGGCCCAAAACCACTAAATAGGATTGCAAAACACTGCTTTTTTAAAGATTTTTCTTGAGAAGGGGCACTTTTACTATCCCAAAAAGCCGACCAAAAACCAATCTTCCCGATAAAGCGATTTTAGGCTTCGATTCACTTACCGAAGAAACGCTACCGTTTATCCAAACTTTTGTCACGTACCGAAAAATAAGGCCTTTCAGCGAAACTCAACCGCCTGTAGGCAGGTTCTCCAGTTATCTTTATATAACCCAAATGTTAGTTATGAAAGCTCTTTTAACCTTTATTTTCTTCTTCGTTTTAACCGCAACTTCTTTTGCAAACGTGCAAAATGATGAAAAGGTAGCTACCATTACCATGGATGTTGTTTTAACAACGGAAATCGTTACAATAGAAGTTTCCAATACTATAGATACTGTAGCTTCAGATAGTATTGCACGTCTTTACAGAAGGGAAAATTCGAAAGTATTAAAAGCACTTTCCTTTAGCACTAAAAGAAGCCGTGCTAAAATGGCCTAGTCCACAAAAAGAAAACATAACCATAAAGCGATAATCAAATGTTATTTTTAGCCTCGATCATATCCATTCTTTTAGTAGTAAGCTATGTAACCGTTTTTCCAAAAACAAAAGGTGTTTTAAGACCGATCAAAGTTCGGGCACATCAACAAAAGAAATAGAACAATAATTCCAAGGGGACCCACACCCATCCCATTGGCCTTTCTGGGCCGATGGGCTTTTTTTTGCATTCTAATTAAATGCCCCGTAAGAGGTATCTTTTTTTAACGCTTTTCGCCAATGCAAGCAAATGACGTAGCATGTGATTTCGTACAATCTATTGGGCATTCTCCGCGAGCTGGCCGCTCACTTCCCTGAACCGTATAATATAATGGGTGCCTTTCGTTTTTGGCGCCCTATGCAGCGAACCTCTAAGCTGCCGTACCAGTTTTTGCATCAGTTGCAACCCCATGGACTTGGAGTTTTTATAAGTGATCTCGTCGGGAAAACCTTTGCCATCGTCACCCATTTCCAAAACGAGTTCTTCCGCTTCCCTTTTCATTTTAACAAATACCGTCCCTTTCGCATCGTCTACAATGCCGTATCGCAGGGAATTGGTGATTGCTTCGTTGACCAAAAGCCCTATGGGAATGGCGGTATCGATATTAAATTTGATTTCGGCAATATCGATGACAATATCGATATTGGAACTTGTTCCTTTTACCGAACGTACCAAATGTTCTACTAATTCTTGAACATAAGAGGCACAGTCAATTTGGGAGGCATCTTCCCGTGTATATAACATTTCGTGTATCATGGCCATTGCGATGACCCTGTTTTGACTGCTCTTAAGCATTTTTTTAATGCTGAGGTCCTCTACGTTTCTCGATTGTAGGTTGATCAAACTTGAAATGGTCTGTAAATTATTTTTGACCCGGTGGTGTACTTCTTTCAGGAGATTCTCTTTTTCCAAAATCTTTTCTTCCACTTCATCTTTTGTTTTCCGCATTTTGAAATGTGCCTTCAAAAGGTTTCTTCCGAAGACCCCTTCCAATAAATATACCGAAAAGAGCAAACTAAGGAGGCCGAACATATTCTTGGAAGCCGGTGGTACTACATTTTCAAAAAAGAATACCTCGCTTACGCTGCCCCAATAGATCAAAAGAATGATGGTCAGAATGGCGTAAAGGTAGATGCGCCCGAATGCGCTGGTGGAAATGTAACCAGCAAGTACGATTACGGGTAGCACAAAAATAAAAGCGCTTTGGATACCACCGCTGTAAAAGGTAATGATCAAGGTACTTAACAAGGACAATATGGAGGTTACAACGGCCATGATCACCAAGTTCCCATGCCTGTTGAAGGTAACTACGTTAAGGCAGTTTAAAACGGTATATCCCCAAAAGATGAAGGGAATTACCGTTACGACCTCTAGGTAGAAATAGCAGGCGATACCGAATAGAAAACTAAGAAAAGAAGACGCATAATTGAATTTCAGTAACAAACTGGTCTTGTCACCGATTCTGGAGCGTTTTTTTAAACTGTTTTTCATACGGTGGCTACCTGTCGTTTAACGGAAATACACTGCGAATTTGTTTGCATATCGCCGTTCGGTTCCTATCAAATATAAATATTTTGCCTTTAGCATTTTTTACTAGAACCATGTTTTCCGTACAATTATTGTTTTAGGGAACCGATTTGTAACTCGCAAAAGTATGGTGACGCTTTAGTGCATCTTAGCTGTTTCTTTGGTCATACCATCCAAAATTTGCAATAAGGTAGGCATGCGGTACTTTCCATGCATAGCCTTAATATGTTCATAGGCCCTGTCCAGCGCTATTCCGGCGGACGATATGTACAGCGGCTTTTTACTTTTCCCTCTTAGAAGTGCTTTCGTCCGTTTTTTGTTCAAATGAAAGCTTGATTTTGCCACACCGATTACCGGTATTTTTTGATCGAGCTTTTCAAAAAGATGCCCGCCCAGGCCCAAGGTGCCGTTATCGTCCAATACGACAAAACTATCGACGATGATGAGATCGATATCACTTAGATCGATTTTTTCCAGTAGGCTTACGATACAAGGCAGTTCCCGTTTGTAAAAAGCTCCGGGTTCATATGCCGGGATGCCGGTCCGAATTTCGCTAAACACTTTCACCGGCTTTTCGTCCGTCCAAGAATCAAAACCGATACCTACCGTTTTTGCATGCTGATCAAAGTAATAGGAGTCGAATACAAGAATCATGTCCCTTTAGTTTTGTGATGTAGCTTCAGTGTTCATATAGGTTCGGAGCATTTCAGGGGACGAACCCTTCATCCATTTTAGGTATGTACCCCAAGGTTTTGGCAACCGAAGCCAGGGGAGGGGTTACTGTTATATCTTTGCTATCGGTTACGTCTTGGAATGTATAGTATCGCTTATTTCTCGAAACTTGACCACATAGTGGGTGCCGCCCTTGGTCAAATCCCGTATGATGGATCCCCGTAGTTGTCGGGACAGGTTGTGAATCAGTTTTAATCCAAGCGATTTTGTATTCTTGTGAGTGATATCCTTTGCAAAACCGACCCCGTTGTCACCGATATTCAAGGTGTATTCATCGTTCTCGCTCTTACGCAATTTGATTTCAATTTCACCTTTGCTATCGTTCGGGATACCATATTTTAAGGCATTGGTAATACACTCATTGATCAACAGGCCCAAAGGAATGGCCGTATCGATGTTCAGTTTCAGATCGGGAATATCGACGTCCAGGGTGATGTTGCTACTTGTTCCCTTGATGGAACGGATGAGGTATTCCGCCAGTTCCCGAACGTACGATTGGTATTCGATCTTACCGATATCTTCCCTCAGATATAGCATTTCATGTACCATGGCCATGGATATCACTCTATTTTGACTGCTTTTTAGTAGTTCCTTCACCATTTTATCATCATGGTTTCGCGATTGCAGACTCAAAAGACTCGATACCGTTTGGAGGTTATTTTTTACCCGATGGTGCACCTCCCTCAATAGCGTTTCCTTTTCGGTTATTTTGGCTTCCAGCTCATCTTTTGTTTTATAAAGGCTGTGATGGGAACTCAGCAAATTTTTTCCGAAGACCCCACCTAACAGGTACACCGAAAAAAGGATACTGAGCAGGGCGAAAAGATTTTTTGACTTTTCGGGAACCACATCGCTGACAAAGGTGAAATCTGCAATGCTTTGGGAGTAGATCAATACAATGATCAGCAAATTGAGGTTTAAATACAGTGAACCGTAAGATTTTGTGGTTACATAACCTGCAACTACGATAAGTGCCAGAACAAATATAAACGGACTGTTGATTCCTCCACTGAAAAGGGTAATAATAATGGAGCCCGTAAGGGTCATTATGGATACCACGTTATAGGTAAGCGTAAGGTTTTTGTGATATTTATAGAGTAAGGTGTTGAGTAAATTTAAGCTCCCAAAACCCAAAAACACATAAGGGATTACTGCTACAATGTCCAGCAAAAACATGCAGAGGGCCGAAAAAACGATGGAAAAAACGGAGGTAAAGTAGTTTACTTTGAGCACAAGCCGTGCCTTGTTCTTTAATCGCTGTTCCAGTTTTTTCTTTTTCTCCGGGCTAAGGAGCGGTGGTGTAGCGGTTTTGGTTTGTTCGGTATCCAATTTGTGGAGTGGTTAGGTCATGTAAAGCTAAGTATGTTTTCTTAAAAAATCGAATTTCTACAAGGGATATTTCGCTAGCATACAACCTTATAGCACTCGATTTTTAAGAAATTTCGCTCTTATATTCAAACACCGGCACTTTTGGGGACGATTTTAATAGGCGATCGCATTGCTGTCGGAGTTCATCGGTTAAAAACCATAAAAGCGGTCTTTTTCAAGTCAATAATAGCGATTTAAAGGAACAATGCCCTCTTTTTCCCGTGGTCGGCAGCAAAAATCGGTATATGGTGCCATAACACGTGATATAGGGCTCGATTTAAACGTTTTACACGCCAAAGGTCAGCTATCAATAAAGATAGTTTTCTTGGCCGCTAAGGGGCTGTTTTTGGATTAATACCGGAAATGGTATAGCAAGAAGACCATCAATAAAAAAAGCGACCTGATAAAAGTCGCTTTTTTTGTACTGTAGGAAGGGGAAACTAATCGTTTACCAATACCCATTCCCCTTTTTCGATCAAGGGTTCCGCTTGTTTGTACTTTACGGTCTTGCTTTCACCGGACAGTACGTTTTTAATGGTTACCCGTTCGTTACGACCGATTTTTGGTTGCTCCCGAACGATCGTTTCCGTTATTTGGGGACGTTGCCGCTGCGTTTGGCCCGCAGCTCTGTTGCGTGCCGCCAACTCATCACTATTGGGTATTTCCTCCTTGCTGGTCTGTATGTTTTCTTTTGGGCGCTGGGTTTCCCTGGCCGCCGAAATTTCGTTAGGATTTGCGGTAGGCAATTCCCCTTTGAACAAAAAGGATACCACCTCTTTGTTTACTTTGTCGATCATCCCTTTAAATAGCTCAAAGGCTTCGAACTTGTAGATCAGCAAAGGATCCTTTTGTTCGTGTACCGCAAGTTGTACGGATTGTTTTAATTCGTCCATTTTGCGCAGGTGCGTTTTCCAAGAATCATCGATGATGGCCAAAGAGATATTCTTTTCGAAATCCGTAACCAGTTGGCTTCCGTTGGAATCGTAAGCTTCCTGGAGGTTGGTTACTACATTCAAGGTTTTGATACCGTCCGTAAAGGGTACTACGATACGTTCAAAATTGTTCGCATTGTCCTCATATACCTTTTTGATGACCGGAAAGGCGGTTTCCGCATTTCTCTTGATCTTTTCTTGGTAACTGTCATAGGAAATCTTGTAAATGTTGCCCGCAATATCCTGAGGGCCCATTTTTTCAAAATCCGCTTCGGAGATCGGCGAGGTTACCGAAAAGTACTTGATCAGCTCAAATTCAAAGTTTTTAAAATCACTTGCCGCTTTATTGGTCTCCGAAATTACCTCACAGGTATCGTATACCATATTGGCGATATCCACTTTTAAACGTTCCCCTTGAAGGGCGTGGCGTCTTCTTTTATAGACCACCTCTCGTTGCGCGTTCATCACGTCATCGTACTCCAACAAACGTTTACGCACCCCAAAGTTGTTTTCCTCTACCTTTTTCTGGGCCCGTTCTATGGACTTGGTCATCATGGAGTGTTGGATGACCTCTCCTTCCTCAAGTCCCATTTTGTCCATCATCTTGGCCACACGGTCCGATCCGAACAAACGCATAAGGTTATCTTCCAGGGAAACATAGAACTGCGAACTTCCCGGATCTCCTTGACGTCCCGCTCTACCGCGAAGCTGTCGATCCACTCGTCTGGAATCGTGCCTTTCCGTACCGATAATGGCGAGTCCCCCCGCGGCTTTCACCTCGTCCGATAATTTGATATCGGTACCCCTACCGGCCATGTTGGTCGCTATGGTAACCACTCCGGGATTTCCGGCCTCGGCGACCACGTCGGCCTCCTTTTTGTGCAATTTGGCGTTCAGTACGTTGTGGGGCACCTTTCGTATGTTCAACATTCGCGAAAGCAGTTCCGATATTTCTACGGAAGTGGTACCGATCAATACGGGTCGTCCCGATTGTGCCAAGGTGGTCACTTCGTCAATGATGGCGTTATACTTCTCCCTTTTGGTTTTGTATATCAAATCGTTACGGTCGTCCCTGGCAATAGGCCTGTTGGTAGGGATTTCCATGACGTCGAGTTTGTAGATTTCCCAAAATTCACCTGCTTCCGTAACTGCCGTACCGGTCATCCCCGCAAGTTTTTTGTACATCCTAAAGTAGTTCTGCAGGGTTACCGTAGCGAAGGTCTGTGTAAGCGCTTCGATCTTTACGTTTTCCTTGGCCTCTATGGCTTGGTGCAGTCCGTCGGAATAACGTCGCCCGTCCATAATACGGCCGGTCTGTTCGTCAACGATCATTACTTTGTTGTCCATGACCACATACTCCACATCCTTTTCAAAAAGGGTATAGGCCTTGAGCAATTGGCTCATGGTATGGATGCGCTCACTTTTTATGGTAAAGTCCTTAAAAAGTACTTCTTTAAGTTCCGCCTCCTTTTCGATATCCAGATTCTGATTTTCAATTTTGGCGATTTCACTTCCGATATCGGGCATCACAAAAAAGTCCTTTCCTTGTGCACCGGATATGTATTCCACCCCTTTGTCGGTAAGTTCGATCTGGTTGTTTTTCTCATCGATCACGAACAATAGGTCCTCGTCTACCTTTGGCATTTCCCTATTGTTGTCCTGCATGTAAAAATTCTCCGTTTTTTGGAGCAATTGTTTTACACCCTCTTCGCTTAAAAATTTAATTAGCGCCTTGTTCTTGGGCAGTCCGCGATGTACCCTTAGCAATAGAAAACCGCCTTCCTTGGTATCACCGGAGGTAATCAGCTTTTTTGCCTCTGCCAAAACGCCTGTCAGGTGTTGGCGTTGTTTCTGAACGATATCACCAATTTTTGGTTTTAGTTCGTTAAACTCATGGCGGTCCCCCTCGGGAACGGGTCCCGAAATAATCAATGGGGTACGCGCATCATCGATCAATACCGAATCCACTTCATCCACAATGGCATAGTGATGGGGACGTTGAACAAGGTCCTTTGGCGTATGCGCCATATTGTCGCGCAAGTAATCAAAACCGAATTCGTTATTGGTGCCGTAGGTTATATCGGCATTGTAAGCGGCACGCCGCCCCTCGGAATTTGGTCGGTGATAATCGATACAGTCTACAGAAAGACCATGAAATTCAAAAATGGGTCCCATCCAAGCGCTGTCCCTTTTGGCCAAGTAGTCGTTTACCGTAACCAAATGGGCTCCATTTCCCGCCAAAGCATTCAAGTAGAGCGGGAGGGTAGCCACCAGGGTTTTTCCTTCTCCGGTCTGCATTTCCGCAATTTTTCCTTGATGGAGGGCAATACCACCGATCAGCTGCACATCATAATGCACCATATCCCAGGTTACTTCTTTTCCTGCCGCGTTCCACGAATTGCTCCAGGTCGCATTATCGCCCGATAAGGTAACATAATCCTTGTTCCCGGAAAGCACGCGATCGTACTCCGAGGCGGTAACCTCTAGCGTAGCATTGGCGGCAAATCTTTTGGCGGTCTCCTTTACCACCGCGAAGGCTTCCGGTAGAATTTCGTTCAGCGTATCTTCGGTAATCGAATATCCCTTGTCCTTTAATTTGTCTATCTCGTTATAGAGTTCCTCATTTTTGTCGATATCCGTCGATGCCTTTACCGATGCCTCCAAGGTGGCGATTTCCGCATCCACTTCTTTTCTGTTTTCCGCTATTTTGGCCTTGAACGCGGCTGTTTTTGCTCGAAGGCCATCATTGTCCAATGCGTCCATTTCCTGTTCAAAGGATTTTATTTTAGCGACCAAGGGCTGTAACGCTTTTACGTCCTTTTTTGATTTGTCGCCTACGAAGGTCTTCAGTATCGAATTTAGAAAACTCATAATGATAATATGGTTTATATGGTGTATCGGCTAAGGCCGAGAATGCTTAAAAGTATCTTTTACCAAACGTTATCTGATGTCAAAAGCTGTTCCGTTTATTGGAAATAGCATAAAATAGCTACTTCGGGCTGCCAAAATTACAGAAAACAGAAGACAAGCACATAAAAAAAGCCTCCAAAGGAGACTTTTTATACTAAGCTATTGCTTTACGGTATTAATATTCGTCCTCGTTCCAGAGGTAATCTTCTTCAGTGGGATAGTCGGGCCAAATCTCTTCGATGGATTCATAGATTTCACCACCCTCTTCTTCCATTGATTGGAGGTTTTCGACCACCTCCAAAGGGGCACCGGTACGAATCGAATAATCGATCAATTCATCTTTGGTGGCCGGCCAGGGCGCATCGCTTAAATAGGATGCCAATTCTAATGTCCAGTACATAGTGAAGGTTTGATTTTAAATTTTTGCAAAAATAATTTTTAAAAGGACGTTGTCAAATGTTTTAACAACTATTTCATTTAAGTTATCAACATAATTTTTGCTTTAATATTGTGTGGGGCCAAAAATTAAAATAGCTCATTCTTTTTTCTCGGGGATCCACTTGATTTCAGAGGCCTCAAGATCGATAGCCAATTTTCGTGACAAAACAAAAAGATAGTCGGATAAGCGGTTCAGGTATCGCAGTACAGCGCTGTCAAATGGTTCTTCTTCATATAATAAGGTCGACATTCGTTCGGCCCTTCTGCAAACCGTGCGCGCAAGATGGCAGTAGGATACGGTGGTATGCCCGCCCGGTAGAATAAAATGGGTCATGGGCGGAATGGTTTCGTTCATCTTATCCATTTCGTGCTCCAAGAGCGCAATGTCCGCTTCGCTTATTTTCTCAATGTTCAATCGGTCCTTTCCATTTTTCAAAACTGCTTTTTGCGGTTCGGTAGCCAAAATTGCCCCTACGGTAAACAGTTTATGTTGTACAATGGCGAGCGTTTCCTTTGCCTGTGCCGCTATTTCTTGGTCCCTTACCAAACCCAGCCACGAGTTCAGTTCGTCAACAGTGCCATAACTATTGATCCTAATATGGTGTTTTGGTACTCGGGTGCCACCAAATAGGGCAGTGGTTCCATTATCTCCGGTTTTGGTATATATTTTCATCTGTTTAAAATTTTGTGGTCCACTGAAAATGAAAAAACTAAAAATCGCTGCAAATTCAGTACCTCGCCTAAACTTATTGTGATCATCTGGGTAGCGTAGTACGTCTTAAAAAGTTTATGCTCCTTTCAAATGGAATTAAAATAGGTGTCGGCACTGTTATGGGTGATGGTGAGCGATCGGAAACGGGAGCGGTCGTCAAACGTGCCCTTTAGCTGCCGTTCTATCAAAATGGCTTTTTGATTTCCATGCTTTGTGGGCCTTTATCGCTGATCTTCATTTTCTTTTTTACGTTCATAATCCTCCATAAATTTTCTGGACTTTCTTTTTCTTGATTTGTTTCTGGTAGAAATGGTTACGATAAGGTAAAGCATAAAAACGGCTCCTAGAACGATGTAATTGGTATTGTTCATTGCCATATTCAGTGTGTTTGTAAGTTATACCCTAAAATAGGGCATTAAATTCGAATCTTAAAATGTTCCTTGGCCTGTTCTTTACGAAAGAATACAAACCCGCAAAAAAACAGGTCGACGGTAACGGTGACCCTCGGGTCAATTTTTAACTTTTCCCAAAAAACCCGATGTTCGCGGGTCGCTTGTATGCTATCGATGAGTAGAACGCTATTGTTGTGGGCATACGCTTTAAGATGGTCCATCGCATTAGGGCGTGCCAATGTGGCAGCATCTACGAAAGCCAGATCATAAGGTTCGTTTCCTTTTTCCAATTCGGAAGTGGTCGCACCGTATTTGAGAGCGAGTTGCGGATCGCCACCGTAAAAGTAGAGCTGTTGTGGTTTAAAGTAGGCGATAGTTTTCTTCAGGACTAACAACGACTTTCTTTTTTGAAGAAAAAATCGGGTACCATCATGGATACATTGGGTAACCAACTTATAAACGAACGGGGAGTGTACCCCATGCCGATTGGTGGAGGTAAGCAGAAAACCGAGATAGCGCAAAAGGTTCATTGGTTACAATCTTTAACGGAAAGGAATTACCTTAATGCAAGCCTTTCCACCGAATACTCGTGGCTACAAATCTTCAAACAGTCCGCGGTCGCACTTTGCGGCTAGTGATCTTTATGGATTACAAAACAGCTTCCCGCTAGCGGTTTACGGCCACTTTGATGCCCTATTATGAATTTCATTCTTTTCTTAATAAATCGATACGGTTTAAATGCATCGCGGTCAAGTTCGCTTTGATACGTCTTTCAATTGTCCTTTTAACCCGGATTATGCATTAGAACTTCGTAATGAAGCTTTTAGCTGCGATAAAATATGACATTTTATGAATGTAAGCATAGCCCCGAAACTTCGGGACTACGGTTACATTTAAAAATGTAGCGCAGCACCATATTTTGAAGTAGCTGGAAGCTGTAATAGATTTTCTAATGCATAAAGCGGGTTTAAGTATCATTCTTCCATAAGCGCCGAGAGTTCGAACCACCGTTCGGTTTTCGCATCAATGCTATCGGTCAGTTGTTTTAATTCTTTTGAAAGGGAAGCAATGGCTTCCCCACTGAGCGATCCGTCCGTAAAGCGTTGCTGTATCGTTTCTTTTTCCCGTTCCAATTTTTGGATGTCTTTTTCAAGACGTTTGTATTCTTTTTGCTCGTTGTACGATAGTTTTGGGGAACGTTGTTCGGTTTTCCATTGGTCCTTTGGGGCTTTTTTGGTGGACGCACTGGCTTTTTCTGCCCTCATTTCGGCGATCTGACTGTCCTCATAGGCCCGAAAATCGGAATAGTTTCCTGGGAAGTCCTCAACAATACCATTTCCCCTAAAAACGAAAAGATGGTCTACGATCTTGTCCATAAAATAACGGTCGTGACTTACTACCAGTAAACAGCCGGGAAAATCCATTAAAAAACTCTCCAGTACGTTCAGGGTAACCACGTCCAAATCGTTGGTGGGCTCGTCCAAAATGAGAAAATTGGGGTTTTGTATGAGCACGGTACACAAATAAAGCCGTTTGCGTTCCCCCCCGCTCAATTTCTCCACATAGTCGTACTGTTTTTTACGATCGAACAGAAAGCGTTCCAATAGCTGTTGCGCAGAAATTTGGCGCCCCTTCATCAAAGGAATATAATCTCCGAATTCCCGAATGACCTCGATTACCTTTTGCCCCTCTTTTATGGGTATCCCCTTTTGGGTGTAATATCCGAATTTGATGGTGTCGCCAATGACCACCTTTCCCGAATCGGCAGTATCGGTGCCCGTGAGTATGTTCAAAAAGGTAGACTTTCCGGTGCCGTTCTTACCGATGATACCGATACGTTCCCCTTTGATAAAATTGTAATCGAATTTATCCAAAATAGGCTTTTCCGGGTATGCCTTTACCAGTTTGTGCAGCTCTACAATTTTACTGCCCATCCGTTCCATATTGATCTCAAGCTGTACTTGGTGTTGCTTTCTGCGCTTTCCGGCAGTTTCCTTGATGGTATTGAAATCGTCGATCCGCGATTTGGATTTTGTGGTCCGCGCCTTCGGTTGGCGCCGCATCCACTCCAGTTCTTTTTTGTAGAGTTGCTGCGATTTATGGTGTTCGGTCGCTTCTTGTTCCACCCGGGCCTCTTTTTTCTCCAAATAGTAGGAATAGTTACCCTTGTACGGGTAAAGGGTGCCATTGTCCAATTCAATAATTTCGTTACATACCCGTTCTAAAAAGTAACGGTCGTGCGTAACCATGAAGAGGGTCATGTTCTGCTTGGCGAAGTAGGCCTCCAACCATTCGATCATTTCAAGGTCCAAATGGTTCGTTGGCTCGTCCAAGATCAACAAGTCCGGCCGATTGATCAGGGCATTCGCCAAGGCCAACCGTTTCTTTTGCCCTCCGGACAGTAAATTTACTTTCACCTTTAGGTCGTCCAGTTTTAGTTTGGACAGAATTTGCTTGTACTGCGTTTCAAAATCCCATGCCCCAAAACGCTCCATGGCTTCAAAGGCGGTTTGGTAGGCATCCTGGTCCTCTGGATTTTCCAAGGCCCTCTCATAGGCCGAAATTACCTTTAACACCTCATTGTCCGATGCAAAAATGGTTTCCTCAATGGTCAAATTCCCCGACAGCTGCGGCTCTTGTTCCAAAAAAGAGGTGCGTATTCCCTTTCGAAAGTTAACCTTCCCCTTATCCGGCGAATCGGCTCCGGAAAGAATATTGAGAATGGAAGTTTTTCCCGTACCGTTTTTTGCGATCAGGGCAATTTTCTGGTCCTTGTTGATGCCGAAAGAAAGGTTTTCGAACAATACGCGTTCCCCAAATGCTTTGGATATGTTTTCTACGGTAAGAAGGTTCATTGTAATGAAAGTATCAGGTTAAGGAAAACGGCTTTAAACAATTGCAGGTCGATTGGGGCTTTGATCAATTTCAGATGCGTTCCGATCTTTGCCTGGTGCGGTATATCGAATTAAAAATAGGTATCGTAGCAATAGGGTCCCTATGGGGAAAAGAACAATTGGTGAAAATTGCTGAACGCCGAACACCCATATCAAAAGAACGGAGAGCAATAAAGCGATCAAGAACCAAGTGTAGGTACGGATCCATTTGGGCAATGTTCTCTTGAGCATTACAAAGGCGATGATAACATTGGGTCCGAAGGCCCAAAACGTATTAAAATTCATTTTTGTGGCCTGATGATCTGATAAAAACCATAAAAAAAAGAGGATACAGCCCGTGACCCCGGACGCCAATGCCAACAAAAAATCGAGCCAACGACTGCGGCTACCATTGCTAATGTTGCGATAGGTAATCCAACAGCTTGCTAAAAATAACAGGCCAAACCAAAACATCGGGGTCATAAAAAAAAGGGTGGTCGTAGCGGTAGGGCGTGGTCTTACCAGTTCGATTTCTTTGGAGACCAGCGGTTTTCCCCATAACGTGGTGTTTGGAAGCTGGTGGAACAGGTACGCCGGTAAAAAAAGCCGTTCCCATGGGGTTACCTCTTCGTCGATGACGGCTCCCAAAGCCGTGTTGATACCAAAGGTAAACCAACGGTTTACTTCCAGTTTTTCATTGATCATGCCCCTAAAGCTTATTGGCTCCCTAATATGGCCATACCGTAATTGCCACGCCTCGCCCAGCACAGATTTTAAGGCGTCGGGAATGCGTGTCGCACAATTGTCGAAGAGGAAGTCGTACCGATAATACCTATTTTCAGGTTTGTAGTTGTTTTCAAGAAAATCGAACAGTGCTTTTGTTTGCGCATTGTCCAACTTTAATACCTGCTCGGTTACGGAACGATTTTCCAATTCGTAACCGAAAACAAAATTTTTGAACCGTTGTTTTCCCAAACGGTAATCGAGTTGCCCTTTTGTAAACTTGGTATAGAACAATGGGTCGTCAAAATCGAAGAGGCCATAATTGTAAACGATATCGAAATTTACCGATGGATCGTGCACCCGAATGGCGCTGTGGCCAAATTTAGAATAAAGATCATCACCATTGCCAACAGTCAATACACTGATTTCGCTCAAAGGGGAAAGTACCGGTTTTTGGGCGTATACCGTAGCGGCTATCAGGAGAAAAGTGGTGAAAAGAAACGTTTTTATCCTTATTAGTGTGCCTGGACTTGTCATAGGGCAAATATCCAAATAAAATTGTACTCGAAACCCCTAGATCGAAAATTGTGCTATTTTTATGAAAATTACCATGCCATGAAGCAGTTTATCCCAAATTTTATTACGCTTTTGAATGTTTTTTGTGGGTGTGTGGCCACCGTTTTTGCCGTGTTGAACCAATTGGATCTGGCGGCCATTTTTGTGTTTATGGGCATCTTTTTCGATTGGTTCGATGGTTTGGCGGCACGTTTGCTGAACGCACAGAGCGCTTTAGGAGTGCAATTGGATTCCCTTGCCGATATGATCACCAGTGGGCTGGTGCCAGGTATCGTAATGTTCCAGCTGTTGGGAATGTCGCTGACCGGCGGTTGGAACCTTGAGTTTTCGGCCACTGCTTCAGAATCCGTGTTATGGTTGGGCGGAACGTTTACCCCTTTGCCTTTTTTCGGATTTTTGATTACCCTTGCCGCGGCCTATCGGTTGGCAAAGTTCAATATCGATGAAAATCAAGTGAGTTCGTTCATTGGTCTGCCGACTCCTGCGAACGCACTTTTAGTCCTTTCCCTGCCCTTGATCTTACTTTATCAAAATAGCGATACGCTAAACAGCATTATTTTAAACCAATGGTTTTTAATGGCGTTCACGCTCGTAAGTGCGTTTCTAATGAACGCACCGATTGCACTGTTCGCATTAAAATTTAAAAACTGGGGTTTTAAGGATAATGCCGTACGATACATGTTTGTTATCCTAAGTTTGGTGCTCTTGGTAACCATGAAGTTTTTGGCCGTACCGATCATCATTGCTGCCTACATTATCGTATCGGCCATTCAGAACGGTTTGAAAACGCAACAGGGATAGGGCCATTTCAAAGTTAAAATGGTACAGGGAGCAGGTAGTCTAAGATCAAAAAGCAAAGGGTTTGTTTGTAGGATTGGATACCCTGTTCTGAATCGCCCCTTAAAAATCCAACTTCTTTTTACGCAATTCAAAGTTTTGGCCAAGGTATACCTTTCGCACCATTTCATCGGCGGCAAGGTCTTCGGGATGTCCCGATTTTAATATCCCCCCTTCGAACATAAGATAGCTACGTTCGGTAATGGCGAGGGTTTCCTGCACATTGTGGTCGGTAATTAAAATACCGATGTTTTTGTTCTTTAATTGCGCTACAATTCGTTGGATGTCCTCCACGGCGACCGGGTCTACCCCTGCAAACGGCTCGTCCAACAAAATAAATTTAGGGTCGGTCGCCAATGCCCTGGCGATTTCGGTACGCCGGCGTTCCCCGCCCGAAAGCAGGTCGCCCCTATTTTTTCGAATGTGTCCCAATCCGAATTCCTCGATCAAGGACTCCATTTTCATCAACTGCTCTTTCTTGCTCAATTTGGTGAGTTGCAGTACGCTCAGAATATTTTTTTCAATGCTCAGCTTTCGAAAAACGGATGCTTCCTGTGCCAGATAGCCAATACCGTTCTGGGCCCTTTTGTACATTGGAAATTTGGTAATCTCCATATCGTCCAAAAATATCTTTCCCCCATTCGGTTTTACCAAGCCCACGATCATGTAGAACGAAGTCGTTTTTCCTGCTCCGTTCGGTCCCAACAGCCCTATGATCTCTCCTTGGTTTACTTCCAATGAAATACCACGGACCACCTGGCGGCCGCTATAGGTTTTCATGATGTTTTCTGCCCTTAATTTCATTTTTATAGGGGTTAGGTCAAAAAGTTAACATGTGCATGCGAAAACGCATTATCCTGGGGCCCTGTATCAAAGCAATCCCTGAGTGCATCCGTCCAAATCTACGTTTTACAACCGATACGATAAAAATAATTACATATAATTTAACGGGCCGTACCATTGTTCACCACTGCCATACTTATCGTAGCAGTGCTTGGCGGTGCTTTGAAAACTATTTCAAGTGCTTCAATATAGTTTTTCAAAAAAGACTTTCCTATCCGGTTGTTACGCCCGTTCCCTTTTTCTTGGCCTTCTTCGACTCCTTTTTGAGTACTTGCCTTGAGATGAAAATACTTACCTGATAGAGGATCAAGATCGGGACCGCAACCACAATCTGGCTGGTGACATCGGGTGGGGTAATCACTGCGGAAAGAATCAACACGACGACCAAGGAAATTTTGCGGTATTTTTTCAGAATTTCTGGGGTAACCAACCCTACTTTGGTAAGGAAATAGACGATAATCGGCAGTTCAAAGATAAGACCACAAGCGATAACCGAAGTTCTTACCGACGCAACATAGGAAGAAAGGTCGAACTCATTGGTCACTTCGGCACTTACTTGATAGGTACCCAAAAAATTAATGGATAACGGCGCCACAACATAGTAACCGAATAGGGCACCCATAAAAAACAATAGCGAGGCAACAACGATGAAACCTCGGGAATTTCTGCGCTCTTTCTCATACAGACCCGGACTTATGAACTTCCACATTTCATAGAGTACATACGGAAAACCAACGATGAAACCTGCCCAGATGGAAGTCCAGATGTGTGCCGAAAACTGCCCGGACATCAAACGGCTCTGAATGGTAAATGGCAATTCGTCGGCGCAAAAGTCAGAATCGTAACCAAAATAAGTGGCGATATTGCAAAAAAGGCGATAGGTGGGAAAGTCCATTTTCTTAGGACCGAACAATACCGTGTCGAAGATAAATTCCCGCATTAAAAAGGCGATACTACCAACAATTACCACGGCACTTACCGATCGGATAAGGTGCCAGCGCAATTCCTCGAGGTGATCGAGAAACGACATTTCATTAGGGTCGGTTGTTGCTGTTTTTGCCATTATACTATGCCTTCGTTGATAAGATTGTGTACATGTACCACGCCATGATATTCCGTCCCGTTGACCACCAATAATTGCGAAATCCCTTTTTCCTGAATCGTCTCCAACGCCTTAACGGCAAGTACATCGGTGGCTATGGTTTTTGGGTTTTTTGTCATAATATCCCTAGCGGTGAGCCCTTTTATAGAGTCGTATTTGTTCAACATACGACGGATATCCCCATCGGTGACGACGCCGACTATTTCATTATTTTCCAATACCGCGGTAACACCGAGCATTTTTTCGGATATTTCAACGATAACGTTCTTTACTTCGGTAGCTGCGTTTACCAGGGGTTTTTGATTGTTTATGGCAATATCGCCCACGGTAAGGTAAAGGCGTTTTCCCAAGGCCCCACCGGGATGGTACTTGGCAAAATCGGTACTGCTGAACCCCCTGAGTTCAAGCAGGCATACGGCAATGGCATCGCCAAGTACCAACTGTGCCGTGGTACTCGTGGTCGGTGCCAGATTGTTCGGGCAGGCCTCTTTGGCCACAAAGGTATTGAGCGTAAAATCGGACTGTTGTGCCAAAAAGGATTCCGGGTTTCCGGTCATGGCGATCAACTTGTTCGTCCCTCTTTTGATCAAGGGGACCAACATCTTAATTTCCGGGGTACTGCCGCTTTTTGAGATACAGATGACCGTGTCATGCTCCTGTATGGTACCCAGATCTCCATGGATGGCATCCGCGGCGTGCATGAAGATCGCCGGGGTACCCGTAGAGTTTAGGGTCGCCACTATTTTGGAGGCGATGATCGCACTCTTTCCGATACCCGAAACGATTACCCGTCCCTTCGATTCCAATATGCAGTTTACCGCGCCGGAAAAGTCGCTGTCGAGCAGTCCCGCAAGGTGGCCAATGGCCTCGCTTTGCATCGTAATCGTTTTTTTGGCGATGTTCAGGATAGCGCTTGTATCGTTCAAGGGAATAAAAAAGTTATGGTGGCGGTATAAAAGATTATCTTATATTTAGGAGTACAAAATTACACAATCTTGACATACTGTCGTTTTAAATCGATATAATTTGATTTGAACTGATTTCTATCGTTAAAAGTTCAAAAATTAGTACCTTATGGAATTGATTTTATATATGACTTATGTAGTGCCCTCATGGAAAATACTAAACTGGCTGTGAAAGCAACTGATTTACATGCACCTTTAAAACAATATTTTGGCTTTTCTACTTTCAAAGGCCTCCAGCAGGATGTCGTTCAAAATATTTTAGATCGTAAAAATACCTTTGTCATCATGCCCACCGGCGGTGGCAAATCGTTATGCTATCAACTTCCGGCGTTGATGCAAGGGGGTACGGCAATTGTAGTTTCCCCATTGATCGCCTTGATGAAAAATCAGGTCGATGCCATCCGCGGCATCTCCTCGGAAAATGGCATTGCCCATGTATTGAACTCTTCGTTGACAAAGGCAGAGATCAAAACGGTAAAGGAGGATATCGTTTCGGGTATTACCAAATTATTATATGTAGCACCGGAGTCGTTGACCAAACCGGAATATGTAGAATTTTTACAGTCGGTACCGCTGTCTTTTTTGGCCGTGGACGAGGCGCACTGTATTTCGGAATGGGGCCACGATTTTCGTCCGGAGTACCGCAATCTAAGGGCCATTGTCAACCGCCTTGGGGACGATATTCCGATAATCGCGCTCACGGCAACGGCAACGCCAAAGGTGCAGGAAGATATCATGAAAAATTTGGCCATTGGTGGCGCTACGGTTTTCAAGGAATCGTTCAATAGGCCGAACCTTTTTTATGAAGTACGCCCAAAAACGGTAAATGTGGATGCCGATATCATTCGTTTTGTAAAGAAAAATTCGGGAAAGTCGGGCATCGTGTATTGTTTGAGCCGCAAACGGGTGGAGGAGTTGGCACAGGTACTTCAGGTGAACGGGGTAAGTGCCGTTCCCTATCACGCAGGTTTCGATGCCAAAACACGATCAAAGTACCAAGATATGTTTTTAATGCAGGATGTGGACGTTGTGGTAGCGACCATTGCATTTGGGATGGGCATCGATAAGCCCGATGTACGTTTTGTAATCCATCACGATATCCCAAAAAGTATCGAAAGTTATTATCAAGAAACGGGGCGTGCGGGCCGCGATGGCGGAGAAGGGCACTGTCTGGCCTTTTACGCGTACAAGGACATCGAAAAACTGGAAAAATTCATGTCGGGCAAACCGGTGGCCGAGCAGGAAATTGGAAATGCACTTCTGCAGGAAGTAGTGGCATACGCCGAAACTTCCATGTCCCGACGGAAATTTATATTGCATTATTTTGGGGAATCCTTTGACGATGTAAACGGTGCAGGTGCCGATATGGACGATAACGTCCGCAATCCGAAAATAAAGGAAGAGGCCAAGGACAATGTGATCAAGCTGATCAACACGGTTCGGGCTACCAGCGAAAAGTTCAAGTCACGGGAAATCGTAAAAACCTTGATGGGCCAGGTGAATGCCATGATGACCTCCCACAAGACCAACGAAAAAGAAGTTTTTGGTATCGGTTCCGATAAGGATGAAGGATATTGGATGGCGCTTATTCGACAAACACTGGTCGCAGGGCTGTTGCACAAAGAGATCGAACAGTATGGCGTATTGCACGTTACCGCCGCCGGGAACGATTATTTACAGGCGCCAGGTTCTTTTATGATGACCAAGGACCACTCGTATAGCGATCAACAGAACGATGCTATTGTAAGCGCCGCCAAGTCCGGAGGCGTATGCGACGAAAAACTACTCAAGCAATTGAAAAGTTTACGGAAGTCCCAGGCCGATCGGTTAGAGGTTCCTCCGTTCGTGGTTTTTCAGGACCCTTCTTTGCAGGATATGGCACTCAAATATCCCATAACCCTTGCCGAACTGCAACAGATTTATGGAGTGGGAGAGGGCAAGGCAAAAAAATATGGGAAGCCCTTTGTAGATTTTATTTCCAAATACGTCACCGAAAACGATATTACCAGGCCGGAAGATCTTGTGGTCAAATCGACCGGGGCCAACTCGGCCCTTAAACTATATATCATCCAGAATGTGGATCGAAAACTTCCGTTGGACGATATTGCTTCTTCAAAAGGTTTGGAATTGAACGAACTGATCAAGGAAATGGAGCAGATCGTGTTCAGCGGTACCAAACTCAATTTGGGCTATTGGATCGACGAACTTTTTGATGAAGACCAGCAAGAAGAAATGCACGATTATTTTTTGGAAGCGGAAACGGATGATATTGAACTGGCCTCCGCAGAATTTGATGGCGACTATGAGGACGAAGAGCTTCGGTTGTATCGGCTTAAATTCATTAGCGAAGTAGCCAATTAAAATACACCGATACATGGTATAAAAAAAGCCCCTACAAGGGGCTTTTTCTTTTCATGATACCAGCGTACCGGCCTAAAAATATTATACATCTTTAGCTTCCATGGAAAGCTCACAACCGTAAGTGTCGATAAAGAAGTTATCGAGGTCGTCCGCCTTCAGGGCCAAGTTCTTGATGTTTTCTTTGATGGTACTGGAATGGTCCGTAAAAATATCGGACAAGTGGGTACGGTACGATAGAAAGATCTTATTTTCATGAATACCCAAAGTGTAAGGGCTTACATTGTTGCCCAACAGGTATTCCAACAATTCTGACAGATTGCTTTTCGGGAGTTTGTTCAAGGGGGAGGTCGCAACCAAATAATCCCGTTTGAAGACAAAAATCCGAATTAGGGCACTGCCTTGGTGAAATTCCCAAAAGTCCTTTCCTGCCCTTCCGATAACGGGATTCATGCCCAGTTCCGTCAAGGCTTCTTCAACAAAGTTTGCGAAGTGGCTTTTTTCAAATTCTTCCCATATGGAAATATCCATATTGTTCCCACAATTGTTGCAAAACTCGCCCTGTTCTTCCATATAGTTATCACAGGAATTACATTTTACACGGTAGGCGTTGTCGACATAGGTAAAATCTTCCAGCTCTTTGGCCAGATCCGAATGTTTGATACCAAAACCGACATTATCGGCATTGGTAAACTTCGATGTGGTTACCGCAATCAGGTTGCCCGCTTCGTTAAGCATGGGACCACCGGAATTTCCAGGGTTTACTGCGGCATCCGTTTGAATGTAATGCCGAGAGCCCATAGGTTGGTTGGTAGATGATATAATCCCTTCCGTAATGGTGTAGGGCATTCCGAACGGAAAACCATGGATATAGGTCTTGTTGGTGTTCGTGATCATCACATCGTTTTCCAAGGTAATACCGGTTTCCGTATTTTCAAAACCATCCACATGTAAAAAGGCCAAGTCTACCTCAGGGTTGACCATTACCACATTGGCGACCGACCGGTCCTTTTTATAATCTTCTACAGCTACCGTTTTTTCTCCGGCAACCACATGATAATTGGTAATGATGTAATTTTTACCGCTAATGGTAAAACCACTTCCCGTTCCAGAGGCCGTGATAATCTTATAAACTGATTTTTTTATATTTTCCATTGTAATTTCTTTATTGAGATTGGTTATCCGAAAAGTTTGGCGAAAAATCCTTTTCCTTTGGTTTTGCCGGCCGCAGTATGTGTTTTACCATCTAAAAACGCATAATAGGTTTTCAATAGCTTTGGGGCGGCAATGTTGGGTTCTAGTCCCGCAACACTTTCCAGTACATCATAAATGGCATTTTTCTGATGTTCCTCAACATTAAAATTATAAAGCATGTACAAAAAGTTAAACTGAAGGTAGTAGCAGAGTGCAAAATTGTCCTGATTTTTCACATAGGAGTTTACCGTGTTTTCAAAACGTTTTACTTCATCTTGAAGTATTTGCACCGAACTTCTCCATTTTAAGGAGATAAAGGCATCTGCATGATAAAGATCTTTCAGATAGTCTTCCTTGGATTTTTGAAGGAGCTCCTGCATAAAATTGGTACCCTTGTCGATACGGTACTGAAAATCGATCTTTCCATCGAACATATTGGTCACATATTCTTGGAGCTTCGTCCGAAGAGCACCATGGGTATACGGCATGTTCACTATTTTTAAAATGGAGATTACCGTAATGTCCCATTGAAAGTCGTTCCATCTTTTCTCCTTAAAAAAGGCGCTATAGTTCTTGTAGTCCTCCAAAATATCGGAGATCTGTTGCCATGCCGTTTCCGCCTCTTCGCCAGTAAGCGGTTGGGTATTGGACTCCTTATAGAAATCGGCCTTGTACTTTTCTACGAATTCATCATCATAGTCATCCGCAAATACCGAAATCTCCCGAAGTACGTCATATACCTTATACGGTTGGCAAAGGGTAATGGGCATGGAAAATTCGAACCATAGTTCTTTACCGCTAAGGTGTATCTGTGCCAAGGTCAGCGGGGCGAAGTTTACTTCGGCCACCTTTCTGAACAGGGCTACCTTATTGGTTCCTTCGGCAATTCGTAAAAACGGTGCCTTTACCGAAAAGGTATTCTGATCGATGCTTACCTGAATTTCGGCAGAACCCTGATTGTGTACCAAGTTGAGGTCTTCGGCAGTATTTTTGTTGGCAAGAATTGCGGGATTGATGTAATTGATGGTTTCTATGAGCGATTGGCGATAGCTTTTCGCGTCGTAAGCATCCATGGCCTTATCCCAATAGGATACATCGGTTTTTGGTTCTGCAATTCCTTGTAAAGGCCTTTGAAACCTGGGTAATACGTTTTTCATATATGGCTTTTTAAGTGGTAGTACATAAAGTGTTAAAATTTAAACGGCTTTTTTTTTATTTTATTTGGTAACGTCCTAAATTGGTCGGTCTTGCAAAGATAAACGGTTCTGACCCTGTTTTTTACGAAGGTTTCCGTGAAACCGTTTTCCCTGAAAACTGGGGTCTCCCCGGTATACCATTTCCACCTTAAAATTACCCATTAAAAATTGCCCTTTTCCGTTTATACTTCAAAGTAAAAAATAACCGTAGCTACTGCTATGCTAGACTTTTCTTTTTCGTCCAAGCAAAAAATGACTGCTTTTTATTTGGGTTACTTTAAAGCAAAAATGGTAGTAGGGATTTTCCTGGTCAACGTCCTTTTTTTATATGGTGTTTCGGCCCTTTTCGTTAAAGAGCGAATAGGGGCCGGTGGCGGACAAAAAAAAACCGCCCCGAAATGGATTCGGTAGCGGCTTCCTTTTTCAATAAAAAAATACCATCATGGCGCTGGCGCGGAGGTGCCGCCCTGACTTTTTGATCGTTTTAACTGTCGACGTATTTTCTTTATGGCCGATTCTATGGATTTCTCGGGCTCAATGATATTGTATTCTCCCCAAAAATCGGGATCGGCGAACCCTATGGCCTCATCGTTCAAAATGATGGATGACTTCATGCGGTCCTTCATTTTTGGAGTGCTTCCGGCATTGTTCTTTTCCCAATCGGTCACGGCCATCTCACAGGTCATGCTGTACACCGAATTGAATAATTTTTTATCCCAGTCGATCTTGAATTCGAGCAGTACGTTGCTGTAGCCGTAATACCATTTTCCATCTTTTTCCCGATAATCGACACGGTAGGCCACTTCTGTAGGCCATACCGAAGCTTTGGCGGGTTTTTTACGGACAAATAACTTGGCCGCTTTTTCCTTGTCGGTAATGTTCATATTGTATATCGCGCTGGTCAGGATTTTGTTTTCGGCATCGATATATAGCTTTCCTTGATAAAGTGGTTCACCGACCGCACTTTTTTGTTTGAAGTCTACTACATAAAGGAGTTTGTCGTTTACTCTAGTGGAGCGATTAAAGGTGAAGTTGTAATGTACCATGGTCTCTTTGGTAAAAATATACTCCGGATATTTCATGATATCTACAAAAAGGGCATTAAAAGGTCCGCCCTGTAACTTTAATGCAACGGTATCAAGCTTGGAATAGTCCGTGCTTTTTCGTGCCTTGAACAGCTTAACGGCATCTTTACGGGTAGAACTGTAGGGGGTCTTGTAAATATTCACTACCGCTTCGGAAAGGGATACGTTCTTTCTGCGTTTCTTGATGGTTTCCCTGTAAAATGCGGTCATCAAGGTAGGGTCGTCAAAATAATTCTCGCCTTTTTTGCGGAGGGTCTCCTGCACTAGGGCCCTAGCGTCCTTAGGGATACTGAGGTTTACCTCCGACAGTTCCACGACCGATACCTCCATGGAAATTTTATTGTTTCCCTGGGTCATCTCGCTCAATGGGAAGGTAACGGTCTTGTATCCCAAAAATGAGATGATGACCCGTGCCTCTTCTATATCCTTTGGGACTTTTAATAAAAATTCCCCTTCGGTATTGCTTACAGTACTGATGTTGGTGTCCTCCAAGGAAAGTGTTGCGAACACCAAAGGTTTTTTGGAATCCTTGTCCATAACCTCTCCTTTGTATTGTTTGAATTCGCTTTTTACCGTGTCGTCCTGAAAGTAAAGGGCGCTCCCCGTTTGGTGGACCCCCATCATGGCAATGGTCATCAAGACCATAAAGAAGGATTTTTTAAAAAGTAGTGTTGGCTGTCTCATATCGTTGTCGTTTAAAGCTAATGTCCTTTAAAGTTACTTAAAATTTAATGGTTTCGTACTATACTCTATTGTTAAAGTTTCTTATTTTTTAAATGTATTTAATTGATTTGCAGTGCTTTGTTTTCATATAGAGGGGGTTTTGCGATGGTTTTTGGTATTATCTTTTCTAAAATGAACCGGGTCTTCCAAGTTCCGGACCAGTCCGGTTTTGTACCATCGGGATAGGTTTCATCATACATGGTAAGTTGTAGTTTTTCCCCAAGCATACGGTAACCGTAAAATTGTGTCCCTTTTTCGAAACCGGGTACTTTCGCAATTTTTGCCGTTGTAACCAAGGTACTATCGGTATATCGGTAACTGCCCGCATTGAATACAATCGATGCAAAGCCCGATCTGATTTCCAGGCTATCGGGTGCGGCCAATTTACGAAAGGGTGTACGCGGCCCTGGTGTTGGGGTCCACATCATACTATATCCGGTAGGGGTAAAAAGAAACATACCCGGTTGCGCCTTGGCAATGGTGTGCACTGTATCTTTTGAGATCCATGCAATGCTTTTTACTTCCCAAGTTCCCAATAACGGAAAAGACGTTGCTACGCTGGGCGCGTTGCTGTTGCATCCCAGTAAGAACAGGATAATCAAAAAAACATATAACACTGGCGAAAGAGCAATTTTCATGTCGGCCTATCATTTAAAGTAAATGTAAGCGCCATGACCCGTATAGTTGTATCTCCTTGTAAACCTTTACAGCCTTTGCAGGTAATTTAAAACCAGAAATGGTATTAGGAGGCGTTCGCCCGTTCCCTATAGGCCGTAGGGTTTACTTCGGTAAACTTTTTAAAAGCCTTGTAGAAGGAGGCCCTGTTGTTGAAACCGACATCATAGGCGATCTGGGTCATGTTCAATTTGTTTTCATCGTTTTTCATCAGCAAATTTTTGGCTTCCATAACCCTATACTTGTTGATGAAGTCGAAAAAAGAGAGGTTGAAATGTTCATTGATGATCTGAGAGGTGTGGTTGCGCGACAGGTTCATCAAACGCGACAAGTCGTCGAGCCGCAATTCGTTATTGAAATAGGGTTTTTCCGTTTCCATGACTCGCAGCAGCTTTTTTTTCATTTCCAGGGAGAGGGCATCCGACAGACCGGTTTTCCGATATTTGACGAACGGGAGTATTTTTTCTATGGCCTTGCCCTCGAACACCTCCGGTTGTACAAAGCCAAAAAAGGCCAATTGTGCAATAAAAAACACGATTACGACATCAACAAAGTAATCGTATTTGGGGTCGAGCAGTCCGAACCAAACCAGGAAAATGTACGACCCGAACATAAAGGCAAATCCGAAATATGAGCCAACGAACCATTTCATCCATTGGTTTTCCCGGTAACCGATCTTTTTGTTCTGCCAAAATCGAAAATAGGTGAAGAAAGCATAAAAGAAGAGCAAGGCGACCACCAGCCATATGCCATACCATGGCCATGGAACAAATTGAAACTCCTTTCCCTCAAGAACGATGGGCAGTTTTTGGGCCGCGTTCATTTTGTAAAAAGGGAATAGCGTGCCTACGATAAGAAATGTTGGCATCAAAAAAAAGAGGTCCTTCCAATGAAACCCCTTTAAGGTGACTACCCTTCGCACATAAATATATAATAGAGGGCCATAGATCGTCCACAAGGGAAAATGGACCAGATTAAAGTGAACAAAGCGCTCTGTTTTTATGGCGCCCGACCAGCGTAGGGCATTATTGAGTAGTTCAGTGGAAAACAAAAACGTGTAGAGGGCAAGCAGGACGTTGGCCATGCGATCTCCTTTTTTCTTCAACAAAAACAATAGGGACAGTACGCCTCCTAAAAAAACAAAACAAAGAAACAAAAGGATGATAAAATCCATAAAACCGTTTTACCGCAAAGATATCATTATGAAGGCCCCAAGCTGTCTCTTTTGATAGGGAGATACTTTATTTATGGCCCTTTGGAACGCTTTTGTGCGCGCGAGGCAGAAACGCTACAGCTGGCAAAATCAGTGGGCGACCGTACTGCCGTTTGAATATTGATACCCTAAAATACCGGGCTCATTCATGGGTTTTTGAAGAATCGGCCACTAGGTCTTGAATCTCCTTTAGTTCCTGGTCGGTGAGATCGCGCCATTTGCCTACCGGGACATCCAAACGTACATTCATGATGCGAACCCTTTTTAAACGGGTGACCTTATACTCCAAATACTCGCACATGCGCCGTATCTGTCGGTTCAATCCTTGGGTAAGTATGATTTTGAAGGTATGGCGATCTAGCTGCTCTACCTCGCATTTACGGGTTACCGTATCCAGTATGGGAACCCCGTTGCGCATGTTTTTTAAAAACATGGGGGTAATGGGTTTGTTCACGGTAACGACGTATTCTTTTTCGTGATGGTTGCGTGCCCGTAGTATCTTGTTTACGATATCGCCATCGTTCGTCAAAAAAATGAGGCCTTCACTGGGTTTGTCCAATCTGCCGATCGGGAAAATACGCGAGGGGTAGTTGATATAATCGATAATGTTGTCCTTTTCCACCCCGGTATCGGTGGTACAAACGATTCCTATGGGTTTGTTAAAGGCGATGTATACCGGTTTTGATTTTGCGGCACCTACGATTTCACCGTCGACCCGCACGGTATCCGTCGGGGAAATTTTTGTTCCCATTTCCGGAACGCTCCCATTGATGGTTACCCTGCCCTGCTCGATGAGCTTATCGGCCGCCCTTCTTGAGCAATAGCCTACCTCGCTTAAATATTTGTTTATCCGTACCAAAAAAAATCGTTTTACAACTGTAGTATTGAGAGCGCTATTTCCTGCGTTTTGCCTCTAGATCGTATAAAGCCCTTCCCAGTTCTGCCAAAAAAGGAATTCCGATCTCCTCATATTCATATTGGTCATCGTTAAAAATACCGTTCCGGTTCACCAAAAGGGTGGCCGAGATCAAAAATTCGACCTTGTTCGTATCGTCGACAATATAGGCGTTGTCGGTAAGGGTACCATAGGCGAATCCTACTTTGTTGTAAATTTTAATCGTGTCGGGAATGGGGTCTTTTTTGTCCCCGAACATGAAAAACTTACAATAGCTATCGTAATAAGTCTCGGCATCGTAGCCTACGGTTTTCGGGAGGCTGTGCATTGCCGTTAATAAAAAGTCCCGCTGATCGTCGCTAAGGTCGAACCGTTCGTTTTTTGGGAAGGCTTTTGGAAAAACGATTCTTTTCAGTAGCTCCTGCTGCGCGCTTAACGGAAAATAGTTCTTCAGCTTAAAATCAAAAGGTTCCGAAACAAGCGCATCGTCTTCATAATACCCTTTGCCTTTTTCCGTGCCTTTTAAATCCAATGGGCGTATCACCGAATTAATGGTAGGGACGGTGGTGGCAGTGGTACTGTCGTTCAAATACACGATCAATGGTAAGGTGGTCACATCGTCCGAACGGTACCCCAGGCGATGTGCAATGCGAACCGGGCCAACGCCCCTGTTCCGCAATCGCTCATTAATCGCGTCCTGACCCAAAAATTCTACCAGACGATTGTTCGCGGCATTGTCGCTGACCGCAAAAATTTTGGATATTTCATTGGAAAAAGTGGTCTCTACCGAGTCGCCCTCAATGTAGAAACGGGTATCCCGGTCGAGGGTGTCCGTTTGGTTCAGCTGTTCCAATGCGGCCACTGCCGCTGGAAACTTTACCGTACTCGCCGGATAAAAATATAGGCTGTCGTTTACCTGAAAATCGTACGCGGTAAACAATACGCTGTCATTTCTCCGATCTATTCGGGTGTACCGTATTTGCACTTGGTACCGTTCCAAGTCGTCCATCACCGTTTTTATGTTCGGGTTTTCCGAGGCGAGTACCGTTTCCAATATTCCGATCTGTTCGGTTTGTTTCGCACAGGAAACACAGCAAATAATGATCAGGGCGATAAACATTAGGTGGTTTTTCATCAAAATGAAGTGATTTAAATTTTTTGGATTGAAGCGATCCCGATGCTTCGGGAAATGATTTTTTGCCCTTTTGAAGCCTTTTTTGAGTTGCATAGCAGCGTTACGGAAGGATAAAAAGTCGAAAAAAGTGTGAAAAAGTATCATTTTTTAGCCGATTTAAAAAGTTTAAACCACTTCAATATATTTTAGCTGATTTTATCCTCAAAAACTTCCCCTCTATGGGGTTTTAAGGCATCGCGGACCGCAATCATTTCGTTTTCCGCTACCACCATATAGGCAATACTATGGAATTCCCCAAAATGCGTATGACCGGTAATGTTCAACGATGTGGATTCCGCAGCAATGAATTCTTTCAAATGCTTTTCGTGATGTTCGGCCGTCTTTGCCGCGGCAGGTCCCCTAAAGTCCCAAATAAGTTTTATTTTTCGATTCAAAATATGCCGTTAAAAAGGGCGATTCGATTCACCGACACGAAAGTACTAAATTACCGGGTGTACATAAAAATCTGTTAACGAATAAAGCAAGACTTTGGCTACCAGTCCGTAATTGCTATTTTTGCGCCTTATAAGATTCAAAAAACGCTGTGAATATTAGGAATTTTTTTATTGCGCTGTTGGCAATGGCAGCTCTCGTTGTGGGATGTAAAGGTGTTTTGTCCGAAAAGAAGGAAGAGCTACCGCTGGCCAGGGTAGGGGAATCCTATCTCTATCGGTCCGATATCGCACCCTTAATGTCCAAATCCATATCTCGGGAGGACAGTGTGTCCTTCGTTACCAATTACATTAACAATTGGGCATCCAAGCAATTACTATTGGCCAAAGCAAAAATCAACCTACCGGAAGACAAGTTGGCCGAGTTCGATAAATTGGTGGCAAACTACAAGAGCGACCTCTATACCCGCGCCTACAAGGAGGCTTTGGTACATCAGGGAAGCGACAGTACGGTAAGCGACGCCCAGTTAAAATCGTTTTATAAAAAAGAGCAAAAGAACTTTTTATTGAAAGAGACCATCGTTCAATTGCGCTATGTTGAATTGCCCAAACAATTTTTGAACAAGGATGAAGTGAAACAACGTTTGAAACGGTTCAATACCAAGGACGTGGCCTATTTGGATTCCATTGGGGTACAGTTCAAGAAACTTAATTTTAACGATTCCATTTGGATTCCCGCTTCACGGGTCATCACCGAGATTCCCCCGTTAACGCAGGACAACCGCGATAGACACTTAAAAAAATCACAATTTTTTGAGTTGGAGGATGCAAAGGGGGTATATTTGGGCAAGGTCGTTAACCTGTTACGGTCCAACGATGTAGCGCCGATTTCGTTTATTGAACCCACTTTGAAACAGGTATTGTTGAGCAGAAGACGGTTGGACTATGTACGGAAATTGGAAGTCGAAATAATAGACGAAGCAATAAAAGACAACGATTTTGAAATTTATGAAGAAGAATAAAACAAAGCTATTGATCGGAATAGCCATTTTGGCCCTCGGTTTTTCCAGAGCACAATCGAACGACAGTATCGTTGAAACGATAAACCCGGTACCCGAAGATAAAGAAATGGCCATGGGGATGGACAGTGCTATAAAAAAGGATACGGTAAGTACCTTTAAAAGGGTAAAGTTGGACGGTATCGCGGCCGTTGTAGGGGACTATGTCATTTTGGAATCCGATATCGAAAAAACCTTGATCGACCTTAAAAACCAAGGAGCGGCAACGGAAGGGCTTACGCGTTGCGGGTTGTTGGGCAAGTTAATGGAAGATCGGCTGTATGCACACCAAGCGGTACAGGACAGTATATTGGTTTCCGACGACGAGGTAAATGCACAGGGAGAGCGGCAATTGCAGTCCTTGGTACAGCAGATCGGATCAATGGATAAAGTATTGCGGTACTACAAAAAACCGGACGAAACGAGTTTTAGGGAGGAGCTTTATAAAATTAACAAGCTTCGGATGCTCTCCGAAAAAATGCAGCAGGAAATTGTTTCAAAAGTAGAAGTTACCCCGGAAGAGGTGCGTCAGTTCTTTAACAAAATAAGCGAGTCCGAACGGCCGGTTTTTGGCGCCGAGCTGGAAATCGCCCAAATTGTAAAACAACCCGAACCCACTGATGCGGAAATACAGGTAGTACTCGATAAACTCAATAAAATAAAGGCCGATGTAGAGGATAACGGAGCGAGCTTCAGCGTAAAGGCCATTCTGTATTCGCAAGGACCGACCAAAACAAAAGGCGGGTTGATCGAAGGCATCACCAAGCAATCGGGCTATGTGAAAGAGTTTAAGGACGTTGCCTTTAGCTTGAGAGAAGGCGCGGTATCCGACCCTTTCAAGACCATGTTCGGTTATCATATTATGTATATCGAAAAGATTAGGGGGCAGGAACGGGATGTTAGGCATATTTTGATACAACCGGAAATTTCGAAACAGGCCATGGAGAATGCACGTGCGGAACTGGATACCATACGACAGCATATTTTGGACGGGAAGTATACCTTCGCCCAGGCCGCTTTGAATTTTTCTGACGAAGAGGAAACCAAATACGATGGAGGGGTACTGCGCAACCCCATTAATTTTGATTCAAGGTTTGAACTTACCAAAATGGACCCAAAACTATACAATCAGGTACGCAACCTAAAAGATGATGAAATATCGCGACCCTTGCTGGAACAGGATCAGCGCGGTGGCGGACCTTCTTTAAAGTTGCTACGGGTGACCAATCGTTATGATGAACATGTTGCGGATTTCTCCAAGGACTATATGAAAATTCAGCAATTGGCTACTACCGAGAAGCAGTACAAAACCATCAAAGAGTGGATGGACAAACATATAAAGGACACGTATATCAGTGTCAACGAATCCAGAAAAGACTGTGAATTCGCTAACAATTGGATGAAAAAATAATATGTCTGACGTTTCCGCAATTGACCAACTGGTTCAAAAACACCAATCCCTAAAACAAGAAATAGCTAAAGTAATCGTCGGCCAACACGAGGTAATCGATCAAATACTGTTATCGATATACACTGGAGGTCACGCCTTGCTTATCGGCGTTCCCGGGCTGGCAAAGACCCTTATGGTGAACACCATATCACAGACCCTTGGGTTGGATTTCAAGCGGATACAGTTTACCCCCGATCTGATGCCCAGTGATATTTTGGGAAGCGAGGTACTGGATCAAAATCGAAATTTCAAGTTCATCAAAGGGCCTATTTTTTCCAATATCATTCTGGCGGACGAGATTAACCGGACACCGCCGAAAACTCAAGCGGCATTGTTGGAGGCTATGCAGGAACGTTCGGTGACCATTGCCGGGAAACAGCACCGTTTGGAACTTCCCTATTTTGTTCTGGCCACCCAAAACCCCATTGAGCAGGAGGGGACCTACCCTTTACCGGAAGCACAGTTGGACCGTTTTATGTTTGCCATAGAATTAAAGTATCCTTCCATAGCAGAGGAAATACAGGTAGTAAAAGCGACCACCGGCGGCGCCACCTATCAGCTAGATGCTCTTTTTACCACCGAGGAAATTCTCAACGTACAGCAATTGGTCAGGCGTATACCGGTACCCGACAATGTAGTCGATTATGCCGTACGTTTGGTAAACGCCACCCGGCCCAATCTGGATACGGCAAGTGATTATGTAAAACAATACATCGATTGGGGCGCCGGACCGCGAGCCTCACAAAATTTGGTGTTGGGCGCGAAAGCGCACGCCGCGGTAAATGGAAAGTACTCACCCGATATCGAGGACGTACAGGCGGTGGCTATGGGCATCCTGCGACACCGGATCATTAAAAACTATAAGGCCGAGGCAGAAGGCATCACGGAAGAAACGATTATCAGGGCACTTTTTTAACCGGTATTACCACGGATGACAAGAAATACATGAAAGCATCCTTCGATTTATTTTCCGAACAGGCCGAAAGCTATAAAAAGTTTCGACCGTCCTATCCGAAAGAACTTTATCAAGAAATTATCGGGCATGTAAACCAAACAGCCCAATGTTGGGATTGCGGTACCGGTAATGGGCAAGTGGCCCTTGCTTTGGCGCCGTATTTCGATAAGGTTATGGCAACGGACATCAGTTCGTCCCAATTGGCACAGGCTCCTGTGCACGAAGCTATTTCCTATTCGGTATCGGGAGCGGAACATACAAGCTTTGCCGATAATAGTTTTGATTTGATCACCGTGGCCCAAGCGCTTCATTGGTTCGACTTTGATGCATTCAACCGGGAAGTCTTCAGGGTGTCCAAAAATAATGGGGTGTTGGCAGTTTGGGGATACGGGTTACTTCGGATAGCCCCTGCATTGGACGAGCATATCGACTCTTTTTATAGCCAAGTGATAGGCCCGTACTGGAATGCCCGAAGAAAACATGTGGATACCGCATATGCACACATTCCACTGGATTTTCAACAAATCGTTTCCAAGGAAAGCCATTTCATTCAGGTACGTTGGAATCTAAAACACTTTGTAGGATATCTGAACTCTTGGTCAAGTGTACAAACCTATCGCAAAAAACATCCGGGAAAAGACCCTGTAAAGGCCTTTGTATCACAAATAGCACCGTTATGGAAAATAGAAGAACAGAAGGATATCCGTTTCCCTATTTTTTTGAAGATGGGCAGGATCAAAAAGTAACTAGTTTATAAAATCACCTTACCGTATTATTTATGTTTTGGGGTAGCGCCGGCTAATACCTGTTAAAACGACACTTCCTAAACCTCCTCGAATTCGTTATGGTTAAAATTGAGTAGGCCCAATAAAAAAAGGGCACCTAAAAGAATACTCTTTTAGATGCCCTTGTACTCCATTACCGTATGTTTAATACGGTATACCTTTTATTACTGCTTGTACAGTTTAACCGTCTTGGAAATGCCCTTAGCTTCAATGCGGACAATGTAAAGGCCTCTCGGCAATTTCGATACATCGATTTGATTTCTGAACTCGGAGAAACTCGTTTGTAACACGGTATTCCCCGAAAGGTCCATTACCAATACACTTCCGTTAACATTTCGCTTGCCGGCGATACTGATTCGGGCGCTGTTGAACGTAGGGTTCGGATATACGATAACCCCATCACTTTCGGCTGTCCCGGTAGTCGCACTATTAGCAACAGGTGTTCCTTTGTAGAGGCTTCCTTCGTTTCCAAAAACCGCGTAACCATATTTTTCGGTCTTATGATTAGTCTCACTGTCCTTGGATGCTTCCTCTTGGAAGTATAACTGCACACTGTTGGCGGTATAACTGTTGGTTCGATACCTAATGGTACCGGCATCCCCACCGTTGGTGGTCTGATCATGCCCTATCAATACTCTGTTGTCATTGGTATAGGACTTTTCAAAATTGACGTTATACCCGTTATGGTCCACAACATTTCCGGTATTGGCAATTTCGAACATTGCTGTTCCGTTACCATCGGAAGTGCGCCGCTCCATAGCTACCCATCCTATCGTTTCGGTAAAATGGTCCCTATTTCCGGTTCCATCTCCTCCATTTTCCTCTTCCTGTAATTTTACCTGGAAACTTGTAGAGGTCACGTTTCTTACCCTTGCGTCCACTGGCTGATTTCCATTTACGGTCATCACTTGCGGTACGATTACGGGGGCATCTTCAAAAACGTTCGGCAATTGAACGGTAACCCAGTCGATATTTACATCGGTTTTTCCGGCAACAATACTATGGCCGTTCGCCATAGTGTGCGTTCCGGACTCTACAATCATGTAGCCCACATTTTCTCTCAAATGGTTACCATCAAGATAGTACCATTCGTCTACCTGCCATTCAAAACAGTTTCCTTCGACACTTCGTACTCGAAGCGTACCCGGTTGTCCACCATTGTTGCTCATAGGGCCAAGCACTACCACTGGGTCGTCATAGGAGTTTTCATAACCTACCGAGGTCCACACATCGGTACCGGAGGTGTTTCCAACTTCTCCATAAGCCATTTCGTCCACTGGTGGCGTATTGTCGCCCGCCAAGAAGATGTCCCCGAACAAGGATGGGTCCCTAAACGATTCGTCGATCTGGGAATACCAAGAAAGTTTACCTGATCGTGGTCCTCCTTCGTCGTCGTCGATAAGGTGGATATCCAAACCAATGAATTGTCCTGCCGAAGGGGTAATGCTCAAAGCGCTCCATGGAATGGAAACTTCCGCATCATACCCATTATCGGTATCCACTACAACTACCGTAGCCCCTTCACCAATGTTGTTCTTGGTATCCTCGATAAGGTTACCGTTGTTCCAACCAATGGTCAATTGATGGTCGTCCGGACCGTAGGTGGTATTCTTGCTATTGTCCGAATCGATATAAATTTCGATACCATCGTCCTCGTACCATTGATCACTATCGTTATGAAGGTCATCATCGGTAACGGAAATGAAGAAGTATAGGCCATTTTCGTCCCATTGGGATTTCCAGCTACCGTCCAAATCATTGCTGTCGGTAATTTCACCTGAAACTTCCGTTCCAATAGCAATTCCTTCAACTTCGGCCCAAGAGTCATCTTGGACACCGTCGATAGTTATTGGGCTAGGCGCGAGAACAACTGCTGGCGGTGGTGGCAATACAACGATCAAACCTTCGCCCAAACGGGAAGGAATGGTAGTGTTGTCCTCCAAGAGGTCCTGCCATGCCAATTTGCTATCACGTTCTCCACCATCGTCATCATCGTTCAATTGCACGTCCAATCCTATTTTAAGGCTGTCGGAAGGTACGGTGCCTATCGTAGACCAAGGAATGGAAATCTCTGCGGTATATCCTGTTTCCGTAGTAACGATTTGGCTCGTTACCCCGGCAGTATCGTTACCGAGCAACTCTTCTAGGCTATCTTCTTCACCGGCGCTCAACACAAATATGAGATCGTCGTTTTCATAGGTTTCCGACCTTGAGTTTTCACCATCGATGTGTATTTCGATGCTGTCATCGTTTGCCGAGTCCGAAGAATCGTTCTGGATGGCCTCATCGTTAACTTCCACCAAAAGGTATAAGTTGTCCTCGTCCCATAACGAAGTCCAAACACCGGAAAGGTCGCTGGCATCCGTCGGGTCGTCCAAGGTGGGCGACAATTTGGTAATGTCATACTTGCTGCCGATATAGGCACCATCTTTAATACCATCGATAACCAATGGGGTTTCGGTATTTTGGATTCTGGAAACAAGTGTCTCGTCCGCTGGTAAAGGCTCGTCCGAATCGGTAGCTCCTTCAAAAGCACCGATATCGGTAGCTGCTCCTAACGGTCTGTCGACGCCATCAAAATCTTTTGAGGCTCCCAGATCTGTATCACCGGCATCGATCGCAGGAGATAGTTCGCGAATTCCAAAATAGTTTCTGAAATCCTGAATGTCCTGGAACGTTACATCGGTAGTCGCATTGGCAAAGGCCGGAAACGACTGTTGGTTAACCGAAACGAACGTATTGTTTTCTTCGACAGGTGTAGCACCTTCAAAACTTCTTGAACCAACAACAATATTGTTTTTAATGGCCACCGTTGCAGATCCTTTGGTCTGTACGAACAAACCATGCCCATTTTCCTGGCCGAACTCTTCAACGGACACATTGTTGTAAATTTCAATGGCTCCATCTACGGCCTGTGCTCCAATATCGCCCAAACCACCTGTGAACTCACGCAAAACGTAGTTGTTGTGCCAAGCGGTATTGTTACGTATCGTCGCGTTGGATACTTCGTAAACTTTTATCCCCGCCCCACCGTTGTTAAAGGTAAGGTTGTTTTCCACCAATGTTGAAGGAGTATAGGCTGGGATTCCTTCACTCTGCGTATGGTTGAAGTCATCGAGGATAATTCCGTTACCGTCGGTAGGGATCGTAAATCCACGGGGACTAAAAGGAAGTCTACATTCGTTTTCAAAGGCCACGTTGTTTCTGATAATGATATGGAAACCGGGAGCATCGTCCAAAGCAATGGGTTGATAAATGCTCATCCCACTACAGTTGTATGGGTTGGTTTTTGCATTGTCTCGGAGTACATTGTTTTCAAAGGTAAAATAATCTCCTTCACGACCACTTACCCCGTTACATCCGCAATCGTGGGCATATACGTTTCTTACGGTAACATGGTTCGATCCTGTAGCTTCGATACCTGCGTTCCAATCTTCCAGCTCTACATTGTTGTTGTTGAATACCTCTAGACCATCGATAACGATGTAATCACTGTCGACAATGGCCAAAAGTTCATCGTATTGTGAGGTCCCTTCTATTTTAGCGCCCCATTTGTTGATGGACTTTACGGTAGTAACAAGCTCTGGAGTTCCTTTAATGTTCTCCAAGGCAAGCGAATTTTCTTGATAAAGACCGTCCGCAATTAACAAGGTATCTCCCGGAATCAATGACGAGAGGGCCTGTCCTATGGTTTTAAATGCACCTTCGGCAGTATTTGCTGTACCAGAATTGGTATCACTTCCGATAGGATTCACATATAGGGTGGTCGGTACCGTTCTCAGTGCTTCGGCTTCCACGATCTGAATGTTATCTATAAAAAGTGGAACATCACTTCCTCCCATGAAAAAAGAGGTATATATGGTAGAAGGTATGGAATCCGGAGAGGCTACCGTTATGGTACGGATAAACTCTTGATAGTTTGTGGTCGCGTTCAAGAAGTTACCAAAGTAATCGGTATCGTCCGTACCAAAGGTATTGTATGGTCTTGATCGCAATCCAAACCATACCTGTCGGTCAGATTCGGCACGGTAACGGAAAGAAACCTGATAACGCTTTCCTTCTTCTTCCACGACACCTTCGTCCTGAAGTACCTGGAACCCGGCATCGTACCATTCTGAATCGGCCAAAGTAGTGCTTGGGTCAACAGAAATTCTAAAGGCTTGTTGGTTTACGGCATTGTCGTCCGCAACGATTTCATGAATAAGGGTCGCCGTTGGATAGGTGTTCCATCGTTCAACAACTTCCCAAGGTTCATCACCGGATAATGGTGGATTGTCGCTACCCGTTGTAATGTTGAAATCGTCTATATAGAAAGCCGTGTCATCACCGCCACCAAACAACTGTACGTGTACCGTACCGTCAACGATATCGGTGGAAGTGAAAGTGAAACTATATTCTTGGTAGCCCGTACCAACGTTGATAAACTCGCTGAAGTAGGAATTATCATCGGAACCATAGGTGTCCGTCGGTCTTCCCGAGATGGTTACCCAAATCTGGCGATCGGCCTCTGCACGGTGACTGAAACGTACCGTATATTCGTTACCGTTAATAACGGCCGGAGTATTGTTCTGAAAGGTTTGTACTAGGCCATCATACCAGTTTTCGGTACTGACCAAGGTCGTTACTTTAATGGCAGAACCGTTAAGGGCATCTGCATCCGCTTCCTCGGTAATTTCGAAGTTATCCGTGGGGAACGCATCCCAGTCGGCAACGGTATCATAGGCTTCGTCGTTGGCTGGAGGAGTAGTTCCCTCTACAACGGTAATATCGAAATCATCTACATAAAAAGCGGTATCGTCGCCCCCTCCATAGAGTTGTACATGTACCGAACCGGAATCGGCATCGGTAGCGGTGAACGTATAGGAGAACTCCTGATACGCCGTCGAAAGATCGATGAACCCGTCAAAATATTTATTGTCGTCCGAACCATAAGTGTCCGTCGGCCTTGCGGCAACGACTACCCAAAGCTGTCTGTCGGCATCGGCCTTGTGGCTGAACGTTACCGTGTATTCGTTTCCACTAACGATGGCAGGGGTATTGTTCTGAAAGGTCTGAACCAAACCATCATACCAGTTTTCTGTACTTACCAGCGTACTCACCTTTATGGCGGAACCGTTTACCGCATCTGCATCGGCCTCTTCGGTAATGGCAAAGTTGTCCACAGGGAACGCATCCCAATCGGCAACGGTATCGTAGGCCTCCTCTGCAGGAGGAGCGGTCCCTTCTACTACGGTAATATCAAAATCGTCGATAGAGAAAGCGGTATCGTCACCACCGGCATACAATTGTACGTGTACCGATCCCGAATCGGTATCCGCCGCCGTAAAGGTATAGGAGTATTCCTGATATCCCGTAGCTAGGTCTACGAACCCATCGAAATATTTGTTGTCGTCGGAACCATAGGTATCGGTCGGCCTTGCGGCAACAATTACCCAAAGCTGTCTTGCGGTTTCCGCCTTATGGCGAAAGGTTACGGTATATTCGTTCCCGCTTACAATGGCAGGGGTGTTGTTCTGAAAGGTCTGCACGAGTCCTTCCCACCAGTTTTGCGTACTGACCAAAGTACTTACTTTGATCGCGGAACCGTTCAATGCATCTGCATCCGCATCTTCGGTAATTTCAAAGTTATCCGTGGGGAAAGCATCCCAATCGGCAACTGTGTTATACGCTTCATCTGCAGGAGGAGTGGTTCCCTCTACAACGGTAATGTCGAAATTATCAACATAGAAAGCGGTGTCATTTCCACCGGCGTACAATTGTACATGTACCGAACCGGAATCGGCATCGGTAGCGGTGAAGGTATAGGAGAACTCCTGATATTCCGTAGAGAGGTCAAAAAATCCTTCAAAATATCTGGTGTCGTCCGAACCGTAGGTATCTGTTGGTCTTGTTGCGATAACGGCCCAAACCTGTCTGTCGGTATCCGCCTTGTGCCGGAAGGTTACGGTGTATTCGTTCCCACTTACAATAGCGGGCGTGCTGTTTTGAAAGGTCTGTACCAATCCTTCCCACCAGTTTTCGGTAGAGATCAATGTACTTACTTTAATAGCTGAACCGTCAACGGCGTCAGCATCGGCCTCTTCGGTGATGCTGAAATTGTCTACCGGAAACGGATCCCAGTCTGTAGCCGCATCATAATTGGCCGTTTGTGCTTTCAATCCTATCAGGAAAAAAAGACAAAGTGTTAGAAAAAAGTACTTCGCAAACAAGAAAAAACTGCTCTTGCCACCAAGTTGGTAAAGGTGCTTCATAACTGATTTTTAATTAGGTTAAACGTTTAAATCGGCGAAATATATAATTTTTATCCCTACTTTTTTGGTATTTGGAAAAAAAAACGGGCCGGATATGCTTATTTAACATCTAAATAGAATTTTGTTCAAAGCATGTTTCAAATTGCCTAAACAATTGTGCTTCAATGAAGGAGGTTGATTGTAGTTGTTTTAAAAACGAAAAGGAATCGGCATGGTCATAAAAATATGTTCATTTTTACCTTAATTGTGTTAATCGATAATTTTTACCGTTCATGGAAAATAGGTTTTTACGGGCATCAGAAGGGTAGGGTGTTAGGAGTATTTTGTTTTAGGGATAATAGGAAGGTCCTTCCACATCGTCGGAAGCTATGGTCCTTAACTTCGGTATCCTGTTCAAAAAATTTCAAATGGGGTAAAGAATTTCTTAACTTTGTAAAATTGCATAACTTATAAACCACTTCAAGAATGGCATTTGATATCGATATGATCAAAGGAGTATACTCCAAAATGGCGGAAAGCGTTGACAAGGCAAGAAGTATTGTTGGCCGGCCGCTGACCCTGTCCGAAAAGATTTTATATTCCCACTTATGGGACGGGAGCCCTAATAAGGCTTTCGAACGGGGCAAGGACTATGTCGATTTTGCTCCCGACCGTATCGCATGTCAGGATGCGACCGCCCAGATGGCCCTGTTACAGTTTATGCAAGCGGGAAAGCCAAAAGTGGCGGTACCCACAACGGTACATTGTGATCACTTGATACAGGCCAAGAACGGTGCGGCCACCGATTTGAAGATGGCCAATGCCACCAGTGCCGAGGTTTTTGACTTTTTAGAGTCTGTATCCAATAAATACGGTATCGGGTTTTGGAAACCCGGAGCGGGAATCATACATCAAGTCGTATTGGAGAACTATGCCTTTCCAGGAGGGATGATGATCGGAACCGATTCCCATACGGTAAATGCCGGAGGTTTGGGAATGGTGGCGATCGGTGTCGGAGGTGCCGATGCTGTGGATGTGATGGCCGGAATGGCCTGGGAACTGAAATTTCCCAAACTTATCGGAGTGCGATTGACCGGTGAAATTTCCGGGTGGACCGCTCCTAAGGATGTTATATTAAAGGTAGCGGAAATCCTTACCGTCAAAGGCGGAACCGGTGCCATTGTAGAATATTTTGGGCCTGGTGCCCTGTCGCTTTCCTGTACAGGTAAGGGAACCATATGTAACATGGGCGCAGAGATTGGTGCCACAACGTCTACCTTTGGGTATGATGACGCCATGGAGCGTTATTTGAGGGCGACGGACCGTTCTGATGTAGCCGATGCCGCCAATGCGGTGCGGGAACATTTGACCGCCGATACCGAAGTATATGAAAATCCTGAAGCCTATTTTGATCAGGTCATCGATATCGACCTTTCCAAATTAGGCCCTTTGTTGAACGGCCCTTTTACGCCGGACCTCTCCACTAGTGTAGGAGATGCCATGACGGAAAAGGCTAACACCAATGATTGGCCCTTGCAGGTAGAATGGAGCCTTATCGGTTCCTGTACCAATTCCTCCTACGAGGATTTGAGCCGGGCCGCTTCCATAGCGGAACAAGCGTTGGAAAAAGGGTTGAAGATGAAGGCCGAGCTGGGAATCAATCCTGGTTCCGAACAGGTTCGCTTTACCGCCGAGCGTGACGGTATTTTGGATACTTTCGAAAAATTGGGCGCCAAAATTTTCACCAATGCCTGCGGACCTTGTATTGGCCAATGGGCACGGTATAACGATCCCAAGAACGCACCTAAAAATAGTATCGTACATTCCTTTAATAGAAACTTTGCCAAACGTGCCGATGGGAATCCGAATACCCATGCTTTCGTAGCATCACCGGAACTCACCGCGGCGATAGCATTTTCAGGTCGATTGGATTTTAACCCGATAACCGATACCCTGATCAATGATAACGGGCAGGAAGTAAAATTTGAAGAGCCTACCGGGTGGGAGTTGCCGCCAAAAGGTTTTGAAGTGGAAGACGCCGGCTTTTTGGCCCCGGACGAAGATGGTTCCGGAGTACAGGTAAAAGTAGCCGATGATTCGGAACGCCTACAGTTGTTAGAACCTTTCGTGCCAATGGCCAACGACCAATTACAGGGAATGAAATTGTTGATTAAGGCCTTTGGTAAATGTACGACCGATCATATTTCCATGGCCGGGCCATGGTTGCGGTTCCGTGGACATTTGGACAATATTGCCAACAACACTTTGATTGGAGCGGTAAACGCCTTCAACAAAAAGACGAATTTCGTTAAAAATCAGCTCACCGGGGAATACGGTGGTGTACCTGATACCCAAAGGGCCTATAAGGCGGCCGGCATCAAATCCGTTGTGATCGGTGACCATAATTACGGAGAAGGTTCCTCTAGGGAACATGCTGCCATGCAGCCCCGTCATTTGGGAGTGGCAGTAGTGTTGGTAAAGTCTTTTGCCAGAATACATGAAACGAATTTGAAAAAACAGGGGATGCTCGGTCTTACCTTTGCGAACGAGGCGGACTACGACTTGATTCAAGAGGACGATACCTTTAATTTAACGGATATCGCGGACTTTGCGCCCGATACCCCTTTAACGTTAGAAGTGGTGCATGCCGATGGCAGTAAGGATACCATTATAGCGAACCATACCTATAACGAGGCCCAGATCGGTTGGTTTAGGGAAGGTTCCGCCCTTAATGTTATCAAAAGGGAAAATGCCGCATAACGATAAGGGATAACGCTGTTGTAAAAACTCCTATGTTGCCATAGGAGTTTTTAGTTAATACATCACATGAAAAAGAGCACTATACTTACCCTGTTGGTCATTGGAATCGTTTTGGCCCTTTTTTTGACGCCTCTTGGGTACCATAGTAAGGTATGGCTGAACTCCCTTTTTTCGTTTCGTCCGGATATCGAAGCGTCTGCGGACCAGAAAAAGATCCCCAATTACGACTGGAGGTTAAAGGACGCCAATTGGGATTTTTTTAGTTTTGAACGCTCGAAGGGAAAGGTCGTTTTTATCAATTTTTGGGCTTCATGGCGCCTTCCATGTGCGGCGGAGCTGGAAGAGATACAGACCCTGTACGACGACTATGGCGACCAGGTAGATTTTTATTTGATTACCAATGAAGAGCGCCCTCCGGTAGAGGCGTTTATGGCCGAAAAGAAGTTTACTTTTCCCGTCACCTATTTGATTATTGGGGATGCCGCCCCCGTCGCCACGGAACCGGTGCCATCGTCCTACATCATAGATAAGGAGGGACATATTGTGGTGCGCGCCGATGATATTGCGGATTGGGACAATACCAAGGTCAGGGACCTGTTGGATGGGCTGCTGGCAAAGTAGTATGGATTTGGTTTTTGACAGCGGCATGCACTAGTGTTGAAAAGGCCATCTCGATTACGCTACTCAACAACGCAATTCCGTTTTTTAAGAATGTCCCTATCGCGGTTTTCGTATGAAGCATCGATGTTGTTTTGGTGACGGACCATGGTAATCGCAAAACAAAATCAAGATAATGGCGCAAGTGACGACCTTAACTTTCTTTAAGTACCCATCTTTCAAATCGAAATTATGGGCGTTTTGGATGATGCAGTTCGCACATGCCCCTTTGTCCCGCACCAAAGGATTACAGTTGTACAAACTTATGGGAAGCGGTAAGGCAGAATTTAATCCCTTTCCGGACTGGTCGGTGTACGGATTATTACAGCTATGGGATTCGGAGGAAAGCGCCACCAACTTTTTCAGCGCTTCCAAACTCATGCGGCGCTACGAAAAAAATAGTGCCGAACACTGGACGGTCTACATGAAAAACATACAGGCCAAAGGGGAATGGAACGGCGGTAACCCTTTTGTTCCGTCTGGGGAACTACAGAAAGAAAATCCGCTGATCGCCGTCATTACCAGGGCTACGATCAAACCCAAGTTACTGCTGCGTTTTTGGAAACACGTACCCGCATCGCAACGACCGCTACAAGGGAACAAAGGACTGCTCTTTACCAAGGGCATTGGCGAGGCCCCGTTTATGCAAATGGCCACCTTCAGCGTATGGGCCAATAAAAAAGCGCTTATGGATTTCGCCTACGGTAGTAAGGGCCATCAAGAGGCCATCAAAAAAACACGTGAACTCGATTGGTACCGCGAAGAACTGTTCTCGCGGTTTCAACCCTATCGCTCGGAAGGCACTTGGGAAGGAACGGCTCCGCTGGAAGAGTGGTTATAGATACCAATATAGGTATCCAAAAAATACACACTGCGCCAAGTAGAGGTGCAAGCTAAAGCGGAAGTTTCCCGTAATTTTAAAAAGATGCAACATCAACTGCAATATCGCTGCCAGCAGGAACCAACAGATGTAGTTCCACCAACCTGCCAAACCGCCCTCGAAAGTCCAAAAGTCGAATAACGGTGCGGTATGTTCCATTAAAAAATCCAAGACCAACATGAGCAAACTGGCCAAGATGACCTTGGCAATAGGGGTGGCCACTATTTTTTTTGTGATTGCGGCGGTAGCGAAGGTAAGTAAGGCCCAGTTGACACCGATCAGATAAGGAATGCCATCCAATTTCGGGCCAAAATTAGCGCCATATGCATAGGAACCGAACAACACCCCATAATGCACACCTATCCACTCGGCGAACATCCCCAGCATCATAAACAATAGAAAGGTACCGTACTTTTTTTTGGTGTCCATGGGGTAGACCCATAGAAATAGCAGCAACATTACCGTTAGGTTCAAGGGTGTTTTGGTAACGAACCACTCTTGTTGTCCCAAGGTAATTCCCACTAAGGCGGACACATGGAACAACCATACCAAAAATATGGAGAACTTGTTTTTGTGCCGTTTCAGGGTATCCATCATACTGGGTTCGCTTTGGGTACCAGGTCGGCCACTATTTTAGCCGATAGCAGACAAAGTGGTATGCCGCCGCCCGGGTGTACCGAACCACCGCAGAAATAGAGGTTGTCGATTTTCCTGCTAAAATTGGGATGTCTTAAAAAAGCGGCGAACTTGTCGTTACTCGCCGCACCGTAAAGCGCTCCCCGGTATGAACTGGTGCTCGCTTCGATACCTTTGGGATCCAAAATATGTTCTTCCGTAATGTAGTCCTCGATATTCGTTCCCAAGCATCGGTTTATTTTTTCGATGATCCACTGCCGTGCTTTTTTTCTTAAAACGTTCCAATCTTGGTCATAGTTTCCGGGGGCATTGATCATCACGAACCAATTTTCATGGCCTTTCGGCGCGTCGGTGCCCCCTTCTTTTGAGGTGATGTTGAGGTATACCGTAGGGTCGTCATGCAAGTATTTTTGATTGAATATCGCCTCAAATTCCTCTGGGTAGTTTTCACTGAACAGAATATTGTGCAGGTCCAATTCGGGAAATTCCCTGGAAATTCCCCAATAGAAAATGAGAGCCGAACTGGAACGTTCTTGTTCCAGCACCTTTTTTGGTTGTTGCTGGTCGGAAAGCAATTTTTTATAGGTGGGGAAGACATCCATATTCGATACGACAATATCCGCGGCATGCCTTGCTTTCTCAGTAACCGCTCCAACGGCTTTTCCGTCTTCTACCGCGATACGTGTCACCTTCTCATCGAAGCGGAACGATACCCCTTGCCGAACCGCCAATTCGTATAACGATTGGGTGATGCGGTGCATCCCACCTTTAGGGTAATATGTGCCAAAATGCATTTCCAAATGCGGTATCATCGACATGATTCCCGGCGTTTGGTACGGGGACGACCCATTATAGGTGGCATACCGGTTAAAGAGCTGTATCAGTCTTGGGTTTTTAAAATACGCCTGGTTGGTCTCGTTCAGGGAACGGCCTATGTGCAAGCGGCCGATCTGAAGTATGGCCTTAATGGTATCCGTGGAAAGATAGGTCTTCGTTTTGTGCAGTGATTTTTCTAAAAAGAGCCCTGCGGTCAGCTCGTATTTTTTTTGATTGTTGACAAGGTATTTTTTCAAACGACCCGCTGGCTCTTCAAAAGTTTTGGAAGCCTGTTCGATAAACGCCGTTTTATTCGCGCTAGCCGAAAATCGCGTACCATCTTCCCAAAAATAATTGCAAACGATTTCTTTTTTATGATACTCAAAAAAAGGTTCCGGGTCTTTTCCGAACAGTGAAAAAAGTTCGGTAACATACTGTGGCATGGTGAATAGGGAAGGCCCGAGATCGAAGCGGTATCCGCCCAGCGTCATGGCGTGTAGTTTTCCACCTGCGTAGGCGTTCGCCTCTACGACCGTTACCGCATAGCCTTGATGTCGCAACCGTAATGCCGTGGCGATGCCTCCGATACCAGCGCCGATAACCAGTGCCTTGGGCATTGTTACTTCTTAAAATATTTGAAAGGGACAAAGAGCATTCCAAAACACTCGCCCTCTTCCTTGCCCAAATGTTTGTGGTGGATCTTGTGTGCACGCCGTACCCCCTTGGCGTACCAATGTTCGGCCTTCCGAAACATTTTAAACCGTTGGTGAATAAAAATATCGTGAACGATAAAGTAGGCTGCCCCGTATGCCATAATTCCGAAACCAATGGGCCAGCCGATCCAGAAATCGGTGTTGGATCCCAACATAATGAACGACATGCTTACAACGGCATAAAAGATGAAAAAAACATCGTTTCGTTCGAACCAGGAGTTATGATCCTTGTGGTGGTGGTCTTTGTGCAAGCTCCATAGAAATCCGTGCATGATATACTTATGGGTAAACCAGGCCATGAACTCCATTAACGCAAAAACACATAGAAATACAAAAATCCAAATCGCAATCTGCATTTAAACCAAATTCAGTTTATAATTTACATATGATGTTGCCAAAAGTCCGAATTTTTGGTAATTCGGTACCCGTATCCTAGCATTTTTTATTTCTAGGGGCGGGGTATTCTGTAATTTTTGAAGAAGCTTACTGTAATATTTATAGGCGGTGTATACCCCGAACTTTGCTTCGGCGGGCAACTGTTCTATTCCTTCATAACCCTTTGCAAAATCTTCCCTTATTTCGTTTACGATCTCTCTTTTGGAAGCTTCATCGAGCTCCATCAGGTTGGTGTTAGGAAAGTAAGTGCGGTTCAAGCCTTCGAAATCCGCTTTTAGGTCACGTAGAAAGTTTACCTTTTGAAAGGCCGAACCTAACGACATTGCGGACGTTTTCAACGTTTCGTAACGTTCGTCGTTACCTTTAACGAACACTTTTAGGCACATGAGCCCGACCACGTCTGCAGAACCATAAATGTATTCCTTGTATTCTGCATCGGTACGGTATACCGATTTGTGCAGGTCCATTTTCATACTCTTCATAAAGGAATCCACCAAATGCCTTGGAATATCATAGGCATGGAAGGTATGCTGAAAAGAATTCAAAATGGGGTTCATACTGATGCGATCGGTAAGCGCATCTTCCAAAGCCTGTTCAAAGCGTTCGAACAATATTTCCTTATCGTAATCGTGGAACGTATCCACTATTTCGTCGGCAAAACGCACAAATCCGTAAATATTATAGATATCACTCCGGATCGAGGGGCCTAACATTTTTGTCGCAAGGGCAAAAGAAGTACTGTAAGACTCTGTAACGACTTTGCTGCACTGGTAGGAAACGTTGTCAAAGATAGTTTTCATGGGTCAAGGATTAGTTGCGATCAATTCGGAAACGAGTTTACCTGAAATCAACGAGGGAGGCACCCCGGGACCCGGCACCGTAAGTTGCCCGGTAAAAAATAGGTTCCGTACTTTTTTACTTTTTAGTTTTGGTCTTAAGAATGCCGTTTGCATCAAGGTATTGGCCATTCCATAGGCATTTCCCTTGTAAGAATTATATTCCTCAACGAAATCGTTAACGCAAAAGGACTCTTTAAAGATAACGTTATTTCTTACCTTTTGGCCGGTTCGTTGTTCAAATCTTTCAATGATGATATCAAAATATTGGTTCCGTAATTCCGGGGTATCTTCGAGGTCCGGAGCGATGGGCACCAAGAAAAAACCAGTCTCGCAGCCGTCCGGCGCCATGGAAGCATCGGTTACGGATGGGAAATTGACGTAGAACAATGGATCTGTGGGCCATTTGGGGTCATCATATATTTCCTCGGCATGTTGTTCAAAATTCGTATCGAAAAACAGGTTGTGATGTTCGATCTGTTCCAATTTTCGATCAAAACCTACGTAAAACAATAGAGAAGAAGGGGCGAAGGTTTTTGCATCCCAATAGGCTTCCGTGTACTGTCTGTACTGTTGGTCCAGCAAGGTTTCGGAGTGATGGTAATCGGCACCGCTCAGCACGTAGTCGGCCACTGTGGTCTCACCGTTGGCAACAATACCCTTTACCGTACCGCTCTCTACGTTTATTTTGGATACCGGGGTCTCGGTCTTGATGGTTACACCTAGCTCTTCGGCCAAGGATTGCATGGCCTTTATGATTTCATACATGCCCCCTTTAGGATGCCAGGTACCCAATCCGAAATCCGCATAGTTCATAAAACTATAAAAGGATGGGGTATTGCTCGGTTTGGCCCCTAAAAACAATACCGGAAATTCAAGAGTGGAAACCAGTTTAGGATTTTTAAACTTCTTCCGTACCTGTCCGCTTATCGTTTTAAAAAACTGATCCACTCGGGTAACCGTTTCCGGGGTGACCAATTCAAAAGGGGATATTCCGGGGCGTAACACCACCTTATTGATGGCAATATCATAATTCTCCTGTGCCTGGCCGATAAATTTTCGAAGGTGTTGGGCGCTCCCGACTTCGATGCGTTCGAACTCTTCACATATTTTGTCCATGCAATCGCCAATGGTGATCACATCGTCCGCGAAAAAAATTTTGTAGGCCGGGCTCAGTTTGTCCAGCGCATAATAATCACTTCTTTTTTTTCCAAAATCATTAAAAAACTTGTCAAAAATATCGGGCATCCAATACCAGCTTGGGCCAATATCGAAGGTAAACCCTTCTTTTACAAATTGCCTGCACCGACCTCCAAGGGTAGCATTTTTTTCAAAAATGGTTACCTCGTAACCGGCTTTTGCCAAATAGCATGAAGCGGAAAGCGAAGAAAATCCTGAACCTATGATGGCGATTTTTTTTGACATTGTTTTTGGTAGCGATTTGGGTTTATAGTTGCTCTATAACTTGTTCAATTGAAGTAAATGTTTTTACACATTCCGGTAAAATGTTACGGTCCAAATATTGATTTTGTCTACCCAATACCCAAAGTTTTGATGTCGTATTGTTTTCTTTTACAATCTGGTCAAAATCGGCCATGTAGGCATTAATCTTATCTTTGGTCGGCACTACAGTGAAATACGAAAGGAAATAAAGGTTGTCGTAATACTTCATAACGTCCTTTAGGTTTTCCAAAGGAATGGTCTGTCCCAAATAAATGGATTTATATCCTCTTAGGACAATTTCGTAGTTCAGGTACAACAGTCCGATTTCGTGTATTTCGTTCTCGGGTAAAAACAACACGAACACCTTATCCGACTTGGTCGGTTCCAAATGCTGGAGTTTTTCGGTATTGGTCTGGATTTTTTGCTTAATCAGCCCCGTTACAAAATGCTCATGGGCCGGACTGATCGTATCCGTTTGCCATAACAATCCCAATTCATTCAACAGGGGAATAAATACTTCGCTAAAAATTTCACGAAAGGACCGTTCCGCCAAAAGCCCGTTATAGGTATTGATAAAGAGGGTCTGGTCAAAATTGATCATGGCCAGTTTAAAGGCATTGATGGCGTGGTTCTTAACGCTATTTTTAGCAACAATTTCTTTTACCATCAACGGAATGTTCCGTTCCGGAATCTTCGCAATCTTTGAAATTTTATACCCGTTGTTGTAGAGCATCGTTACGTTCAACAATTTTTGCAGACTTGCCAAACTATAGGTCCGTATGTTGGTTTCCGTACGTTCCGGAGACAACAGACTATAGCGCTTTTCCCAAATTCTAATGGTATGCGCCTTTATACCTGATAGATTTTCTAAATCCCTTATGCTAAAGAATTTTTTAACGTTGTTCATCTTTTTCGGCAATTTGTTGAACAAATTTACAATAAAGTATAGGTAGTTTAAGGTATGGAACGTTAATTTTTTTAAAATTTTAGTTGAATTACCAGATGTAAGCCCCAAAATGACAGTGGAATAGCCTTTTTGTTGAGAAAAAAGCAAACAATGTTTAAAAAAAGCGGATGGGTAGAATGTTAAACAAAAAAAATCGCCCGTTTGGACGATTTTTTCAAAGTGCGCACGAGAAGACTCGAACTTCCACGGCCTAATGGCCACTAGCCCCTCAAGCTAGCGCGTCTACCAATTCCGCCACGTGCGCGGAATTATTTTTAGGTGGGCAAATATACTCTCTTTTTCCAAAGGTTAAAACATGTAGCCCATAAATAATAAGGGCATCTTCCCTAGCACATTGGTTTTGAAGCTTTTTCCAAATTTTGTTTTATCGAAAGCAACTACGTTTTCGGCAACAATGCTGTCAACCGTATTGGAACGGCGCGTACTGACCATGGCGGCATATGCATTTGGTATCGGAATGGGGAACCGGTGCGATACCAATATTATACGATTTTGGAGGTGAAACCACATACGTATTTGAGCTTATTTGCGTTATCGATTACATACAAGCTGTTTTCCCACAACTATGAAAGAAGTCATCAATCAAGTTTTTGAGATCGAACAAAAAGCGGCCGCCCAGAAAGCGGGGCTGTTCGATCGTAATCTGCGCCGTCTGTACCATGAGTTCGAGCGGGAGGGATATGTCGTTAAAGACCCTTTGGGGGAAAAGTTCTCCGAACAACGAACGGACATCGATGCTACCATTATGGGGGAATTGAACGGAAACCTAAAAATAACCAAGGTATTAAAACCCATCATTTTTAAGAAGGAGCATGATAGTATGTTGCTCGTTCAAAAAGGTGTTGTACTGGTAGGGGTATCCTAACAAGCGGCCATTGATCTATAATCGCATTTAAATGAAAACAATCAACTTCGGAATCGACCTTGGAACTACCAACAGTGCCATTGCCAAATATACGGATGGGGCGGTTGAAATATTTAAGAATCCCATAGGACAAAAACAAACCTTATCTTCGGCCGTTGCCTTTCGGGGCGAACGGGTATTGGTAGGGGACAAGGCCCGAAATTTGCTCGAGAAAGATCCCTTGAACGTGTTTACCTGTTTTAAGCGCAGAATGGGAACGACGGACTCCTTTTTTATCGAAAGCCGACAGGAATCCATTACCCCTATTGCGTTATCGGCCTATGTATTACGGGAGTTGAAAAATTTTGTCCATACCGGAGAGGAAGTTCCCGAGGTGGTAATAACCATTCCTTCCTCTTTCGATACCATTCAATCCAATGCCACGAAGTCGGCCGGATTGGAGGCCGGTTTTGAAAAGGTTTTTTTGCTGCAGGAACCTATTGCCGCAAGTTTGGCCTTTGCGAACAAAAACAACATTCAGGTGACCAGTTCCAAAAAGTGGCTCGTTTATGATTTTGGTGGTGGTACTTTTGATGTGGCCCTTTTGGAGGTCAACGCGCGCGAAATGAACGTACTGGACAACGAGGGCGATAACTTTTTGGGTGGAATGGATTTTGACCAGTTGATCGTAGAAAAATTGGTGGTACCCCAGCTAGAGCAGGAATTGAACGAAGAACGCTTATGGGAACAATTCAAACAGAAAGGGAATCCCTATCAAAAAACATATTACGAATTGTTGTATCGTGCAGAGGAGGCCAAAAAAGAACTTTCCCGTTTTGAAACTACGGAAATTGAAATCGATATTCCCGAAAAAGATCGCTATACCACGGTAACCATAAGCCGTGCCGATTTTAACGACCTGATCGCGCCGGCTGTGGCCCGTACCATAGCATTGGCCCGAACCATGTTGGAGCGCAACAATTGTGCGGCCTCCGATATTGAAAAAATGGTTATGGTGGGTGGTAGTACCCTCATACCTTACGTACGCGAGCATGTGGGAGCGGCCCTGTCCATTTCCATTGACACCTCCGTGGAGCCTACCATTGCCGTCGGCCTTGGAGCGGCCCACTATGCGGGGGGAAAGCTAGCGCAAAACACTACAAAAGCCAAGGAAGTTCAGGTGCCGACCGATGGAGAATCTTTTTCGTACGAGTTGTTCTATCAGCGCAATTCAAAGGATGAGGAAGAATTGATTTCGGTTACGCTTCCGAAAGATCCAAAAATAAGCCTTTACCGGATTAGGCGTTCCGATGGCGGTTTTGATACCGGCCTTGTAACCGTATCCGGAGATATCAGTTGTTTTGTAGACCTGATTTCCGGTGAAAAGAACACCTTTCAGCTAACGGTATATGATGCCCAACAGCAGCTATTGTATAAACAGGGTGATATTGTAATCGTTCAGGGGAAATACAACGTCAGCGGGCAGTTGTTGCCCAATGATGTTTGTTTGGAAATCGATGATGTAGAACACGGTATCACCCGCTTAGAAGCCATTTTTAATAAAAATTCGGTATTGCCGCTAAAACGTACGATCTACAAAACCGCGAGTAAGAATATTTTAGTGGGAAGCGATGAAAAATTGCAGATCAATATTGTGGAAGGTGACGATGGCGGACTTCCAAGTTCTGGTTTGTCCATAGGCTATATCGAAATTGCGGGAAATGCTTTGGAGAAAGACCTGATCAAGGGCACCGACATCGAAATCGAACTTTCCGTATCCGAATCCAGGGATCTGGATATTACGGTGTTTTTAAATTCCTGTGATCAAGAGTTTCAAAATTCGTTTCAATCTACCGAACGCGCCATCAGTATGTCCAAAATAGACCAGGAAATCAATAAAGCGCTTCGGCAGGTAGAGCACGAGCTTAAAAGATCGCATGAGAATTATGAGCTGCTCTCCAAATTTCAAAAAATTAGGGACGGTCTTATAGAACTACAAATTTTATTGGTCGGTTGTGATGAGAACGATAGTACGGATACCAAATTCAAGATCGACAATGAAAAACAGTTGCTCATCAAAAGTTTTGACCAGCTTACCCGGCATAAGGATCTGGACGAAAGTATAGCGGACTACCAATTAAAAGTAGCGCAGATTCAAAGTAGCATCCGAGGGGAGGAACACGATTTTTTTAGAAAGAAGCTGGATGCGATAACCGGAAACCAAAGAACCTTTTTGAATTCGGGAAACAAGTATTTGATCAAATCAAAAATTAAAGAACTCGATGCCTTGGACAACCAAATTTTTACCGAGGACAGTACCAACTTTATAGGTCCGTTTTTACATTACAAGGGACTTATGGGGCTGTATACGGATAAAAAATCCGCAAAACGGTTGATCGATGAAGGGGAGAAGGCCCTGGAAACCAAACAATACGAGGTATTGAAACATGTGGTGTACCAGTTGTACGCGCTATTGCCCGATTCGGAAAAGCAAGAAAAGAAAACGCTATTTAACGATAGGGACAAAACCGGTCTGAACTGATTACCGCGCAAATTCCTTTCGTATAGGCGTCCACTGTATTTTATTAGATGTCGAGATCGGGAACCACCTCTTCTTGGGCCATCGTCATTCGAACGGGTTTTAAACCATCGAAAACAGGACCGTTTTCGGTCATTTCAATTTTAGCGTCCTTATCGCTATCCGTGATTAGGTAGTACTCGGAAGAGAGCTTCCGTTGTTCCGCATTCGTGTATTTGAAAAAACGGGTAGGCCGTTTTTTTATCATTTCCATGACCGCACGTTGGTCCGGTATGGCCCCAAAATAATCCCCTGTGTAAAAAACGAGTGAATCCCCTACGGAAAGGCCTAATTCCGCATTGGAGTTGACCAAATAATAACCCGCTCTTTTTTGATTTTTTCCTTTGTTCAAAGCGAACAGGATGACCACGTTATCACTATTGTTTTCGAAACTGACTTTGGAATCGTGTATGGAATCTTCCACAAAAGCATTGAAATAGATAGGATACGGATTCGCACCATCGTTCATTCCTAAAAAGCTTATGGGAAGGAATGCCTCGTCCTGACTCATTTCCGAGATCCCCTGAAAAAACTTTGATTTATTACCGTCCTTGTCCATACTGTTTTTTAGGCTGTTTACGATGGATTTCGATTGGTCCACTACTATCGGGCTTTGTTGATAAGTGGCCGAATCGTCGTCCGAGAGTCTCGCGGCCAGCGATATGAAACGGACAACCAAAATCACTGCAACGATAATGCCCCATATGCTTTTGGACGACGAACCGGAGCCGCTATCACTTTCTGCATAAACGGTATCTACGGAGGTAATTTGGGCCGCTAATTTTTTAACGAAACGTTTCATTTCAAAATCATCAAAATAGAGCTGGCGCATATTCCCAAAAATCCGCTTTACCTTCGGAAATTCTTTGTGTTTGTTTTTGCCCGCGTTGTAATAATCGACCATGGTATTGATGTAGGCGATCTTATCGCTTCGGATCAGTCCAAGGGGAACGGTATTCAACAATTGTACAAAGGTGATATAGGTAAGCTCGGGGAGTTTTTCACATAACTTACCGGTAGGTGTGACCTTTATGGTTTCGATGATTATCGACAGTTGGTTCATCACATACCGGTAATAGGTATCTAGAAACGAATCGGTAAAGAGCGTCTTTTGCTCCATTGCCCGAATAATGGTATCGTATTTTTTTTTGGCAAAATCCTTTTTGATCAATTGCATCATAAAAGATTCCAGATAGGGAGCCAAAAATACGTTGAGGCCCGGCGTAGCTTCCAGCAGTTCTTTGTCGATACTGAACGTTTTTACCGAAGCATCCTCCCCTGTGGAAATAAACGCCTTTAAATTGGGGTGTTTTTCTATAAAATACAGTGCTTTTTGTGCTTCTTTATCCCGGAGTTGGGCCAAAAGCGTTTCGTTCTGCTGCGGGTTATACCCCTCGGCAGTTCCCTGTGCCCGTTGTGCCCTTAGTTTTTTTTCCAAACGGATGATGGCCTTGTCATCCAAGGCGGCGATATCTTCAGGGTCAATGCCCAATAGGTCTACGGGGGATTTGTACATGGTGGTTATTGAAACAATTATAGCATTCCCGGATTTTCTTATTTAGCGCTGTTGGGTTTGCGCGGAAAATCCCTTCCCTACTTTCAAACATACGTTGATGATAGGTGCTAGTAGAACGAAAAATATAGCGCTTTATGATATGCCCGAGTTAGAATTTTAATAGGCCGATAAAACGCGCTGAAGAGGTGTTTTCCCATACTGTTGTGGCAATACGGTTCCTAGGGGATAAAAGGGCGATTTCTCTTTTTGAGGTAGTAATGCCATAGGTAAAAAGCTGCCAGAGATCGTAAAGGCCGCCACCGTTCAATATAGGTCGCCATGGTCTCTTTGGTCTTGGCTTCCGTCAGTTCCCGCATTGTCCGGACCAGGGCAATGTCGCCCAAGGGAAAAATATCTTTACGGCCTAAACAGAACATCAGGTATACCTCCGTGGTCCAAACACCGATTCCCTTTATCCTAATGAGTTTTTCCCGAACCGTTGCCGTGGTATCCTTTTCCAATTTTTGCAAATCCAGGGAGCCGTCTAAAAGGGCTTGCGAGAGCGCCCTTAGGTAAACCGTTTTTTGTCTGCTGATTTGGCATTCGCGCATTTCGGCATCGTTCAGTTTTAAAAGATAGGTCGGTTCAAATTTGGATACATAGTCGTGCAAACGTTGAAAATGGGCGCGTGCCGAAGCGAGGCTTACCTGTTGTTCCAAAATGATCTTACAGAGCGATGTAAAGCCAGGATCCCGATACATCTCCGGGGGAGGTCCGTACTGGTCATGTATCGTTTGGAATATCGGGTCTTTGCGAAAAAGTAGTTCCCTATCTGTTTTGTTTACGATACCCACACCTGCAATTTTTTAGTAGTCCCTGCAAGATAAAGATTTCCGGAACGATGCGAACAAGGGTATTCAAGCTAACGGTTTTTGAAGTTTTTTACTGAACATCAAAAATAAAACCCCGCATAACAACCAGGCCGGAAGGGTCACAAAAGAAAGGAAAACATCAAATTGCAGGGAAATAAAATAAAAGGTGCCAAAACTGATGGCCCATGCCAAAAACACCGACGTATTGAATTGGATGTTGGCGGCTTCCGCGTAGTTTTTGACGATGCCCGCTTTTTTTGAAAAAAAGTGTTCAAAAACGATTATGGCGCCAAAAGGAGCCAAAATAAAGCCGTACAAGGCTACGAAACCCAACAGTTTCATAGCGAAGGCGGGAAAGAGCCCGGCAATAGTAGCTACCGTTCCAGCGATAATGGTGACCCAGAAAGTAGATACTTTTGGAATGATGGCCTGAAATGCCAAACCTGCCCTATAAATGGTAGGGTTGGCCGTGGTCCAACCGGCCAATACTACGGCAATGATCCCAAAAATACCGATGGCGTTGTTCGCCAATGGTCCCGGTGCTACCGGCGGCGCCTCTCCATTGGCCAAAAATGCCTGGGCTTCCGGCGATTTCAAGTATACCGCATAGAGCAGTGCGGCCGCGATCCATGCCATGTAATGACCGACATACATGCCCGCTGCAGTGGTCCATCCGGATGTGGGACTTTTGGCGAACCGGAAAACGCTAAGGTCCGACATTCCGATGTGCATTGCCGCATTGGCGAACCACGACCAGATGACAACATGCCAAAAGGAATATTTGATCTGCCCGGGAAAGGGATCGCTACCTTCTCCCCAAATGTTCCAAAAATCCGAGAAAGAACTAACGCCCAGTTGCCCTAGGGCAACCACCCCACAGGCCAAAAAGGCCAAAACGATGATCGGGGACATCCAATTGGCGGCTTTGGAAACCGTGTCGTATCCTTTGGATGCGATAAGGGAGATTACCGCGCCTATCAGTAGTACAATAATTACCCAGGTAGCGCCATTGGGAACAGTATCGGTCAATTTGGGCATCTCCATATCAAAGGGAATGCCGACCGCTGTTGCCGAAACGGTAATCATGGAGCCTGCCAAAAAACAAAAAAGGATGCCGTTGGCCAAGTTATAACCGGTCACCAATTGCTTTCCACATATTTTTTCGAGCTGATAGTATAGGGTCAACCGATTTTTTACGGCAATCTCGGCGGTCAGGAAGCGCCAGCTCAGTACGGCGAGCAGGTTTCCCAATAACAGCCCTACGATCAGGTCAAAGGCACTGACCCCAGCGGTCAGGAACAACGGGCCGATCATAAATTCGGTTCCTGCCGCGTGTTCACCGGCATACATGCCCAAAAAACTTTTCCAACTTTTTAATTTCCCTTGTGGAATGGGTTCCCTTTCGAATTCCCCGCTAGTGCTTGGTGCGTTCTGTTCCGTTGTCATGTTGTTGTTTGTTTAGCGCTATGATTCTCCTCTTCCCCTTTGCCCTTAAAATTAATTTTGGTTCGGGTAGATCAGCATTGCTATGAAATCAAATGGTCGGGCAGATCGGCGACCCGCTCGCAACACAATTGATCCAATACTTGTTGAAACTGTCTTTTTAAAATGGCGATGGTATGATCTCCCCCTTGGTTGCCCAATGCTCCACATCCGTACATGAAGGATCTTCCCATAAAAGTGAATTTTGCTCCACTGGCCATTGCCCTTGCAATGTCGGGGCCGGAGCGTAGGCCGCTATCCATCATGACTTCTATCCGATCTCCGTAGGTACTGCTGATTTCCTGAAGGGATCCGATGGTAGCTTGAGCGGCGTCCAATTGTCGGCCGCCGTGGTTCGAAACAATGATACCGTCGAAGCCCAAACGAATGGCATCCTCGGTGTCTTGAAGGGAGGCCACTCCCTTTAACACCAATTTTCCCTTCCACTTGTCGCGTATCGGTTTGATCTTTTCCTCGTTCAATCGCCCCGAGAAGGTTTTGTCCATAAACTGGCCCAATTGTTTCAGGTTCAATCCTTCGGGCGTGTAGGGTTTTAAGGTTTCAAATGTCGGTTGCCCGTATCTAAGGGTGTTGAGGGCCCAAGTCGGTTTGCCCAAAATCTGTAAAATATTGGCTACGGACATTTTTGGAGGCAAGGCCAAGCCGTTACGGATGTCCCTGGGGCGGTATCCAAAGGTGGGTACATCACAAAGCAGCACAAGTACCGGGCAGCCCGCCGCCTGAGCCCGATCGATTATATCGTCCCGTAGCGCATCTTCGACCGGATTGTACAATTGGAACCATGCCTTTCCTTCGGTAAGCTCGCTGGCCCGCTCGATATCCATGGTGGTTACCGTGCTCAAAATAAAAGGGATGTTATGTTTTGCCGCCGATTTCGCAAGAATGGCCGGTGAATTGGGCCACATCAGCCCTTGCAGTCCCACAGGGGCAATGCCAAAGGGGGCATCGTAGGTGACGCCAAAGAGTTCGGTCTTACTGGAACTTGTTCCATAATTGCGCAGGTATCGCGGCTGTAATTGTACTTCACGGATTTCCCGGGTATTTCGTGAGATGCTCACATCCTCATTGCATCCCCCATCCAAGTATTCAAAAGCAAATTTTGGTACCCGCCGTTTTGCCTTGTTCCTCAGATCATCTATCGAAGGGTAATTTGAATTGATTTCGCCGGCCATCTATTTTTAGTTTATACCATTTTAACTTTGAAATGGCATGTATAGAAATTGAATTATTTTTTAGCTGTTCAAGGCCAAAAAATATAAGCATAGCCATAGCTACGGTTCTATTTTTTAACGAAGAACAGGTGAAAAAGAAACGATTTATTAGTGCTATTTCAAAATTAAAATGGTGTTATTTAAAAGGAGGTATGCTTTTTTAGGGCATACTTCTTTTTGAGAAATTTTGGTTTTAAATCGGTTTTGGAAATAACCAATGCCGCTCCCAAAGCCGAACCAAGTGAGGCATCGGTGGTGCGTATTTTTTTATCGGACAGGCGGTATGCCAGTAGGGACAGGTACACCTCATTATTTGCGAACCCCCCATCAACGTAAATACGATCGATGGATCCATTTCCGATAACGGACCGTACACTTTTTTCTTGAAGCAGCACCAATTCCCATAGCAATTGGTGGTAGGCTTGCTCAAAGTTCAGGTCGTCCACTGTGGTTTCTTTTGGCATTTGTTCGGAAACGATGCCGAACCATTTGAAACGGGGTACAAAGTTTGCTTCAATTTTGGAAAACAACTCCCTATCAAACGCTACCGTTTTATGATGGTTCAATGAAACGTCGTATCGCTTTGTCAGCGCTTTTGTCTGCAATTTGTACTCATTGCCCAAAAAAAGACGAGACACCTTAACGGGGTCACCGTTCGTACGCATATTGAACAAACATTCCGCTTCAATTTCCGCTTCCTCAAGCATTTCGGTATTGAACGGGTTAATGGAAATGCTCCAGGTACCCGTCGATATGAGAACAAATGGTTTTTTTATGCTTCTGATATATGGGATCAATGCCGCAGAACTATCGTGTATGCCCGGCCCCACCGCTATCTTTTGGCCGTTAAAATCCATGGTTATGGTTTGGTCGGATTCTTTTACCAGCGGTAATTTTTGGTCTATTCCCTCTTGATGTACCCACTTATGGTATGCTTTTCTTTCGTAGTCCCATAACAGGGTATGGCATCCGATACTGGTATATTCACTTATGGGCATTTTTGTAAACAGGTAACTAAGGTATTGCGGAAGATGAAGGCTGTAAGCGATTTTTTTGAAGATTTCGGGTCGCGCTTTTTTGAGCCAATAGAGTTGCATGCCCGCATTGAGCATTCCCAGTTTGGGACCTCCCGTTACGCGCGAAATCGCTATTTCGGGACCGTATTTTTGATAGAAGTCGTTGCTTGTTCCCTCGGGTAAGGGTTTCATATAATTGTACAGGGGTGTCAGTACCTTGCCCTCCGAGTCCAGGTGCACCAAACTGGCACCATAACACGAAAAGTTAAGTGACGTGATCTCATATTCCGGGGTATCGAGCATTTCTTCAAAGGTCGATTTCACCCATTTTTCCAACGCTTCCAGATTTTCCGTAGGATGACCGTCTTCATCCTTAATTTCCGAAAAGGTGGCGTACTCCCGGTATACCTCCCGAAACTTGCTATCGAAAAGAAAGAACTTTTTATTGGTCTTGCCAATATCGAATACTGCGGTAACCTGCTGTTTCATTTGCAAAGGATTAAAGCCCTGAAGCGATGGAGTTGGCACCTCTTTCTTGCACCAGTGCCTTTCTTACGTTTAGGTCGCGGTATGCCTTCAAGGGCTCCAGCGCTCCGCCGTTCGTTAACCTTGCCTGGGCCAATAAGGGACGGACATCGGTTCGGTAGGCGTCTTGCAACAGCTCTTGGCACCGGGCTACATCATGTGCCCGTTGCGCCTCGTTCAGCTGTTCTTGGTCGACCAATAGGGCCTTGGCATAAGCCTCTTGTATGGCCTCCAACGATTGCATCAGGTCTTCCAAAGGGTCCTTGATGTTGTGGCTGGCATCGATCATCCAGGCAGGGTAAGGGTTTTGCGGATTGTTTTCCATTCCATACACCAAGGCGTTGAAAATAAGGAACAGCGCATAGGGTTTTACGCTTCCTACAGTAAGGTCGTCGTCCCCATATTTACTGTCGTTGAAATGAAAGCCGCCCAGTTTTCCCTTTAGCATCAGGGTAGCTACGATCTGTTCGATATTGGTGTTGGGCAAATGATGCCCGAGGTCTACCAGGGTATATGCCTTTTCTCCACAAGCTTGTGCCAACATAAAGGAGGTGCCCCAGTCCTGTATTACCGTACTATAAAAATTTGGTTCGTAGGGTTTGTATTCGATGAACAGTTTCCAATCGTCGGGTAGGGCGGTATATATTTCTTGCAGACTCTCTTGCGTATGTTGCAAGGCTTTTTGAAAATTACCTTGCCCCGGAAAACTGGTGCCGTCGGCCAACCAAACGGTAAGGCTTTTGGAACCCAATCGGTTTCCGATATTGACCACATCGATGTTATGGGCAATCGCCTGTTGCCGTACCGCTTTGCTGGTATTGCTCAAGGAACCGAATCGGTAGCTTTCCTTTGCATTTACCTGATCTTGAAAGGTATTGGAGTTCACCGCATCGAAAAGGATACCGTGGGCCGCGGCCCGTTCCCTGATGGCGGTATAGTCTTTGGGTATGTCCCAAGGAATGTGAAGGGAAATGGCACCTGCCGTTTGCGTTAGCGCATGTAATAGGCCCACATCATCTATTTTTTGTTCCAGGTTTCCGGGTTCGCCCTGAAAGCCGAACCGTCCAAAACGCGTTCCTCCGGCACCCAGGGCCCAACTTGGTATGGCAACCTGAAAATCGCCCAGTTTTTTTAGGATCGCCGCTACGTCATGTCCCTTTTTTTGAAGGACATCCGATAAAAAGGCAAAATTGTTTTCGTGGGCGGGAACGTATTTTTTGTTCGTTTCGGAAAGGTGTTGTTGTGATATTTTCATGTAGCTGTTCGTTCCGTTATTAAAAAACTTTCATGGGCCTTGACCCATGAAAGTATAAAAACTAGTTTAAAAAAACTATCGTACGAAGGCGGTTGCCATACCACCATCGACATTAATGATGTTACCGGTCGTCTTGTTCAAAACACCTACACAGGCAAACACGCCATTGGCGATGTCCTCGGGATAGATAATTTCGTTGAGCAAGTTACGTTTGGCATAATGTGCCGGCAATTCTTCTACGGTAATGCCATACGCCTTCGCGCGACCTTCGGCCCAGTCACCTTCCCAAATCTTGCTTCCTACGATGACCCCGTCCGGATTTACCGTGTTCACCCGTATTTTACTACTGCCCAATTCCGCGGCCAAAAGTCTGGCCATATGTTGCTGTGCCGCTTTGGAAGTTCCATATCCAACGTTGTTCGGACCGGAAACCAGGCCATTTTTACTGGCGATACTGATGATGTCGCCCCCCATATCCTGTTTGCGCATAATGGCCACGGCCTGTTTGGCCAGTTCGAACTGCCCTTTTACGAGTACGTTCTGTAGCAAGTCCCAATCGGCCTCCGTGGTATCTTCCAAGGGTTTTGAAATGGCTAGTCCTGCACTATGCACCATAATATCCACACCACCAAAATCGAGGCAGGCTTTTTCATATGCTTTTGCAATGGATGCACTTTTGGTTACATCGCATACCGCATAGCTGGCCGTATCGCCCTTATAGGTTTTTAAGCCTTTTTTTAATCGATCCTCGGCAATATCGGAAAGTACCACATTGGCCCCCTCGGCCGCTAATTTGTCGGCAATGGCCTTACCAATACCTCCACCGGCACCGGTGATCAGGGCTACTTTTCGCGAAAGCGGCTTTTCCTTTGGCATCCGTTGCAGTTTGGCTTCCTCCAATAACCAATACTCGATATCGAAAGCCTCTTGCCTAGGTAAGGAAGTATATTCGGTAATCGCTTCGGCACCGCGCATTACGTTGATCGCATTAACGTAAAACTCACTGGCGACCCTTGCGGTCTGTTTGTTTTTTGCAAAGCTGAACATGCCCACTCCGGGATAAATGATGATTACCGGATTGGGATCCCGCATTGCTGGGCTATTGTCCCTTTTACAATTTTCGTAATACTCCTTATACTCCGCCCGGTACGTTTCAAAAGCTGGCGTTAACTTTTTAAGTATCGCTTCGGTATCCGCTACGTTTTCAGCAGTGTCCAAGGTGAGTACCAAGGGTTGTATTTTAGTGCGCAGAAAGTGATCGGGACAGGAGGTTCCCATGGGGGCAAGGCGCTCCAGATCTTTGCTGTTGCTGTATTCAAGAACGGTATCACTATCGGTAAAGTGCCCTATCATCCTATTTTCCGAAGAGCATAGTCCCCTTAGGAGCGGCATTAGGGTAGCGGCCTTTTCTTTTCGCTCTTCCGCCGGAAGTGAGGTAACTTTTTGTCCCCCAAAAACACTCCCTTGCGCTGCGATTTTCTTTTCGATGTAATCGGATGCCATTTCTATGACCTCCAAGCTGTTCATGTAACAATCATATGAGGTATCGCCCCAAGTAAATAGCCCGTGGCTTCCCAAAACGATTCCGCGGATACCCGGATTATCGTTCAAACATTTTTCGAGCTGCAGCCCTAGGTCGAATCCAGGGCGCTGCCAAGGTACCCAGCCCATGGTATCTCCCCATATTTCTTTGGTGACCTTTTCACTGTCCTTGGCGGCCGCTACGGCTATCAGTGCATCGGGATGTAAGTGGTCGATATGTTTAAAGGGGAGCAGTCCGTGCAAGGGAGTGTCTATGGAAGGCGCCTTGCTGTCCAAATCATAAATACAATGATTGAAAAGGCCCACCATGCGGTCCTCATCGGACAATCCTAGGTAGACGTTTTTTAAATCCCGTAAACGTTCGGTGTATAGTCCCGCTATTCCCGAGCGGGTTAGCGTTCCAATATCGCCCCCAGATCCTTTTACCCACATAACCTCTACCTCCTTATTGGTCAAAGGGTCTTTTTCAATGGTCTTACAGCTGGTATTGCCTCCACCGTAATTGGTAATTCTGAGGTCGCTTCCGAGAATGTTGGATCGGTAAAGGAACAAGGCCACTTGATTGTCGCCCAGTTCTCTGGCCTTATCGAAATCCCAGAGGTAATCTACGTGTTTGAAATTTTGTACTATATCGCCCATAATTTTTGCTTACAATGATTATGTGGGCAAGGTACTGCTACAGTTTTGAATTTCCATTCTGTACTGTGCTGTGCGTTCGGCACCAACGTAAGGGCGGCAATACTTTTCGAAAAAAAAGATGGTGCTATACCATTTTAAAAAGGTCTTGACGGGTTCGAAGTAACTATAGTGCTTTAGAAGAGCTTTTTTAGGATACTCCATTTTCTAAGGCTCCATATGGCCGCCCAACTCACACCAAAAACAAATATGGGAGCCGCGATGAGCACTGTCGTTCCGGACAAGGAGTGGTAAAACCATCGGGTGAGTCCGAGGCCGGTGATGCTGCCATAAAGGATTATGGAATGTAGTACGTAAATGGGCAAGGTGTTTTCCCCTATCTTTAAAATGATTCCGGATTTTACATACCGTTGTACCAGCATAAAAAATGCAAACAACAGTAAAATGGTTCCCAAGCGGGCAAAGAGATAGCTGTTGGGCAAGGCCGCTTCGAAAATATGGAAATGGGTAAGGTTTTTCAGGTATTCAATACCTTCATAAGACCGCAATAACAGTATTGTTCCCACGGGTACCATCCACAAAATACTTTTTTTATAAAACATGGTATGGGTAAACCTTCCGGAAAAGGCAAGCGCCAAAAAACCACCGAAGGAAGCAAAGCCGAACCAGGGAACAATGGTAAATACCGAGCCATTTTTTCGGGTAAAATAGTTAGATATTATTTCGGGAAAATGATCATAATCCCAGTTGACATAAACGGATTGATAGCTGAAAAGAAGAACGGTTATACCCAATAACAGTATCCCTAAAAATTCTTTTTTTAAGCGGTCGGTAATCCAATATAACAGCACGATCAAAATTAAGGATAACCCAATGGACTGCAGAACATGTACGATATTGAACGTTGGGTTTATGGCACCTTGCAATAGCCAGAGTAGCCGTAATTGCAACAGGTATCCGATCACAATCAATTTAAGGCCCCGGAACAGTCCCTTTTTTAAACGGGGATTGCCCCATCCCTTTCCGCGATGCCGTTCGAGCAACAAAGTGAATATGAAGCCGGAAATCGTGAAAAATACGGGGGCAGTCAACCCTCTTAAATACCGCCACGCCATAAAAAGGGGATTGTCGAGCACACGGTATTCGTCCGACAAAAGCCCGGCAACAAAATGTCCTTGGAGCATCATCAATATGGCCAAAGTGCGAATAGCGTCAATAAAGGACAATCGTTCTCCGCCAAAGGTATTTTTAGTCATGTAATTCGTTCAGTAGGGCGATAGCCTCCCTATTATCGGCATCGAGCTGTATTGCCTTTTTCAGTTGAAGCCGTCCTTTTTTGTGTTGCCCGCTATGCACGAATGCCTTGCCCAAAAGATAGTGGGTATATGATGAATACGGGTGTTTTTCCAATGTTTTTTCTGCCAGTTGAACGCTTTCGGTATGTTTTTGGAGCACGATCATCGCCATAATGGCACTGTTCCAATCGTTTAGGGTAAAGGTTTCCGGTGTGATAAGGGGATTTATTTTTTCATGATGCCTTAAATAGTAAAATGCGGAAAGGTTGCTGCTCCAGTTAGGATTTTCGGTAAGGGCTTTTTGGATCAACGCTACCGCTTTTTCAGTATTTCCCAGTAGCGAGTGCGCTAATATGAGTTTGCCGTAGATGCCGGTCCACCCGTCGGTAAGCTTTTCTGCTTCGGCAAGGACTGTTTTTGCCCTTTTGATGTTCCCCTGTCGCGCCGCATATAGTGTTTGGTTAACGCGAATTCTACCGTAGTGGTATTGAAGTAATTTTTCTAGGTCTTTAAAAGGGGTTTTTGAATGGTCGACCCGAAGGTCGATTTGGTTGAACCATTCGTTTTCACTTCCTTTCACCACCAAGGCCGCCGATTGTTTTCCCGAAAGTTGTCCTCCCTTTTCCTGACCGGCAAGCAGGCTTTGAAGCAGCCTTTGTGCCAAGGTGCCTTTCGAGTTTTCAAAGCGGGTCGCCATGGCCGATAACACACCTTCGGCAAGCTGGTTTCCCATCACCACATAGTTTTTTCCTTTTTTTGTAACTGCGGCCCCTTTCCAGTAGTGGAGTGCCGCACCTGTAAAGGCATGCCCATTGCCGTTCGCATCAATACCCGACACTTGTCTGAAATGGGCTTCTTTGTCCTGGTCTTTGGTCGTTTCAATGGCTTCCTTTATGGTATGTCCTTTTTGCAGCAGTTCCAGTCCATTGGTTCCGTACATTGGTTCTGTTTCGGCAATAACGGAGAAGGCCCCTATTCCCGGCCTTATGTAAATTGTGGAATTACCGACATACAGGTTGTTGGTTGCTACCGCAACTCCCCATTCCTTAGCTTCGGCATCGTAACCAATGATCGAAAAGGTGGCATTGATGTTTTTATCAAGGGTAAGGCTTGGTAGGTTTTGCGAAAGGAGACCGGTAGGTATCCCTATCAGTAGTAGAACAAGTTGTTTTCCAAAGTGCATTTGTATGACGATTAAAAGGTTGCTATGCTATGAGGGACAAATGAACCGAATTCAGTGAAAACAAGGGTGCCAAAATGTAATCTGGTACCAGAAAATTAATCGACGGGTATTTTTTCTTTGTAGGCCGCAGGCGTTGTGCCGGTCATTTTTTTGAAGGTGCGGTTGAAGGTGGTTTTCGAATTGAAGCCGCTGTCGTAGGCCATACCCAATATGGTGACATTGTCATACATTGTGTTTTTAAATTTTTGGATGACCGAATCGATGCGATACTCGTTGATGAAATCGGAAAAACTTTTGTTCAACCCATCGTTTATGGTCTGTGAAATGGTATTGGCGGGGATACCGAGTTCATTGGCCAAGGATTGTAAGGTCAGTTCCGGGTCCAAATAATATTCTTCCGTTTCCATTTTTGATTTCAACCACTGCGCACGTTCCAAAAGTGCCGGAGACGTTTCCTTATCCGATCTTTTAATTTTCTTCGGTGCGATGACGGTTACAAGGTCGGGGCTTAAGAGTGCTTTTAGCGTTGCCCAGAGCGTGAAGAACCAAATGGCCATAAAAAAAGGATAGGTATCGTAGTCGCTGATATAGGCATTGAACCCGAGGGCGTTGATAAGGGAATAGCCGAGATATAGCGACCAAAGTCCTCCAAATATCAAAAGTGTCCTTTTCCAAGGTCTCGATTCTTTTGACGTTGCGATCTTGGAAGCAATAAAACAATATATAATGATGGAGATGACACCAAAAAAAGGCAATAGAAAACGGGAACTGACCATGGAATACCTGCGATAGTCGTCAAACGGGCCTTCAGGGTAATTGAAGTAAAAAATGGTCCACTCGATTATTAAGGGTATAAAATGCACGGCATCGCTCCACTGCACCCTAGCCGTTTCCGAAAAACGGTTTTTGGTATACAAATAGAGCAATGGTCCAATGGCAAAAAAGGAGGAAAAGGGTACCCACCTAAGCGTTATGATGGTGTCGGTAAGTCCGTTGGTGTTGATAACGAGCCAACACTGCCAAAGCGCAAGTACTATGGGTACCATTCCCAAAAAACGGTTGGCGATCCGGTGTTGTTTTTTCGCGGCCAACAACAGTATACCAAACCCTACGCCCAATATAATGGAGATGAGGGTGCCAAAGCTGGCAATGGTATGTAAGGGTTGCTCCAAGAATACGGTTTGAACGAATGGTCGAAACTAAGATAACAAAACTTGCGCGCCCGGGAGGAACATTAATAATTCGTTACCGTTCCCGATTTGGAGGTGCCCTGTTTCAGCTGCGCGCCACCGGTAAAAAGAATATTCCCGCCGGTACTGGCATCTGCAAAAAGGACCTCGCTCACGTTTATTTTTGCCTTGCCGCCATAACTTGCGTTAATTTGGCAAGTGGTACTTTGGAGTGCTTCGGCTTGGATATCGCTTCCCGAACTTACGGCCATGCGCACCTCTTTTGCGATTCCGGAGATGGTGATTCGAGCCCCTTCCATTCCTTCCGTTCGCAGATAGTCACTTTTTGTATTTACAACAATGACCGATCCGGTGCGCCCGTTGAGGTAAAGGCTGTCCCCGACGATGGTTCCCAAGCCCTTAATTCCAGCACCCGTATCGGTTCGCAAAGTTTTGATACGTGGCAGTGTTACATAAATGTTTTTGGTGGCACGGCCTATCCCTTTTAGGGTATGTATGCGTAACGTTTCTTTCTCGATTTCGGTAACGATCCTGTCGATTATATTTTCATCCGATTCCACGGTAATCTTCAGCGAATCGCCTTGGGTTACGTACACTTTTAGGTCTTCTGAGGCAATTATGGTATTAAAAGCGGAAGCTACGGGTCTTGAAATCAGAACAACGGTTCCATTGCCCTTTAACCCACCATTGCTGTCGATGTCGTAGGCACAGGAATGCAACAATCCTAGGATAACCGCAATCGATAAAAAAAATTTGAACGTTTTTTTCATGGTCGGGGTAAATATCGTGAAATATTAAAATAACGTGAGCTCGATTAAAAAAATGGTTTTTTAATAAAATGAATGCTGTAAAGCAGCTCTTTACATTTTATTTGGCGTTCTCTTCATTTCTTTTGCTTGTCCAAAAGAAATGGAAACAAAGAAAAAGACACTTTTTCGCAGGGATTTTTCAGTCTGCGACCAAAAACCGTCTTGCAAACTCCACGGCCTCTGGCCTTGATTTCGGAGCTTTGCCGCGACGATCCTTTCGAAAAGAAAACATCCGTCAGCGAAAAACATGGGGTTTTTAAGTCGAACCCATGGTAAAATAGGCAACGATGGTCGGTAAGAAATCGATGCGCTTTATTTTTTGGTAGCATATAGTATTACTTTTGAAGTGCGAACAAAAACTGTAACCATCTTGAATGCCAATACGCTCCGAACCAAAAGAAATACAGGAATAGATATACTCAGGGGAATTTGCATCCTGGCCGTGATGCTGCTGCACTTGAACATCCACTTCGGATTTTCCAAAAGCTTTTTAAAAGAATGGTTGCCCAAAAAACTCTTTACCCTGTTGTTTTGGAACGGTTATAATGGGGTAGTGGTATTCTTTACCATATCAGGTTTTTTGATAACGGGTTCGATACTTAAAAGGTGGGGACATCTTTCAAGCATTGGTATCAAGAGTTTTTATTGGTTTCGGGTTGCAAGGATACTACCGATGTTGGTGGCATTGTTGGCGCTGTTGTCGATTCTGCATCTTACCGGGGTTCCTGGTTTTGTGATTCCCGAGACCAAAACCTCGTTGCTTAGGGCCATTTTTTCGGTGTTGACCTTTCATGTCAACTGGTTGGAAATTCAAGTGGGCTATTTGCCCGCGAACTGGGACGTGCTTTGGTCTATTTCCATAGAAGAAAGTTTTTACCTGTTCTTTCCGTTGATATGCCTCTTTTTAAAAAAGGAATGGCACTTCGTTTTTTTCTTTTTGGTCTTTTTGGTGGTTTCCCCTTGGGCACGTACCGCCTGGTATCCCGATAATGAATTGGGTTCCAAAAATCATCTTGCCTTTTTGGATGCCATCGCTTTCGGTTGTCTGACGGCCATTATCGCTTTTCGGGTTGCCCTGCCCAAAATGGTAACGATCTTTGCGTTATGGTCGGGTTGGGCGTTGATCGTTCTCGTTTTTGTCTTCAAAAGCGTTGTATACAAGTCAGGCTTGGTCGGCTTTGGGCTGGATATGACCCTACAATCCCTGGGCGCCGCATTGCTGTTATTATGGATGCACGATAACTATCGGTCGGGAAAGCAGAAAAATCGATTTTTGCTGGACTGGTTGCGGCGCATGGGAGTGTATAGTTATGAAATTTACCTGACCCATATGTTCGTCATCATTTTCGGGGCACAGGTATATAAAAAGCTTGCCCTGGACGCAAATTGGCTCGTACCGTATACGTTAAGCTTACTAGTGCTATCCTACTGGGTGGGCAAGTTGGTGTTTACCTATTTTTCCGAACCCGTGAATTTGTGGTTGAGAAGAAAAAGGGTTTTGCCCCAATGATATGATTACCATAGGAATACGATCGATGTACAGGCCTATGCCAAATAACATAACCGATGCCTTTTCGGGCACCGGTCATGTTCTGTGTTTTAGAGGGTATATCGGTTAATACACATTGGGGCGATCGTGAACAATATTTTCAAGCTGACCACCATAGGTGACCGCTTGTGTTGCCTTGAGAAAATCGTGTGGAAAGCCCATTTCGATGGTACTCTCTGTTTTCAATAGCGCCATATCTTCCTCCGGAATTTCAAAATCGATACCTTTTAAATTCGATTCGATATGGCTAAGCTTAGTACCTCCAAGTATTGGAATGATGCCCTGTTGTTTTACAAAACTAATGGCAACGGTAGAGGGGCTTACATTGTTTTTTTTAGCAACTTCCATCACCTTTGCTGCGATGCCCAAATTCCGTTCCGATAAGGCTGCGAACTCCGACTTGTCCAATCTTCTATTGCCCTTTTCTTTACTGGATGTGTCGTTATACTTTCCAGTAAGGATACCGGACGATAATGGTGACCATCCCAAGGTGGTCATCCCTTCCGCTTTTGCCATAGGCAACAATTCCCGCTCTCCTGTTCTTTGGATCAAGCTGTATTCGATCTGTGAGGCATCAAACGCTGTTAATCCATTTTGACGGGCATACATATTCGCTTTGGAGATGACCCATGCAGGGGCATCGGAGATTCCCAAATACAATATTTTTCCTTGTTTTATCATATCGTCAAGGGAGCGCATGACCTCTTCCACGGGCGATAAAAAATCCCAAGAATGCAACCAAAAGATATCGATGTAATCGGTGTCCAAACGCTTTAAGCTTCTGTGAAGGGACCGCATCATGCTCTTACGGCTGTTACCGGCTAAATTTGGGTCGTTTCCCGGCATTGCATCGGTGTACTTGGTTCCCAAAACGAGGGAGTCCCGTTCACTTTTAATAAACGCTCCCACAAATTTTTCACTGGTTCCGCCGGTATATATCTCATTTGCCGTGTCGATAAAGTTTCCACCGGCTTTGGTGTAGGCGTCGAACATTTTTTTGCTTGTCTCCTTATCGGCACCCCATCCCGCTTCTGTTCCAAAGGTCATCGTTCCCAAGGCAACTTCCGATACTTTTAATCCTGTGTTTCCCAATAATCTGTATTTCATAATATGTAGTTTTAAAAAGTTGTTCTTATTTCAAATAGGTTACTACTTCGCTCATGACCGTATTCACGGCATTTTTATCGAAGTATAGCTGTTGTTGGTTGAATTCATTGTGCCATTTGATGTCTTTTTTGCCTTTTAAATGGCCGTAGAAGGCTTTGGTCCCTTGAGGCAGGGCGCCACTTTCACTATGAACGATAAATACCGGTTGTGTAATTTCTTTACCGGCACTGATACCATCGAACGTCAACCAAGGTTCCCAACTGCTCACGGCAAATAAATTATCATATTTGGGGCCGGCCGCCTTTGCGGGGTTCAGGTAATAGTCAAAGGCGTTTTCCGGAACGTACATGGCGCTTAAGGGGTCCAACTCACTCGCTGCAAGCACATAGTCCATTATGCCCGTGGTGGCATATTTTTCTTTCGCGGCCTTGGCGGAAGCGAGCAAACCTTCGGTTCCACCGGGGCGCATATCATAAATATGCTTGGCAATATCGGCATCGTGCAGCCAGGGCGCTACCAGTACCAGTTTGGTGATTCTCCTATCCTTGGCAGTGGCGTGGGCCATGTAACCCGAACTGGCACATACCCCCAAACCGGTGAGATTTTCCATGTCTACGTTGGAATGCCCCTCCAGATAATCGACCGCTGCCTTTATATCGGCAATTTTCAAGCGGTAATCCTCTACAAATCGTGGCTGGCCCTCACTTTCTCCAAAGCCGGTAAAATCGAAGGTCAAGGTGATAAAGCCTTCCAAGGCCATAATACTGGCATATTCATCTGGCATTTGCTCCTTTACGCTCGTCCAACTTCCGGTTACCAAGGCTGTGGGGTACTTTTCATCGGCGTTGAAGTTGGGCGGTAAAAACAAGTGTCCTTTCAATTGCATTCCGTTACTAAAAAACTGTACCGTTTCCATAGTAACACCCGAATCGGTTCTGGCACCGGCCTCATGCATGGAGTATGTTGCCGGTTGCAGTCCCGGCCAACTAGCAAGTAAAATCTTGGGATTGAAGTATTCGATAAACGTGACTATTTTACCCTTGTTGTCAAGCGTGAATATGCCTACATAAGCGTTATTGTAAGGTTTTCCTTCGGTGGTGGTGATCGTACCCTTGTATTTTACCAAAACCACATTCGGATTTTGTGTTGCAAAATATTCCCGTTCATACTTTTGGGTGTAGGCCATAACACTTGTGTATTGTTTTTTGAGTTCCGCTATCCCGTTCAAGGTTTTTGGGAAATTTTCAGGGGACAAGGGCATTTTTTGAACGGCGTTGGGCGCCATTGTTGCGAGCACGTTTTCTAAATTCCCTTTTTCAAGGGCCATGAAAAAAGCTTCCAAGGGCTTTGTTTTGGACGCATCTACTTCGGTAAAATCGGAAATCGTTCCGTTCGCAACCGCTTCCATAGCCTTCTGCGGCAACCCTAGGTTTCCATATTGTCCATAAAGGCTAAGGTCGATACGGGCCAATTTCCATTGTCCTTCTTTTTTTATGAATTCGGTATCATATCCCGCAAATACGGTCCATTCCTCATTGGCCAGATAATGTGTAGCGATACCTTCAAAATTGCCGGTAGCGCGGTTTCCGGCAACGGCAACGGTAAAATTGTGCAGGTGATGTACCGTTCGATCAAAGCCTGGAAGCAGCTTTTGCCAGCCGTTTACGATAGCTTGGGGCGTACTAAATCCGGGTGCTCCTCCCAAACCACTGTAATCGATATATACCGAATCGGACATAAGCCCTGTTACTACATCCCAATTTCTGTTATCCGTTTCTGCGAACAACGTTTCCAAAACCTTGATTACCGTTGCTTGTTCCGCAGCCGTTTTTGGTGTTTTCAAAATTTCCATAGCTGTTCTTTTTTTTGTTGTTGAATTGCTTTTCTCATTTTTAAAGGCAAAAAGTCCGAAGGCTAATATTCCTATTATGATTGTTTTCATCACCGTTGTTTTTATTTGTTGGTACAAAGCTATGGCAAGGGAAAGACCGTTGTGCTAAGCGATCTATAGCGAGAAGTACGGAATTCAAAGTTTGATTGGTAGTAAAGGAGGTTGCGCCCGCTTTTTAAACTGATTTTCGGTATTGCGAGGGTGTCATTCCCATTTGTTTTTTAAAAAAAATGGCAAAATGGTTCGGGTAGTTGTAGTATAGCTCAAAAGCAATTTCTTTAACCGATTTGTCGGTGTTCAGAAGTTTGGATTTTGCCAAGGAAAGAATATGACGGTAGATATGTTCCGATGCCGAAATATCCGTAATCCGTTTTATGACCGCATTAAAATGGTTGGGGTGTAAGGACAGTTTGTCCGCGTAGTACTGTACTTGATGCGGTCGCAATTCGTCATATGCCTGATCGGGATGAAAGCCGATTTCCAAAAGGGATTTAAACCGACTGACTAGATGTAGATCTTGTGAACGTTCATTGTAGGAAGTACCATCGACCGCTGCGGAGGTGTAGTTGCGCGCCACCTTATGTAGCATAATGTGGATATAGTGCCTGATGATCGTTTTACCGGTAGGGAGGTCCATAGCGTGTTCTTCGAACATATCCATGAACATTTTGGTAATGGGTTCCGCTTCCTTTTCAGTAAGGGATATCGGCGCTGTTCTATAGGCCAATAGAAAGGGATACTGCTCTGTGATGCGTTTTTGTGAAAGGGTATTTCGATAAAAATCCTCGGAAAAAATAATATAAAAACCCTTCCAATCGGGGGGGATGTCCCACTGCAGAATCTGATAGGGCGAATTGAAGAAAATTGTAACGTTTAAATTTTCGGTAGAGTAGTTGCCGGTTTTGGCAAAACCGCCGCCATCCAACTTGATCGCTACGGCATAGAATTCGTGTTTGAAGGGGGGCATCTGTTGCCGTACGGTTTTCATATTGTCCTCAAAGCTTCGGATGTCAAAACCGTCCCATTTGGGGGCGGATATCTGAATGCCTTCGCAATATTCCCGTAGTGTAGAAAAGTGTTTCACCTTTTTAAAATTACAAAAACAAAAAATAGTGCACAGGGGATATCCCTTTTTTCGGAGGGGTACTTCCCCCGTGTTTTAACATGCCGAGGAAAATACTGTAGGTTTAATACCATTTTAACTTTGAAATAGCACTAATAAATCGTTTCTTTTTCAGCTGTTCTTCGTTAAAAAATATAACCGTAGCTAAGGCTATGCTTAGATTTTTTGCCTCGAACAACTAAAAAATAATTCAATTTCTATATGCGCGATTTCAAAGTTAAAATGGTATTATTCCCCATCGAATTCGCCGGTAACCAGGGTGTCCATAAATTGGACGCCCTCTTGGTTGAAATAGATCAACTCCAAATAGTGCCCAAGGAGTTCTCGCATGTCAAAATAGCAGAATTTTGAGATACCGGTAATACCAGCGGAAAAGGTACTTTCAAAACCTTTTGCTTCAAGCAGATCAACGGCATCCGTATAGCCCTGTAGGTCGTTATCGAACCTTGTACCCATATGATGAAATTGAAGGTCAAAGGAATTCTTCTTCAATGCGGCCCCATATAGCTCCAAGGGAAACCCTTCCAAGGGATGGACCAGCTCTAAATTGATGTTGCCGCCATTGGCCCAGGCGGCGTTTACCTTTGCATTCGAATCGTGCTGACCCTTGTAGCGTTGATTTTCGAAGGGAACATCCCTCATGACCAAAAATTTAGGAATATCGAATTTATATTTTAGCTTTTCCATTGCTTTTTCCAAGTCATTGGTAACCCAACAGATTTGAAATGTTTTTGCCCATATATCCGTGATCTTAAGTGTATTGCTTTTCATTTTTTGTTTTCTAACAAATTCATATAAAGCTGCTTTTGTGTTCTCTAAACTTGGTTCGTTTCCTCTTTTCTATTCTTCGGAACCCTTTAACCCATAGTCGAGAAGAAACAGGGGCTAATGCGATTCGTTCGATATCAAGAAAGAAATCGATCAAAATTTCCCATCCGTCAGGCATTGGCTTACAAGCCATCGGTCATCCTTTATGATACTTTATAATGAATGTAATCCGCCGTCGACGAGTACCGTACTGCCGGTCATGTAAGGGTTGGTCAAAGTCATATAAAACGCATGGGCCAGTTCTTTGGGCGTGCCAAGGTGTTTTACGGGCAAGGTTTCTTTGGCCCAATCGGTATAACGGTCTTTTTCGGCTTTGGTCCAAACACCGGTTCCCACAACCCCGGGCGCTATGGTATTTACCCGGGTAGGGGCAATTTCCAAGGCCAAGGATTTGGCAAATATGTCGACTGCGGCACTTGCGGCATTCATAACGGAAGCTCCGCTTTTTGAGGGGCTGTAAATGGACATGCTCGAGGTAAATACCATGGCGCCTCCTTGGGAGATATGGTTGGCGGCCGCTCTGGCCACATTAAACGTTCCCCAAAACTTTTGTAACCCCCGTGTCGCCTTTTCGGTAGGCATACTTTTTATGGGGGACATTAACTTTGTCTCATCCGAAACCGCTGAAAAACTTAAAAAATCAAAAGCACCGATTTGGTCGAATACGGCGTTGACCGCATCACCGTTAAGCATGTCCATAGCAAAAATATGGGATTCTCCAGGTAGTTCGTTTTGGACTTCCTTTAGTTTGGATTCGGTTCTGCTCAGGAGATACACGATCGCTCCTTTTTCGGAAAAAAGGTGTGCAAGGGAACGACCGATACCGGAGGAGGCCCCTACGATGATCGCTTTTTTGTTTTTTACCGAGATCATACAATCAAATTTTAGGTTTTACAATGGCCTTCTTTTTTCTATCCGTTCCAAGTCCCCATACGTTCGCCTCCGTCCACATCGATGACCGTTGCCGTAACGGCGGCATTGCCAACTACCGCATAGATCATTTGGGCTACATTTTCGGTCGTACCGTTATGTTCGGTCAGTTGTCTATCGGGATTCATGCCTATCCCGCCAGGGGAAATTGCATTTATCCTTATCGGCGCAAGATCGATGGCCGCTTGCTTTACCAGGGCGTTCAAGCTGCCATGTAAACTTCCCCAAACCCCATATCCTTTTAAAGGTGTTTTTGCACTACTTCCCGATATTAAGGTTACGGAACCGTTTCTCTGCAATACTTCTGAAGAAAGGTGAAGCACATTATAGCTTATCCAAAACCGTTGGAACGCTTTTTTGGCATTCGCTTCGGAAGTGTTATGTATTCCTCCCGCGTTAGCCCTAACCGAAATCGTAACAATGATATGGTCTATTTTACCGATACCTAGGAGCGTTCTTTTTAGCCGTTCTGCATCCGAAGCGTCAACAAGGGCATAAGTGCAATTTGGACCCAAACGTTTTGACACCCTGACCAAGGTTGTCTCCGTTCTACCGGAGATCACTACCTGATAGCCATTTTGGATCAAAACCGCTGCGGTAGCCAATCCCATTCCGCTGCCTCCCCCTAAAATAAATACAACTTCATTTTTCATAAATGCTCAAGTTTTGGGTTATGGTGCGATACGTATTCGGTATGGTATTGCCATAAAAGAGTGTTACTTTTTTAATTTTATCCTTTTCCGTGGTATACACGATTGCCTGTGCGATAGCGTTGCGGGCTTCTTTTAATGGAGCGATGACCAGCTGTGCTACTTTATGGTCTTCTATGACCCAAACGATGTTCGCACTATCGTTTTGCAAGATACCGCAGAGTTGTCCGATACCGGCAAAGAATTTTTCTATACCCACATATAGCAGCTTGTTCCGGTCGGCTTTATGGACCATAAAGAGTATATCTTTCCCAAGATACGAAGCCAAGATACGCATGTTTTGAAGTTTTATGGCATTGATGCAATTTTCAACGATGGTCAATGTCCTTTTTTCTGTGATTTTTGGGTGTACCATGTCTTGGCCAACAATTTTTACTACTCGGCTAGCGGCATTGTTCGTTATCATTTTTTGTTTTTTGAACTATCGTTCTCCTTCATTTTAGCATACTTGGTGTTTATTTCTTCCTCGGAAATGATTTCCCATCCGCCGCCCAATGCTTTGTAAATTGCGATGAGGTTAGTGGCGGAGCGTGTTTCGCTTATGGCCAATTGATTTTGGGCGATAAGCAAGGTTTGTTCCGCGTTCAGATAGTCCAAAAAATCGTCCAATCCGGCTTCGTAACGCTGTCCCGCAAACTTGGCCGCTTCGGCGCTGGCCTTGGCCGCTTCTTTTAACATGGACAGTCTTTCCAATTCCAACGTATAGTTGCTCATTGCGGTGTTTATTTCCTCCAAAGCCCGCAACACGGTTTTTTCATAGGAATTCACTAGGGCCAGGGTAAGCCCATCTTGTTGGTCTATGTTTTTTTTGACCCGCCCCAAATTGAACGCCGCCCAGTTTATGGATGGGGCGAGCCCCCAAGTGAAGGACTCATTGTCTCCAAAACTGTTGAAATCGATTGCCGAAAAGCCTACGGTGCCCCCGAAAGTGATTTTTGGGTAGAGTTCCGCCACGCTGATATTGTAACGTGCTATTTGCTGCGCCAGTTCACTTTCTGCCCGCATAATGTCGGGCCGTCTATGGATAAGGTCGACCGAATTGCCTACCAATACCGAAACGGGCAGTGATGGCAGTGGTCGTTGTTGGAGCAGATCGGTTTCCAAGGTGCCGGGAATTTTCCCGGTCAGCACGCTCAACCGATTGATAATGGCCGTTATGGTCGCCCGTAAGGGGGGTATGGTAGCACGGGTGGTCTCCAATTGTGCCTTGGCACGGGACACATCCAAGCTATTGCTGGTACCGGCATTGGCCAAACGTTCGGTCAGTTCAAAGGTTTCCTGTTGGCTATGGAGGTTTTCCATGGCTATGGTCAACTGGTTCTGAACACCGCGAAGCTCCATATAATTACGGGCCACCTCCGCAAATATGGAAAGGTAGATGTGCTGCATTTCGGCCAAGGTAGCCTGCTCGGCGCCTTTGGCCCCTTTGATGCGGTTTTTGACCCTTCCAAAAAGATCGATTTCCCAAAAGGCATCAAAACTACCGTCATATTGACTGAAGGTCGGATTAACGCCCGAAGCAAAAATATTCTGTCCCAAACGTTGTCTTGAAAAGGAACCATTGGCATCGACGGTGGGAAACCGATCGAACTTCGTACGTTTTACCAATGCCCTGGATGCCTGGAAATTGGCTATCGCGGCATTAATGTCCAAGTTTTCAAGACGGGCATTGCCTATCAAAGTGTCCAAAACAGGATCTTCAAAAGCTTCCCACCAAGCAATGATCGGTTCCGATGCAACAAAGCGCTCCGAGCTGTCCTTTTCGACCAGATAATTCATAGGGAGTTCCTCAAGGGTATCCGAAGAAACCTGAAAACTTCGTTTGGTTATGCCGCACGAATAGATCATCAACACGATGCCGGTCAAAAACATGCCCTTTACACTATGGTTCGTTCTTGTGTTATGCATGTTTCTCCGGGTTAAGGGTTGGCGCCAATTTTTCTGTTTTACCGATAAGCCCTAGCTTTCTACAGAGCACATAGAACAGGTGAGTGAGAAAGAGTCCAAAGAAGGTGACCCCAAGCATTCCAATGAACACCGCCGTGCCCAAGGCATTGCGCATTTCACTTCCCGCGCCCGATGCTATGACCAAGGGGACAACCCCTAAGATGAAGGCAAAAGACGTCATCAGTATGGGGCGTAATCGTAGTTTTGCGGCCGCTATGGCCGCTTTTTTAAGGGCCATGCCCTCTTCTTCCAGCTGTTTGGCAAATTCGACGATGAGGATGGCGTTCTTACTGGCCAGACCGATGAGCACTACCATACCGATCTGCGTAAGAATATTGTTATCCATGCCCAATGCGTCCAGGCCCAACAATGCGGACAAAAGCCCCATGGGTACGATCAAAATGATTGAGAATGGGATCAACCAGCTTTCAAATTGTCCCGCGAGCAATAGAAAAATAAACAATACGGCCAGCCCGAACGCCACTCCTGCGGTGCCGCCGGCCTTTTTTTGTTGATAAGCGATCTCCGTCCATTCATAGCTGAAACCGTCCGGTAAATGTTCTTCGGCCAAACGCTCCATCGCCGCTAGGGCGTCACCGGAGCTAACTCCCGGGGCGCCTTCACCATTGAGTCCGGTAGCGGCGTACAAATTGTAGCGTTGTACGCGTGCAGGGCCGGCAATATCCTTAAACCGGACCACGCTTCCCAAGGGCATCATTTCACCTTTTGTATTGCGCACCTTTATACGTCCGATATCGTCGGGTGTCAAACGGTACGGGGCGTCCGCTTGGGCGGTCACGCGATAGGTCCGTCCCAGATAGTTGAAATCGTTTACATAGGCGGAACCCAGATAGATTTCCAGCGCACGGAAGACCTCGGTTATGGGAACGCCCAATTTCTCGGCCTTTACGCGATCAATATCCAAGAACAATTGCGGGGTAGCGGTGTTGAAAACGGAAAAGACGTTGGCGAGGGCGGGATCTTGATTGGCGGCCATGGCCAATTCCTGGGTGGCCTTGGATAGCGCTTCCAGACCATTGTTCTTTCTATCCTGGATCATCATTTTAAATCCGCCGCCGTTGCCGATACCGCGTACGGGCGGCGGAACAATGGTAATGATATTGGCATCGCCGTTCGCTCCGGTCTTCTGGCGTACTTCATTGAGCAGGTCTTCATAAACATATCCTTTTTCGTTACGTACGTCAAAGTCTTCCAGCGTGGTAAAAATCGCTGCGGCATTCGAAGAAATGGTACTCGTAGCACCGTCAAAACCGGCAAAGGCGATGGCATCTTTCATACCATCGATACTTTTGATGGTTTTGATGGCATCGTTCACCACTGCCTCCGTTCTGGACAAGGAAGCTCCCGGGGGCAATTGTATTACGGTAATAAAATAGCCCTGGTCTTGAGCGGGGATAAAGCCGGTAGGTACGCGACCAAATTCCAAACCTGTTACAACCAACAGGCCGATATAAATGATAAAAACCATGCCCCCTTTGCGGACAAGACCGGACACATTTGAGCCGTATCGGTCGGACATTCGGTCCATTCCCTTGTTGAAACTACTGGTGAATTTATGGGTAAGTTTTCCCAAAAAAGAGCGGGAGGTACCTTTAGAAGGGGCATGAGGCCTTAGCAATAAGGTGGCAAGGGCCGGGCTTAGGGTAAGGGAAACAAAAACCGAGATCATTGTCGCCACCGCTATGGTCAGACCGAACTGCTTGTAAAACTGTCCGGAAATGCCCCCTAAAAAGGTCGTTGGAAGAAAAACGGCCACCAATACCAGTCCTATGGCTATGAGCGCTCCGCCCACTTCGTCCATCGTTTTTCGGGCCGCTTCCCTAGAGGTCATGCCTTCGGCCAACCTCCGTTCCATATTTTCTACTACTACAATGGCGTCATCCACAACGATACCGATGGCCAGTACCAGACCGAACAGCGAAAGGTTGTTCAAGGAAAACCCTGCCGCTTGCATGATGCCGAAGGTCCCGACCAAGGATACGGGTATGGCCACAATGGGAATGATCGCCGCCCTCCACGATTGTAAAAAGAGCAGAATGACGAAGATTACCAGTACAATGGCTTCAAAGATAGTGTCCACCACGGCCGAAATGGATTCTTCCACGAATTCCGTGGGATTATAGGAAATGGTGTATTCGAGGCCTTTAGGAAAATCCTTGGAGAGCCGCTCCATGGTAGTGACAATACTCTCCGCCGTTTCAACGGCATTAGATCCCGGACGTTGGGATATGGGAATGGCAACGGCCTTGTCCCCATTTAGAATACCACGGGTCACATAACTCTCGGATCCTATTTCAACACGGCCGATATCCCGTAACTGTACGATACTGCCGTCATCGCCCGACTTTATAATAATGTTTTCAAATTCTTCACTGGATTGTAACCGCCCCTGTGTCTGTATGCTTAGTTCAAAGGAGTTTTGTTCCCCGATTGGGGATTGGTTCAAGGTGCCGCTCGCAATTTGTGCATTTTGTCCGCGCAAGCGTTCCAATACTTCGCCAGCGGTAATTTCCAAGGAGGCAATTTTGTCGGGATCCAACCATATGCGCATGGAGTAGGCGCTTGCACCGAACAGTTATATGTCCCCGACACCGTTCAACCGTGCCAGTTCGTCCCGGAGTTGCAACACCGCATAGTTACCGATAAAGGTCTGATCAAAGGTTTCGTCGGGAGAATATAGGTTGACCACCAATAAGAGGTCGGGAGATCTTTTTTGCGTGGTAATGCCCAACTGCCTTGCTTGGGTAGGCAATCGGGATTCTGCCTGTGAAACCCTGTTTTGTACCAAAACCTGCGCCTGATCTAGGTTCGTTCCCAATTCGAAGGTGACGTCCAAACTCATGACACCGTCACTGGTAGATTGGGAGGTCATATAGATCATTCCCTCTACTCCGTTCACTTCCTGTTCAATGGGCGTGGCAATACTGTTCGCAACCGTTTCCGCACTTGCTCCGGGATAGGCCGCCCGCACGTTTACGGTAGGCGGTGCAACGTCCGGGAATTGTGATATGGGCAATTGAAAATAGGCAAGACCCCCGACCAAAATGATAATGATGGAGAGGACGGCGGCAAGTATCGGTCTGTCTATAAATAGATGGCTAAACTTCATAGTGCTAGTTTTCGGTTTCGGTAAAATGTAATGCTTCCGTAACCGGGGAAACTTTCATCTCAGCCTGTAGTTTCTGAAGATTGTCCAATACCAGAATTTCGTCCCCTTTTAATCCTTCGGTGATTACCCGATACTTCTTTTTATAAAGCGTGCCCAGGCTGACGGGAGTGGTTCTTATAACGGAATCGGTGCCCATGGTATATAGAAATTTGACCGTCTGGTTGGTGGCAATGAGCTTGTCCGGTACCAGTATGGCATTAAATTCGCCGCTTCCCAATAATCGCGCCCTGCCGAACATCCCTGGCTCCAGCACATGGTCGGGGTTATCAAAAACGGCCCGTGCTTGGATCGTTCCGGTATTGCTGCTGATTTCGTTGTTTACAAAGTTCATGTTGCCCTTATGGACAAAGTCCTCTTCGTTGAGTAGCCGTACTTCCACAGGATTGGGTGTTTGCCTCGATCCCCCGCGTTTTCCTTCCCTATTGAGTTTGGCATACTTAAGAAAGTCGGCCTCACTGCCTTCAAAATAGAAGTAAATCGGGTCGATGGATACAATGGTCGTAAGCAGGGAACCGTTGGAGGACCCACCGTCGATAAGATTTCCCGCGTTCACCATATCACGGCTTATTCTTCCGGAAAGCGGCGCTTTTACCGTGGTAAACCCCAGATTCAGGCTCGCCCGGTCAATAGCCGCGCGTGCCACCTCCGAACGGGCCTGACCCCCGATCATCGCCTGCTTCCTGCGGTCGAACTCTTCTATGGATACCGCTCCGGATTCCCGGAGACTTTTTACCCTTTTAAAATTTTCTTCGGCCTGTTTGTATTCGGCCAGAGACTGGTCGTATGCAGCTTTTGCCTCTTTGAGGGCAATGGTAAAGGGCCGTTTGTCAATAGTATACAGAATATCCCCTTCCTTGACCATTTGACCATCCTTAAAATGCACTTTTTGGACGTAGCCGCTTACCCTTGCCCTGACCTCTACCCGTTGTGTAGCTTCGAAGCGACCGGTGTATTCGTCCCATTGTATTATTTTCTTTTGAAGCACAGGGGAGACCTTTACAGGTAACAAGGAGGTTGCCGGTGCTTGTTTTTTGCTACAGCTAATAACAAGGCATAGTACTAAAAAGCATGATAGAACTTTAACTTTTCTGTGCGTCTTCAATTTCATATAATGGATTTTAATGATTTTCATAACTAAGCGTGGTATACTTTAGGTGTTTAAAGGGTTCCGAAAAAAGGACGTGACGGGGCTGATGTTGTATTAGGTGTTTTTTGTTCCCTAGAGCGGCTATAAGCCCCGGCACGGTGATTTCTTTTATCCACATGTGCCATCCTGGCCCAAGGAATTGTCTTGTTCGGTTCCCGGTCGTTCCATGTAGCTGCACTCCGGGTGAAGCTATGGTGTGCTAGGTCTTTGGAAGCTTCGTCGATTTTTCCATCATACTTCAAGTGCAAAAATTGTTGTATTACGTCCGTGTTGTCGCCAGTGTTCATCAATCTCCTTTTACGCTGTCTTTCCTATAACCGTGCCAATACAATGGAAGCATGGAAATTACTTTTTAAGTCAATGACAGTCAGTTTTTTAAATGGGCAATTGAATCATTGATGGTAAGCGCGGTCCATTTTAATTAGTTATAAAAAATCCAATTTTTTGGATTTTTTATAATGTTGTTTTATTATTTTGCAGCTTACTTAAGCGTATGGTTATGGATAAGGGACGTAAAACAATAGGGACAGCGCACGCAAGTGAGCTGCTCGCGATAAGTACCGCATTGCTCGACAATACCACGGCCGTAGGCTTGTTGAAAACGATATATGATATCATCAAACCTATTTTTCCTTTTGATAATGCAGGTCTCTTTGTTTTGGAGCCCGAACAGGATGTGTTTTATGATATTCTGGAAGAAGGTGTTCTGTCAGGAAATGAAGTCCAGAAACGTTTGGCCGAAAACAACCTTTTAGGTCCCTTCGTTTATTCAGGAAACCATCCGGACAGTTTGATATATGCAAAAAATACAAGAATATACAGTGTCGCTATCCAATCTAAGATCTATAGGAATCCCCAGTGGAAACTGATGAAAGCACACGGTTTAAAAGAAATGATCGTTGGCCCCCTTATCGCCAACAACGAAAAAATCGGTTTTTTCTGTTTTAATAGTAAGAAGGAAGGATCTTATACCGAAAATGACTTTGCATTGTTCGAGGCCATAGGTAACCAACTTGCACTTGCCGTTGCCAATATGAAGTCCGACAAAGAACTTCGGGAACAGGGCAAACGTATTGAAGAACTATTGAAAATTAGTACCGCGGCCTCAAACATCCAAAATCGAAGCTCATTGTTAAAAGTGATTTTTGATATCATTAAACCTACGTTTCCTTTTGACGGCGCAGGACTTTTTGTAATCGACCAAGAAAATGACCAGCATTACGAAATTCTTGATGCCATCGATATTTTGGGAAAGCACGATAATTTGCAGAAAACCCTTATCAACGACGGACTTTTGGGCAAATTTAAACATCAGGGCAGCGCGGTTCATTTTTTATCCCAAGGTAGCGAACCGCACCTTTTTAATATTAAAAAGGATGGAGTCAAATATCCCCACCCCCAATTTGGACTCATGTACGATTCAGGGCTACGCCAGTTGATCGGGATCAGTTTACGCAACGGCAACCAAACTTTCGGGATGCTCTGTTTTAATTCTAAAAAAGAAGGTTTTTATACCGAGAAGGACTTTGACTTTTTTAAGGCTATTTCGGAGCAGGTATCGCTGGCACTAAAAAACGTTTTGGATAATGAAGAATTGCTCATTCGTCAAAAACGTATTGGTGATCTCTTGAAAATCAGTACCGCGGCCTCAAGTATTCAAGACCGTAAAGAATTGTTGAAGGTCATTTTTGAAACGATAAAACCGATTTTTCCTTTTGATACGGCCGGACTTTTTTTGATAGATAATGAAAACGATTTACATCATGAGATTTTGGATGATATCGATATTCTCGGGGAGCACGATGCTACACAGATGGCTATCATCAATTCGGAATTATTAGGCAAATTTAAACATCAGGGCAGTGCCATAGCTTTTTTATCGGAGGATGACGATCCGCGCCTTTTTAATCTAAAAAAGGATGGTGCCAACTATCCGCACCCCCAATTGAATCTGATGTATGACACTGGACTACGTCAGACCATAGGCGTCGGTCTGCGCAGCGGCAATAAAACGTTTGGGATGCTCTGTTTCAACGCTACCCAAGATGATTTTTATTCCGAAAACGATTTTGACTTTTTTAAGGCCATTTCCCAACAAGTGGCGCTTGCGGTAAAGAATGTCCTGGCCAATGAGCAAATTGTAAGGTTGAACCAGGAACTGAAACAAGAACGGGATTATCTTATCGAAGAAGTAAAGATCGAGCATAATTTTGAAGAAATTATTGGGAATAGCCCGCTTCTAAAAGAAGTGTTTAAAAGCGTAGAAATGGTAGCCAACACCGATGCGACCGTACTGATAGAGGGGGAAACAGGTACGGGGAAAGAGCTTATTGCCAGGGCATTGCACAACCGGTCGGACCGTAAAAAGAAACCAATAGTAAAGGTCAACTGCGCCACCCTGCCCAAAGAATTGATAGCTTCGGAATTGTTCGGGCATGAAAAGGGCAGTTTTACGGGGGCATTTGAGCGCCGTATCGGGAAGTTTGAATTGGCCAACAACAGTTCTCTTTTTTTAGATGAAATAGGAGAAATGCCCTTGGAGCTTCAGGCCAAATTGTTACGTGCCATTCAAGAAAAGGAAATAGAACGTTTGGGGGGCAAGGAGGTGATAAAGGTGAACGTGCGCATCATTGCCGCTACCAATAGAAATTTAAAATCGGAGTCCGATAGCGGAAACTTTAGAGAAGACCTCTTTTACCGTCTCAACGTTTTTCCCATACTGATGCCGGCCCTTAGGCAGCGTAAGGAAGATATTCCATTGTTGGCTACTTTTTTTGCCCAGAAATACTGTAAAAAACTAAATACGGGTTTTAAAGGCATTAAGGAACAGGCCATGCAGGAGTTGTTGGCGTACTCCTGGCCCGGAAATATCCGTGAGTTGGAAAACTTAATAGAGCAGGCCTGTATCTTAAATCAGGACAAAGCATTGTCATGGTCCAGAAAATTAGTGGGGCCCAAACGGAAGGGTAAAGCCCTCGAAGCCAAAAACGAAGAAGCGGTAATCGATATCAAGACAATAAAACAAATACAGCGAGACCAAGAGATCGAAACCCTTTTAAAAGCATTGAAAAAAACGAATTGGCGTATTCGAGGCAATAAGGGGGCCGCCAAACTATTGGACATGAAACCCACCACTTTGGAGTATCGGATGAAAAAACTGGGGTTGAAATAACACCAGAAATGGTATAATGAGCCGGAGAAGCGTATTAAAAAATGCGTGGGCCGGCGGTTTTCACTTACAACCATGGCCCACGCATCTACAAAACCCGTTTAAAGGGGGTCATACCATTTCAAAGTTAAAATGGTATTGCTGGTAAAGTCAATCGGGGTAAACTGCATTTTCGGCAATGTGCTTATTGGCCTCTAGGTCCGCACGAACACTATCCAATTTCATTCCTATCGTCATTAAAGCTACTTTACCCAATGGCAGGCGAAACGAAGGGTTTTCGGACCTCACCAAATCGATAATGGCTTCCGCCGCCTTTACCGGATCTCCCTCTTGTTTGCCATCAACGCTTTTCAGCATGCCCCTAAAGGCCCCTGCCGTTGCTGCATAGGCCGCTATTTCCATTTTGGCAAGGCCCAATCCATCACCTGCAAATTTTGTCCGAAACGGCCCCGGTTCCACTAGGGAAACCTTAATTCCCAAAGGACCTACTTCTTGAGCAAGGGCTTCACTAAAGCCTTCCAACGCAAATTTACTGGCGTTGTAAATTCCGAAGCCGGCAAAGGCCTTGATCCCTCCGTGGGACGATATCTGTACGATATGCCCATCTTGCGCTTTGCGCATATGCGGTAATACGGTCTGGGTGAGTTTTAAGGTTCCAAAAACGTTGGCCTCGAACACCTGCCGCACTTCTTCCATGGTACTCTCTTCAATGGCGCCTACAAAACCCATTCCCGCATTGTTGACCAATACATCGATACGGCCATATTGCGAAACGATTTGCTGAACGGCCCGTTCTACCTGCTCTTCATTGGTGATATCCAATAACAAGGCGTGTCCCGTTACGCCGTGTTTTGCATTGAACGCATCCACCTGTTTTTGTTTTCGAAAGGTTCCGATAATAAAATCGCCCTTATCCATTACCGTCTCCGCCAAAGCCTTTCCGAGGCCGCTCGAAATACCGGTGATCAACCAAATGTTACTTTTCATAAGATTTATTTTTAATGTTCGTCAATAGTGTTTTTTGAAAACCGTCGATGGTCGTTCGCATCCTTTCCCTATTTTTTGAATCGGTCTTTAAAATTGCCGTGAAACGGAGTGTAAATGTATTGCGGTCGCCCCTTAAAATGGCAATAGTAGCTTTGTAATGCGTCATCGGCATGGGGGTTCGTACCATTTTATAGCTTATGATGCGTTTGGTATTGTTCAGTTTTGTAATTTCTTCGATTACTTGGTTCCCGTCCGCTTTCAAGGTCAAGGTTACAATGGCCCCTTTGCCATTTCCTACGGCAGCGGTTTTATCGATAATTTCCGGTACCAGTCTGTCAAGGTTTTCCAAATTGGAAACTGCGGTCCAAACCTCGTCTTCGTCCTCGGTCAATACAATACTGTTCGTCACTTTTACCGTTACCGTTTTTTGTGCATTAGCGCTGTAAGGCACTAGAAAAAGCAGAAAGATGGAAGTACTCATTTTAAACAAATCCATGGATCAATGATTTTTTAATGTTATTGAATTGTAGGTAGGTGATGGCCCCATAAAGTATTGTGGGCACCAGCCATATTCCATTACCAATAAAATCATGGGCCATATGGAAAGCCACGATATTGAAAATTACGGGTAGCAACAACAACCATCCCATAAATTTGGTTTTGGGCAGTACCAATAGTATGCCTCCCACAATTTCGGCTATGGCTACCACCACATACAGGTAGGAAGTGAACATTGCGCCCATAAAATTTTGCGCAATGGCATCGACCGGTGGCGTAACCGGAATAAAGCCGAAAAATTTGTTTAGCCCGAAAGTGACCATAAGCAGGGCAAGTAGCCAAATTGCACTATTATGAATTGTTTTTTTCATGATATTTGTTTTTAAGTGTTGCTATAATTTCGGAAACCTCCACCCGGTTTCTGTAGTCGCCGCCTTCGGTTTTGGCAAAGGCAATGGTCCCGTCTTGTTCAATGACAAAAACCGCGGGGACGGGCAGTTCCCTGGAATCGTCGGAATAGTACGCGTCAAAATCGAGCCCTAGTCCCGTCATGGTAGTTATAGGGGCATCGCCATTTTTAAATACGGTGGTATAGTTTCTGGCAACAATATTCCCGTTATCGCTCAACACCTCAAAATCGAGGGCGTTCTTTTCTTTGATACTGAGGGACTCGTCCGGGGTCTGTGGCGATATGGCGACCAGTTTTGCACCATAGACGTGAAATTGGTCCAAGGCCTGTTGATAATGCGCCAATTGCAGGTTGCAATAAGGGCACCACGTTCCTCTATAGAATACCAATACCACCTTATGCCGTTGTAACAGCTTGGAGAGGACGATGGTTTCGTTCGATGCGTTGGATAACGAAAAATCCGATGCTTTGTCGCCGACCGTTACTTGTAATATAGCGCGATGTTTTTCCTGTAATGTTGTTGCATCGGCATCAAAAACGGTCAATGCATCATCTGGCAACAGTTTGCCCAGGTTTTTTCGTAATTCTTCCAGCTTTTTTTGATAGGAAGGGTTTTGTGATGTTATGTCCATTTTACTTTTCTTTGGTTATTGTCAATATCGACGCTACAAAGTTGCGACCCATCACGGGCCTATAAAATGAACTACATTAGGAAATTGTATTGAACTGGATTAAGATGTTGTAGCGAGCTTCTTTCTGATTTTTGACATAAACTCGGGGGTCATGCCCAAGTAGGAAGCGATTACTTTCTGCGGAACCCGACGAACGATATTGGGATAACGTTGCAGTAGCTCCAAATACTTTTCTTCCGCGGTCAAACTCAAATTGGAAAGGGCCCGTTTTCGAGAGAATGCAAAAGCCCTTTCGGTAGAGGTTCTAAAATATTCGCTAAGGGCGTGTACTTCCTTGCATAATCCTTCAATGTCTTGATAGGTCATCTGAAAAATGGTGGAATCTTCAAGGGCCTCTACATAAAGCGTTGCGGGTGTTTGGGTAATGTAGCTATAAAAATCGCTTACGAACCAATCTTCAATGGCGATCTGAACGGTGTGTTCCTTTCCATCACCATCAATATAGTAGGAACGAAAGGCTCCCTGTACCACATAGTTTCTATAATTACAAACGTAACCGGGCTGATCTATAAATTGCCGTTTTTTTATTTTGGTCGTCCGGATGATGGCGACCAGTTTTTCCTTTTCAGCTAGTGATAGGGAAACGTAACGTGCGATATTTTCGAGTATACTTTTATATGCTTCCACAGCTTTTGTTTAGTACCGCTATAGATATGCCATTTCTATCTTAAATTACGCATTAGAAATTGCCCTTTTCCGTTTATACTTCAAAACAAAAACAACCGTAGCTACTGCTGTGCTTGATTTTTTTTTCGTCCAAGTAAAAAATGATTGCTTTTTATTTGTGTGATTTTAAGGTAGCAATGGTATTAGCGGTATTTACCGTTTAAAGATATTGATTCCTCGGTTATGCTCACTTAATGTAGTTCAAGAAAGCCGATTATGGCACGAGCTTCTGGCCCGATCGTAAGGTTTGTGTATTTTTATCGCGATAGAAAAGCGTTGGCCCATACCGGGATGTTTGGAAAAAAAACAGCGATACGGTGATACGAACGTGTGTGCACCCCATAATTTGAGGGAATTGAACGTTGTCCGTAAGGTCATAAAAAATTGGAATCGATGAACAAATACCAGGGAATTTTGGACCATATTGCCAAATTTGTCGAATTATCGGATAGTGAAATAGCGGAGTTTACCGCGATACTGAAAACTACCAGGGTTAAAAAACGGCAGTTCATTATTCAGCCCGGCTTTGTATCCGAATATCGAAACTATATCGTAGAAGGTGCCGTGCGGGTCTTTTATTTGGATGATGTGGGCAAAGAACATACCGTAAGTATCGGGGTAGAAGATTGGTTTTTTACCGACTTTCCCAGTTACCTCAATAGAACCCCTGCGGAGTATTATGCCGAAGCCCTGGAAGATTCTATCATCATACAAATGAAGTATGGCGATGTTGAAGCACTTTGCGCCAGAATACATGCCTTGTGCCAATACTTCAGACTCTATGTCGAAAGGGCGCTATCCTATTCCAATCAACGCGTGATCACCAATATCAGTAAAACCTCGGAAGAGCGGTATTGGGAGTACGTCAATAAATACCCTCAAATAGCAAATAGGGTACCACAGTATGTTCTCGCCTCTTACTTGGGCATCTCTCCCGAATCCATAAGCAGAATTCGCAAGCGCTCTTAAACAAAAATTGATGTACGTCAATTTTATAGCTTGATGCAGATCAAGCTTTTTTCTTACCACAGGTCATATTATGCTTTTCCCATATGACGCAGCTTTGTCATGTCCAATAACAACGGAATTAAACCGGGACGATGAACGACTGGGAGCTAGGGTAAAAAGGAACCTTTTAACCCGGATTATGCATTAGAACTTCGTAATGAAGCTTTTAGCTGCGATAAAATATGACATTTTTAAATGTAGCGCAGCACCATATTTTGAAGTAGCTGGAAGCTGTAATAGACTTTCTAATGCATAAAGCGGGTTTAATGTGCACATTGGGCACAGGTTTCTCTTAGCAACAAGCGGACGACAATCAAATTGAAACCATTTAACGAAGTTTCCAAGATGTAAAATCTGGGTTTTTTCGGATGGAACATTGGTTCGCTAATCCATTAAATACAATAGAGGATGACTACTAAAGGAATTCCTTCTTATAGGGAAGGGGTAAAAAAATTAAAAGCAAAGCTTTCGCGTTCGCTTTCGGCATGTGCACTCGAAGTTTTTAACTCGGATGCCGAGGAACTTGGTAAGGAGCATACCTCCATTTTAAAGCTTGGGGTAGGGGATAAGGCACCAAATTTCACCTTGTTGAACGCACTGCACGAAAGTGTTAACCTGTACGCGGTGTTAAGGGCGAAAAGAGTGGTACTTACTTTTTATAGGGGTACTTGGTGCCCTTACTGCAATTTAATATTGAGCCAGTATCAGGCCGTGCTTCCCGAAATAGAAAAAGCGGGCGCCACTTTGGTGGCCATATCGCCACAGACCCCGGACGCGTCTTTGAACATAACGGAGAAAAACGCATTACAGTTCAACGTTCTGAGCGATAACGGGAATATGGTTTCCAAGGAGTTTACCACCATCCATAAAAATCCGGAAAGGTCATTGCATACCATGTGCGAACTGGGATATGATTACGAAAGCTATAATTGTGATGAAGCCAGTGAAATTCCGATTCCCGCAACCTTCATCATCGAAAAAAACGGCACAATTTCCTACGCTAAAACAGAAGGGGGCGACTATAGAAATCGCGTCGAAGCTTCCGATATCATTGCCGCGTTGAATAAGGGTTGAACCATTTGATCAAAATATCGATTCAATTTTAAACACAAACAAATTAAAATCACAGTAAACCATTTATCATGAAAAAAGTAATTTCTAAAACCCTATTATTCGTATTGGTCCTATGTATCACCTCAGTAGAGGCCCAAGAAGCAAAAGCCTTGATCGATGAGGTGGTAGCGGCCAATGGCGGCAAAGCGGCACTTCACAAGCTAAAGGACGTGTCCTTTGATTATACTTTTACGGCCAAGGACAACAGCGTATCCGACGTTTCCGAGGAGCGGTACATTTTTGATGGGGAAGTTTCCTATGCAGCATATACAAAACGGCAGGTGTACGCCCTGCCCCAACTGCCGGGTGAAACCTATACGCAGTTCTTCAACGGTAAAAGCTCGGTTTCCAAGATAGATGGAAAAGCGATAACGGAGCAACAACCTGCATTTATCGGCCACATCCTAAGAAAGACGAACTACTACTGGTTCGCCATGATGTTCAAATTATCCGATCCGGGCGCAAACCATAAAATGTTGCCTTCCAGAACCGTGGATGGTATAGCGTATAAGGTAGTGGAGATGACCTTTGGAACGGATATAGGGGAATCCAGTAAGGACCGGTACCTTTTATATGTCAATCCAAAAACGAATAGAATCGATCAGTTTCTCTACAACGCAACGGGATTTGGCGTCACCGAACCGAGCCTGATGAAATTGAAGTATGAAAAGGTAAATGGCATCTACTTGTCCACCTATCGCAAATATGCACCCGCTGATTGGGACGGGAATGTATTGGAAGGGTCGTGGACCGACCAATTTACCAAAAATATAAAGTTCAATAACGGCTACACCCTAGAAAACATTCAGGGGTAGTGGCGGTTCCTTCCATAGAAATGTCCGTTAGTCCGGGATTCTTGTAAGGAGACCACCGGAGAATTGTTAAAAATAAATTCAAATTAAATCACATAGTATGAAAGCAGTAGTTTATAAAGAAAGAGCAAAAATTGAGGTGGTGGATATACCAAAGCCACAGCTGGTAAAAGATGACGATGTTATCGTACGCATTACGCTTGCCGGTGTTTGCGGTGCGGATCTGGAATTCACCCAAAACGGACCCGAAATGGGATTGTTCGAGGTATGCGCATAGGTCATGAATTTGTTGGCGTGGTCGACCAAGTGGGTAAGGATATCCATACCTTAAAAGTTGGGGACCGTGTTGTAGCCTCCGCTATGTTCGTCGATGGGGATTGTTATTATTGTAAACGGGACCTTCCCTCGGCCTGTGATCATGGAGGATTGTTCGGAACACCACTTTTCGCCCAACATGGTGGTGATGATATTCAGGGTGGGCAGGCCGAATTTATTCGTGTGCCCTATGGGAACTCCTCACTCTTTAAACTCCCTGAAGGTTTGACCGGCGAGGAGTTCGATACCAAAGTACTTCCCTTGGGGGATAATTTTGCCACCGGATACCATGGCGCTTTAAACGCCAACATTAAAACCGGCGAAACCGTAGTGGTCATAGGTGATGGTGCAGTAGGGTTAAGTGCGGTAATGGCCGCTACATTGTTCGGCCCCTCGACCATTATTCTAGTAGGACGACACGACAGTCGGTTGGAACTGGCCAAAACCATAGGGGCTACCCATGTAGTGAACTCCAAGAACGAAGACGCCGTGGCATTTGTAAAATCCCTAACGGAAGGAAGGGGCGCCAATTCCGTAATCGATTCGGTAGGGAATAAGGCGGCCATTGCGCAGGGAATGGAAATGACCCAAGCGGGCGCATCGATAAGTGTGCTAGGGTTCGGCCACTTGTACGAACCGGTAGAACAGCCTTATTCATCGGCCCTGTTCAGAAACATAACGATACACACGGGTGTGGTAAACGTTGCCGCATATATGAACAAGTTGTTGCCCATTGTGGAAAGAGGGGTAATCGATCCTAGTAAGATCTTCACTGATATTTTACCCTTATCAGAGGCTGAAAAAGGATACGACTTGATGCGCGACCGTTCATCCGGAACGCTTAAAGTGGCTTTACGGCCCTAATCTCTTTTAGAATGGAGAGGAAGTTAAGCCATTTTAATTTTGAAATGGTATACCATCCTTTCACAACGAATGTGTCGAAAAAGGTTTGGAAAAATCTTTTTTGACACATTTTTAATCCAAGAGGACTTTCTTATGGAACTCCCTTATTTGTTCCTCCGACAAACAACAGGTTTAAAAGATAAAGTAAATAACCTCGGGGCAAGCCCACGAGGCATTAGAACGAAAATTAATATTGATTTCGACGCAAGCGTCGGAGCATTTTAAATCTCGATTATCGAGTAAACATATAACGACATGAAAACAGCAGTATTAACGGTGTTGGCGGGGCTAATGATGCTCTCCTGCACCAACAGGCAAACGGCCGAACTTTCACAAGAGGGCGAAGCACAATTATTGGAAACCAGTCGCGAATGGTCCAAATCATTTTCCACCGAAGCCTATTTTAGTTTTATCGGTGAAGATGGTATTATGATGGCCCCAGATCAACCGCTTTTACAGGGGCATGAGAAAATTAGAAAGGTATTGAGCGAATTTCAATCCATACCAGGTTTTAACGTCACTTGGGAGCCACAGCAGGCATTCGTGTCCGAGAGTGGCGACTTGGGGTATACCATAGATAAAATGTTGGTGAGCTTTGAGGATGAAAACGGAAGTACCGTAAAGCAGTTTGAAAAAGTGGTTTCCATTTGGAAGAAAAATGAGGAAGGGGTATGGAAGATGGCGGTAGACGTTTGGAATACAGATCCCACCCTTACCGCTATCGACAAACAGGGATAGCGGAAATAGCGGATCATCCGATGTGCTGTTTTGAAAAAAGCGTCCATATCATTTCATTTCTGCTTGCAAAAACCTCATAAAGCAATTCATAGACCATGAAAAAATATATTGTTTCTCCATTCATTTTAACCATTTTTCTAATTTCTTTTGGCATGTCAAACTTAAAAGCACAGCTTACCCTCCCTGCCGCCAGTCCCGAGGCAGAAGTGCGTCAACGCATAGGTATTACCGATATCACTATTCATTATGGCCGACCTTATGTTAAGGGTAGGGCCATCTGGGGTAATGTTGTGCCTTATGGGTTTAACTATTTGGGCTTTGGCACCGCTAAATCGGCACCATGGAGAGCGGGGGCGGACTACAATACCACCATCCAATTCACACACGAGGTCAGTATACAAGGGAACAAGGTTCCCGCGGGAAAATATGCTTTGTTTATGGCACCCGAAGAAAATGGGGAAGTGGTTATCATCCTATCTTCCAACACTACTTCTTGGGGCTCCTATTTTTATGATGAAAAGGAGGATGTATTGCGTTTCAAGGTTAGCGCCATAACCAACGGTACGGCTACGGAAATGTTGACGTACCGTTTTGATGCTGTATCCCCGACCAGCGCAACGGTCTCTTTGCATTGGGATACCAAGGGAATTCCTTTTACCATCGATGTAGCGGTGAATGAAATAGTGATGACAGGGATCCGTAACGATCTGAGAAATCCGAAGGGGTTCCAACAAACTACCTGGGACAGTGCGGCGAATTATGCCCTTGGTATAGGGCAATTGGACCAAGCGTTGGAATGGATCGATGCTTCTATTAACGGTAATTTTTTCAGTAAGGAAACCTTTGTCAATCTTTCCTTGAAATCCCGTATTTTGGAAAAACAGGGAAAGACGGAAGCGGCACAACGTATCTTGCAAAAGGCGATTCCATTGGGGAGTCCGGACGAACTGTATCGCCTAGGTATCGGGTTGATAGCGGATGGCCAATTGGATAAAGCGGTAGACGTCATGCAGGCCAATGTCAAAAACAACAAGGGCGCTTTTCCGGGGCATTATGGATTGGCCAGAGCGTTTTCGGCCAAAAAAGAGTTCAAAAATGCGTTGAAGGCTTTGGAAAAAACGGGCCCCGACACCCCGGAACACTTTAAACCCAGATTTGAAAGATACAGGGAGCAATTAAGAAATGGACAAGATTTTAACGTGAAATTGTAATGCATTCGATGCATAACTTAAAAAGGGATTCACTAAAAACGAAATAGCGCTTCTTTATAAGAGAAGGATCAGCTACAGGCTTTGCCACAAGGATGAAATTGTAGACTGGTCTTATTAACACTAAACAACGATTTAAATTAAAACACATGAAAAAAGTCATTTTAACTTTGATAGGGGTAATTACAATAGCCATGACGACGAACGTCCAGGCACAACAGACCGACTTGGAGCAAATAGAAACTACCGTAAACTACTATTTGACGGGCCTTGTAAACAACGATGCCGAAACCTTAAAAAAGGCATTTCACCCGACCGCGACCATGAAGTGGATCGGTAAAACCTATACGGAAGTAAGTGCCATTGAAGGGTTGACCGAGGGGATGGACGGAACACCGCTTAAAGAGAAAATAAAAACAAGGGTCGTTTCCTTAACGGTTGCTGGAGATGCTGCAAACGCCCAGTTGGAGATCCAGTTCCCTACGTTTACCTACATCGATTTTATGCACATTTTAAAAATAGAGGGGCAGTGGAAAATCGTCAGCAAGATTTTTTATACCAGACAGGACGCGGAATAAACCTGTACAAAATGACGGAGAAATGTTCCGGTAGCGAAATGGGCACAATCTGTTCAAGTGTATGACCGTTTCGAGAGTAAAAACGAACACAAGTAAATTGAATTCAAAAAAAATATACATGCAATTGATCGAAAATTTAAAATGGCGCTATGCCACCAAAAAGTACGATACCTCAAGGAAAATCAGTTCGGAAGATCTGGAAAAAATTAAAACGGCTGTCCAATTATCCGCATCGTCTTATGGGCTACAGTTGTATAAGGTCCTTATTGTTGAAGACACCGCGGTTCGGGAAAAGTTACGGCCTGTATCTTGGGGGCAATCCCAAATAACGGACGCCTCACATCTCCTTGTTTTTTGCAGTTATAACGACGTTACCGATAGCGATGTGGAAGCCTACATCGATCTAAAGGCACGAACACAGGGTGTGCCCGTTTCCGGTCTAAAGGACTACAGCGATTTTATGAAAACGAAAATGAGCGAGAAATCCGAGGCGGAAAAACGGTCATGGACGGCGAAACAAACCTACATCGCATTGGCCAATGCCATAAATGCCTGTGCCGAACTTAAACTGGACAGTACCCCTATGGAAGGTTTTGATCCAGCGGCCTATAGCGAAATTTTAGGTTTAAAGGAGAAAGGCCTTGACGCTAGCGTAGTATTGGCGATCGGCTATAGAAGTGAAGAAGATGCCACACAGCATGCCCAAAAGGTGCGCAAACCGTTCGAAGCCATTTTCGAAAAAGTATAGTATTCCCGTTAATGGATCGATAGCTATGGTCGGGTGCAATAATCCCGACCATCAGCTGAAAGGATGCGCTTTAACGCAGACTTTCCTCCGAATACTGGGAGCTACAAGTCTTCAACCATTTGGTATGGGCAATGGGCAGTCCGCAATTTTATGGATTACAAAATAGCTTATTGCCAGCGGTTTACTGCAACGGTGGAAAAGGATTCGAGTCTGCTCCTGTAGCCCCGTGCATTTTAAAGGCATAGCGGTTACGGTGGGCAGTTTTTTGGAACTTGCCCTTTTCCGAACCTGCCCAAGGTCTTTCACCTATTTCCTCCATTGTTAGCTTTCCATTTCTGAAGGTATACCAAAACGGGAATCCTTGCGTGAACGATGCGGTTCGATAAAAATTTCCGACAAATTTCAGGCTCAAAAAAAGTTGACGTACATCAAGTTTGTGTATTGATGCGGGTCAAGGGTATTTCTTGCCACACATCATATGAATACGGGCAAATAAGGACCAAATTTGTCCTGTTATTATTTGATATATCCGTTTTTGGTGATAAAAGATCGTCAGTGGCAAAAACCAAAGCTTAAATTTTAAACACATGCCTATGAATACGTATTTGCTTCCCATTGTGGCCATTGCTATCGGTGTAATTATAGCTATTGTCACTAAAGGCCGAAAATCAATAGGCACCAAGCTTTTGCTGTCTTTTAGTGGGGCGTTTTTGTTGGCACTGGCACTTTTTGATCTGTTGCCCGAGGTGTATCATCATTTAGATCCCAAACAGACCGGACTTTTTATCATGTGCGGTATTTTGTTGCAGATCGTCCTTGAATTTTTTTCCAAAGGGGTTGAGCACGGTCATGCCGATATCCCTCAAGAAGGCGAACAATTTCCATGGATACTGTTTATAAGCCTTTGTATCCATAGTTTTTTGGAAGGGTTCCCCATTCACCAGCATAATGATATGGTGTACGGAATACTGATCCATAAAATTCCGATTGCGGCGTTGATCACCACATTTTTATTTCAATCCCGCTATAGTAAGGTTCAAATTATTGGTTTCTTGGTAGTGTTTGGGGCAATGACGCCTTTGGGTACCTTTATATCCAACAACACGGTATTGGCCGCCGAACATCTCGATGTCGTGAATGCCATAGTGATCGGTATCTTTCTGCATATTGCCACCACCATTTTGTTTGAAACGGGGGAAGGACATAAGTTCAACCTATCAAAGCTGGTGATGGTATGTTTGGGCATTTCCATTGCACATTTAATTTAGGCTCGTTAAAGAACCGGAGCGCCACAATGGCTATGGCGATTGGTGAATACCATTTCAAGGTTAAATTTCGGAAAATCATTCTCCACAGAAACGATTGCGTTGCTCTTGCTCAATCTAAAGGAACAGTGGCCAAATTCCGTACATCTCAATGGGAATATGGCAAACTTTTAAACGGTATGGATATTTCATAGAGGGGCAGGGTTCTGCCACAACAATTTCTACAATGGTATTTAGCGGTCGCACTGGCTTAAACTACAGCTGTTCAAAAGCACAATAGCCGGTCGGGCATATCGTTGTTGGCCGATATTGATTTTATAACCGCTAAGGGTAGTTTCCGAATTCTTAAACCCGCTTTATGCATTAGAAAATCTATTACAGCTTCCAGCTACTTCAAACTATGGTGCTGCGCTACATTTTTAAATGTAACCGTAGCGGAGCTATGCTTACATTCATAAAATGTCATATTTTATCGCAGCTAAAAGCTTCATTACGAAGTTCTAATGCATAATCCGGGTTAAAATAATCCAATAAAATATTGCGCAACCGAACGATTTCAAATAAATTTGCAATCAAACGGTTGCATATAATGAGGAGAGATGTGTTTCAGGCGATAGCGGACCCCGTACGTAGGGAAATTATAACCGTGCTGGCCGAGGAGGAAATGACAATCAACACGATTTCGGAAAAATTTGATGTGAGCCGTCAGGCAATATCAAAGCATCTAAAAATCCTTGAAGAATGTGGAATAGTCTCCATAGTTCAAAAAGGTAGAAACCGGTACTGTCTTATCAGACCCAAAAGTCTTATCCCCGCGTTTATGTGGATCGAGCAATACAAAACGCTTTGGGAGGAAAAATTGGATTCCTTCGAGAACTATTTAAACGAATTACAATCTAAAAACAAGAACAATGAACAACCCAAATGATTTGGCCAACCGCACATTGACCCTGGAAAGAACTTTTAATGCACCCATTGCCCTGGTTTGGGAAGCTTGGACACAATCGGAGCATATAGCGCAATGGTGGGCGCCAAATGGAATGGCCTTGGATGTGGTGGAGCATGATTTTTCGGTAGGGGGCAAGTGGAAGTATACGATGGAAATGCCTGATGGAAATCAATTCATTTCCGAAGGGGTTTATTCAGAGATCGTTCCCCAAAAAAAGATAGTTACTTCGGCAGATTTTAGACCTATGACGGAGGGGGTAGCATTGCATATCCAATTTGAAGCGGACGGAGATAAAACAAAATTTACCTTTAGTGTCGTCCATGAAACGGAGGAATATTGCAAGCAGCAGGAGAAAATGGGCATCTACAACGGTTGGGGCTCTGCATTTGAAAGGCTTGCTACTTTGTTGGGTACCTTAAATTAAAAGCCAATGGGAAAGGGAAAATTCCCTTTCCCATCGGTTTTTTTAATGGAGCTATCTGCGCCATATCTAGCGTATGTTTCTCCTCCTATAGTGTTGCCGTTTCTTTGGCTTTCCTGTCGTTTGGGGCATCCGAAAAAAAAAGGGAAAGGAAGTTATTTTTTAATAGAGCTTACAAGCTGATCTTTCCAAGCTCAGGGGTGTTTTAGGAAAGTAACGACCAGATTGCTATAACACAATCATTGACCCGATTTCAGATGCCTGCGGAATTACGGAAAGCATCTATTGGATAGGTCGGACCGCTATTGCGCGACAGCGTCCATTTTTTGAAATGAGGGAAGCGTACACTACCTGTTTGTTTAAAACGGTTTTGAAATCAGTTTTTTTTGAGCACAATTCCCGGATAGCTTTTATAGTTCCATTTAAGGCATAAAAAAACCTCGATGCTATATCGAGGTTCGGTATTTTAAGTGACTTGGCTGGGGCTCCCTTC
>NZ_JBNGOP010000002.1:0-102004 GCF_050589625.1 Maribacter sp. 2-571 | reverse complement strand
CGTCTGCGCTCAGGGTAAACTTCTCGCAGTATCTTTTGGGCATAAAAAAACCCCGATGCCATATCGAGGTTTGTTATGTGAAGTGACTTGGCTGGGGCTCCCTTCGTCTGCGCTCAGGGTAAACTTCTCGCAGTATCTTTTGGGCATAAAAAAACCCCGATGCCATATCGAGGTTTGTTATATGAAGTGACTTGGCTGGGGGGAGAACCCCTTTTGCTAAGACCAACCAGAGTCGAGTACTTGCATCATTTCACATTTCGTGTTGACGATTTGTGAACTTTATTATGAAATAAATTATGTCAAAGTAACTTTTGAATTACAAATATACATGTTTAGAAACCTTTATAAAATGTATTTGAAGATTACTATAATTAGAGTATTTGAATTTATGTCATTGTAAACGTTCGGTTTCCAGTACTGCAATTACATTCCATACACATTTGCAATCCGGTTGCATTATTAATCGTTTATCTTTGCAATGTGAAAACAATCGCAGTCTTACTGTCCCTATATTTTTTGGCACTCAACTTAGTGCCTTGCGGCGATGATGCTCAAATTTCCGATTCGGAAACAACCGAGTTTCAAGTGGGTTCGGACCATAATCAAAATCACGGCGATTGCGAACTTTGCTCACCTTTTTGTCAATGCCATTGCTGTCATTCGCACACCATTGTTTTTGATTTGGACATTTTTGAGCCTATCGAACCTAAGGTTATACAAGAAAGTTTTTCCCATTTTGAAAGCGTAAGCGAAGACCCGGTATTTACCCTCTTTCAACCTCCCAAGATTATTGGCTAATTACATATGCGATGACATCATCGCCCTCCAAAAAAATTAGTCAATTAAATTCAAATTACTATGAATAAATATGCAATAAGCCTTTGGCTTATGCTCATTTGCTGTGCATTCGGTTATGCACAGAATAATCTGAAAATCAATATTTTTACAGCAGAAGAAAAAGAACCTTTATTCGGGGCGACCATTTACATTGAGAGCCTGGATAAGGGAGTGACCACCGATTTTGATGGTATAGCCTTATTAGAGGATGTACCCGATGGTCAATTCAATCTCCAAATCTCGTACTTAGGCTTCGAGACTTTGAAAACCAATATTGTTGTACCTACAGGAGATGAGTTGGTCTTTTATCTGAAGGAAAGTGCAAACGCCTTGGATGAAGTGGTAGTACAATCCTCAAGAAGCACCCGTACCATACAAAGGATACCGACTCGAATTGAGTATATCGGGGTCGAGGAATTAGGGGAAAAAGCGATAATGAACCCAACGAATATTTCCATGGTACTCCGTGAAAGTACGGGAATCCAGATGCAACAGACCTCGTTGAGTAGTGCCAACACCAATATTCGGATACAAGGTTTGGACGGTCGTTACACCCAGCTCCTTCGAGATGGTTTTCCCCTCTACGGAGGTTTTTCAAGCGGTTTGAGTATTCTACAAATACCACCGTTAGATTTGAGACAGTTTGAAATTACAAAGGGAAGTTCTTCCACATTGTACGGTGGTGGAGCCATTGCAGGTTTGGTCAATATGGTTTCCAAGACTCCAAACGAAGAACCTGAACTGGATATCATGCTTACCCAGACCCAAGCTTTGGGAAGTACGGCCAATGTCTTTTATAGTGAACGTAACGAAAAATGGGGATGGACACTTTACGGCTCTGGTCATTTACAAAAAGCTTTTGACCCTGAAGATGATGGATTTAGTAACCTTCCTCGTACCCGTTCCTTAAGTTTCAATCCGAAATTGTTCTATTATCCTTCTGAAAAAACTACGGTGTGGTTTGGTGTCAATGGAACCTACGATGATAGAAAAGGAGGTGATATTACGAAGATTGAAGAGGGTGAAAATGGAATCCATCAGTATACCGAAGAAAACCTGTCAAAGCGAATCAGCACACAAGCTGTTTTCGAAACCCAGTTGGACTCCACCCAATCCATTTCGGTCAAGAACAGCGTTGCGTTTTTTGATAGAAGTCTTGAAATCCCTAACCTTTCTTTCAAAGGAACGCAATGGAACACTTTTTCGGAGGCATCATATCAGAAACAGGGACTAAAATCAGATTGGGTCTTGGGAGCCAACCTTTACACGACTTCTTTTGATGAAATGGAGAATCCCATTGAACGTGATCAACGCGATATTACATACGGACTATTCTTAAATAGCATCAATGACCTTTCGGACCGATGGATTTTTGAAACAGGTGTACGAACAGACTATGCTGAGGATTGGGGATTTTTTCCACTCCCAAGGGTCTCCTTGCTTTACAAATCAAACACTAGTTTTTCAAGTAGGCTCGGTGGTGGACTAGGGTATAAAATCCCTGATATTTTTACGGAAGAAGCAGAGTTCATCAATTTCAGGGATGTTCTTCCCATTGATAGGGAAACTATGAAAGCCGAACGGTCGTACGGTCTGAACCTTGATTTTAATTATCAAACGAGATTATCTGACGAGCTGGGCTTTTCTATCAATCAATTATTTTATTTGACCGCTATCAGAAATGGCCTATTGCTCAACTCTTTGGATAATGGCCTATTCCAGTTTGAAAATGCAACTGGGGAAATCTTGAGCAAAGGCTCAGAGACGAATATCAAATTCACCTTCAGGGATTTTCGATGGTTCTTAAACTACGCGCTTATCGACGCGAGATTGAATTATTTACCTGGCAATCCTCAAAAACCCTTGACCGCCAAGCATAATGCGGGGAGTATTTTAATGTATGAATCTGAAAAATGGCGTATTGGGTATGAGACCTATTATACAGGAAAACAATTACTATCCAATGGAACGGAAACTACTGATTTCGTAACCATGGGGCTCTTGCTGATGCGCAACTTTAAATGGGGAAGCACATTCATTAATTTTGAAAATTTCACGGACAGGAGGCAGAGCCGTTTCTCTCCTTTGGTATTGCCACCACATGAAAATCCTACTTTTCCAGAAATCTATGCCCCCACAGACGGATTTATCTTTAGCGTAGGCCTTATTTTTAAACCATTTGGAAACGAAGACAACGATTAACTGACAATACAATGATACAAGCAGATAAATTTATGGAAGAAAAAGGGGTTCGCCCAACGGCAATGCGTTTGTTGGTCTTCCGATTCTTGGCCGAAAGCAAAACCGCCAAAACCCTATCTGACATCGAAAACGCTTTTGCAAAGGCGGATAGGACTACTTTGTATAGAACCCTTAAGACTTTCGAGGATAAAGCGATAGTCCATCAGATAGATGACGGTACGGGCATGACCAAATATGCACTATGTGAAGAAGGCTGTAATTGTGCCATCGAACAGGATTTGCACCTTCATTTCCATTGTAATAACTGTAAGGAGACGGTCTGTCTTACGGAACATAAAATTCCACATATCAATCTTCCGGACGGTTACGTTGCAGAAGATGCGAATTTGGTATTGAAGGGAATCTGTGACAAATGTAGCGGACAATAAATGCACTTCTGTTGCATGATTCCATAATGTACCTTGCATTAAAAAAGTAGTAATCCATGAAATTCAACACATCTATACCAAGCGGACTCAAAGGACATTACTTAAAAGAGATTGAACTGTATCGTTCATACCTTCAAAAGAATGATTTAACAAGGGCATGGCATCATCTTGAACGTTCTCATATTCTAGGCCAGTCTTACCCCATGGAGCATAGTTATACGCATTGGTTAATGTTGAAATTTGGGTTCAGTCAGAGAAATATTAAAGAAGTTTTTGGGCAAGTGATACGGCTTTTAGTTGGGGGTTGGAAATCCTTTATAGACCATGTTCCGATTGGAAATACAGGTGGAAGTAACGTGCCACCTATGAAGAAGATGGAAATGCCACCAGACTTAATTCTTATTTTGAATAATTACAGAAAAGGTCAATGAAAAAGAAAAAAGTAAACTTACGCGATTTAGACCCTAAGAATCATGAGGGCGAGCACAGTCATGATGATGGACACAATCACAGCAGTCCAGAAGAAGCATCCAATTTTAGAACGTATCTGCCTGCGATTTTCGGCTTCGTAATGTTAATGATAGGTATTGCGGTTGATTATTTCGATGCTATTCCTTTTTTCAAGGGATGGGTCAGAATTGTTTGGTACACGATAGCTTACATTCCAGTAGGGTTTCCAGTAATCAAGGAAGGATGGAATAGTATCAAAAATGGAGATTTCTTTACGGAATTTTTCCTGATGTCCATTGCCACTTTGGGAGCTTTTGCGATAGGCGAATATCCCGAAGGCGTGGCCGTAATGTTATTCTATGCTGTAGGCGAATTATTCCAACAAGCAGCCGTTAATCGAGCAAAAGGAAACATCAAGGCTTTGCTGGATGTACGACCTAATGAAGCTCTGGTATCCCGTAATGGCGACTTCATTTCTGTTCATCCTGAAACTGTAGCGATAGGCGAAAAAATTCAAGTACGGGTGGGCGAGAAAGTACCTCTCGATGGAGTTCTACTTTCAGATAAAGGTTCTTTTAATACCGCAGCCCTAACGGGAGAAAGCAAACCCGATACCCTCCAGAAAGGCGCATCTGTGTTTGCTGGAAGTATTAATCTTGATGGAGTAATAGAAGTGGAAACTTCGAAAGAGTTCAAGGACAGTTCCATTGCACGTATTCTAGATATGGTTCAAAATGCCACCGCTCGCAAATCTAAAACCGAACTTTTCATTAGAAAATTTGCTCGTATTTACACACCTATTGTTGTTTTTCTCGCTATAGGTCTAACGTTGCTTCCCTATTTCTTTGTTGATGATTATGTTTTTAGAGATTGGCTTTATAGGGCTTTGATATTCCTTGTGATTTCGTGTCCCTGTGCATTGGTCATCTCTATTCCATTGGGTTATTTCGGTGGTCTTGGTGCAGCGTCCCGAAATGGTATCCTTTTCAAGGGCGCGTCCTTTCTCGATGCAATGACAAAGGTAAATACCGTAGTAATGGACAAAACAGGAACAGTTACCAAAGGTGTCTTTAAAATCAAGCAAGTGGTAAATAGTTCCGCTTTCGCTGAGTCGGAATTTATGCAATACCTGATGGCCATGGAAGAACAGTCCACCCATCCGATTGCAAAAGCAATTCTGGAATATAAAGCCGAAGGTGCGGATTTTGAAGCGACCGATGTCTCAGAAGTCGCGGGAAAGGGATTGAAAGGAACTGTTAATGGGAAAACAGTTTTGGTTGGCAACAAAGCCCTAATGACCTCGAACAAAATAGAAGTGCCTTTAGAAACGAATAATATCGTAGAATCAATTGTAATGGTCGCCATTGACGGAAAATTTGCAGGCTATGTGACCATTGCCGATGAACTAAAGGAAGATGCCCATCAAGCCATAAAACAAATTAGGGATTCGGGGATTTCCAAAATCATCATGCTTTCTGGGGATAAAGATTCCATTACCCAAAAAGTCGCCAAAGAATTAGGTATCGATTGGGCAAAGGGTGGCTTATTACCTGAAGATAAACTCAATGAAGTAGAAAAGCTCAAAGAGCAAACAGATACAAAGGTTGCCTTTATAGGCGATGGTATCAACGATGCTCCCGTTTTAGCGGCAAGCGGCGTAGGTATAGCAATGGGGGGCTTAGGAAGTGATGTGGCTATTGAAACAGCTGACGTTATTATTCAAAATGACCAACCATCAAAGATTGCACGGGCCATTAAAATAGGCCGTTCAACAAGAAGTATCGTATGGCAGAATATTGCATTAGCTTTTGGAGTTAAAATCATAGTACTCATTTTGGGTGCAGGTGGCCTCGCAACAATGTGGGAAGCTGTTTTTGCCGATGTGGGTGTGGCGTTATTAGCGATATTGAATGCTGTTCGGTTGCAAAAAATGAAGTGGGGGTAGAGTCGAGGGAGTTTATAGTTTTATACTTTTGTCAAGCCTAATTACAACAACTTGAACCTTCTTGAATAGGAGGACAGGCCACAGTTCCATAGGAACAATACACACAACAATCTCCTTCTTTGGGCTTAAGTAATGTTTTGCAATTTTCGCATTCATAGAAGAACTGGCACGCCGATGTGGGCATTTTCTCTTTTGCTTCATGACCACATTTGGGGCAGGTAATTGTTGATTCTAATTGTATCTCCATTACTTCACTATTTTGTATCCCGTGCTAAGAATAGCAGTTTCTATTTTTTCAAGGTCGACTTTAGTTTCATCATATTTTACGGTTGTATTCGCCGCTTCGTAATCTGCATTGACTTTTAGTATGCCGTCAAGATTATTTACCTCACTTTCGATATGTGCTTCGCAACCCGTACAGGTCATTCCTTCAATAGTTACCCTGATTTCTTTAATGTTCGATTGCTCCACGTAAACGATTTGCTTACTTGAACCTGGACTGGAATAAAGAATATGGGAGTAGGATGGAAATGCCAACATGGCTCCGGCGAATAGGGTTATCAAAAACAAAAAACCCTTGGAGTTGATAAACTTGAGTTTTTCGTCATCACATTCACAATCAATTTCCTCTTGGGTTTTGGGCTTGAATTTTTGATACCATGCAAAACCTAAAACCAAAATGGTAAATCCGATTAAATACGGTCTAAAAGGTTCTATCCAAGAAAAGGTAGAGGCTAAACCAGTAGTTCCTGCCAATACTGCAAGTACAGGTGTAATACAACATATAGATGCAGCAAGAGCAGTTAGAACCGTCGTACCAATCAATTTTTTATTTCCAATCATAACACTATACTTTCCTTTTTCAATAAATTGAGAATTGGACTCAATGTCGTCAACTTGTCCTTGTTAAGCGCATAAAAAATCGTCTGAGCTTCTTTTGTGGCGTAGACCAAATCTCTATCCTTTAGCTTTCTAAGGTGTTGTGAAATTGCCGATACGTTCATTTGAAGTATATCGCTCAAATCACAAACGCATAGTCTTTCTTCCCTTTGGAGCAAAAAGAGAATTTGAAGTCTAACCTTATTTCCTGCCAAGTTTAAGACTTCGGAAACAAAACTTAAAGAACTGTCCAACTCCGCTATTGAAGACCTACAGTCCATTATCTGTCTTGCGTCTGCTTCCAATCGGATACATATCTGTTTTCCCATAAAACAAAGATATGTATTTTAGTATTTTCTTAAATACATATCTTTATTAAAATTGTTCTTTATACAACAACTTATTAATAGAATCAAGCAGGAAAAATATAAAGTCTTAGTAAACATCTCTTTTGCAATTCACTTTTTAAACTTCTGTTAAACAAATGACTACCATTTAATATTTTTGTAATTTTGCAGTTCAAATGAAAGAAACGCTACATAAAATAACCTCTACTTTAATGGCACTTATTGTGCTATTATCCACCATGTCTTTCTCTGTGGATATGCATTACTGTGGTGACCATTTGGTAGATTTCAGTATGTTCGATAAGGTAGACACCTGCATGATGAAAGCAGAAAAGTCGAAAGACTCTAATTCCTGTGAAGTTATGGAAATGGAGACTGAGACAAGCTGTTGTTCCGATATAGAAGTTACAATTGAAGGTCAAGATGATTTAAAAATCTCATTCGACAACCTTTCTTTTGAACAGCAACAATTTGTTTATTCTTTTGCTTATTCCTTTATAAATCTCTTTGATGCGGTAGACGAAAATATAACTCCGTTTAGAGACTATGTCCCGCCTCCACTATTACGGGATGTTCAAATTTTAGACCAGACTTTCCTTATTTGATTATTAGACAGTATTAAGTGCGCCCTGCGATAACTATCGTTTGGGGCTCAATTTGTTGTGTTTGTTTTTCTGTTTTCTAGAATTTCAAATCTTTCATAACTGTTTAATTATCAAATCACATGCTTAATAAAGCTATCAAATTCCTTATCGAGAACAAACTCGTTGCAGTATTAATGCTCGCCTTTTTTGTAGGTTGGGGTATCGTAAATGCACCATTTGGTTGGAATACAGGCTTTCTGCCTTCAAACCCCGTAGCAGTAGATGCTATTCCGGATATTGGTGAAAATCAACAAATTGTTTTTACGAAATGGGAAGGTCGTTCTCCACAAGATATTGAGGACCAAATTACGTACCCGTTGACCACTTCTCTGCTTGGTATACCAGGTGTAAAAACTATCCGTAGTTCTTCTATGTTCGGTTTTTCTAGCATCTATATCATATTTGAGGAAGATGTTGAGTTTTATTGGTCACGTAGTCGGATTTTAGAAAAGCTAAATTCATTACCGGCAAATCTTTTGCCTGAAGGTTTAAACCCAGCTCTGGGTCCCGATGCAACAGGATTAGGTCAAATTTATTGGTACACTTTAGAAGGGCGTGATGAAAATGGAAATGTAACTGGTGGATGGGATTTACAGGAACTACGCAGCATTCAAGACTACTATGTGAAATATGCGCTTTCAGGTGCTAGTGGAGTATCAGAGGTCGCTTCTATTGGTGGTTATGTACAGGAATATCAAGTTGACGTGAATCCTGAGAAAATGCGCCAATATAAAATAAGCCTTAGCCAAATTGTAAAGGCAGTAAAGGAGAGCAATCAGGATATAGGAGCGCAGACATTAGAAATAAACCAAGCTGAATACCTTGTTCGCGGCTTGGGCTATGTCAAGACCATTGCAGATTTAGAGAATGCGGTTGTTTCTTCTGAAAATTTCACATCACTTCGAATTAAGGATGTAGCCAACGTAAGTCTTGGTCCAGCAACTAGACGTGGTATTCTGGATAAGGAAGGAGCAGAAGTCGTTGGTGGTGTGGTTGTTGCTCGATACGGTGCTAACCCAATGGAAGTCATCACGAATGTAAAAGCCCAAATTGATGAACTTAAAGATGGCCTACCATCAAAAGTACTGGCCGATGGACGCACCTCTCAATTGACCGTAGTTCCTTTTTACGACCGTACAGAGCTGATTGAAGAAACACTCGATACACTTAATGAAGCATTGACATTAGAAATACTAATTACCATTTTAGTGATTATCATAATGGTCTTCAATTTAAGGGCGTCTATTTTAATTTCTGGATTATTACCAGTTGCTGTATTGATGGTTTTTGTTGCCATGAAAATCTTTAATGTAGATGCCAATATAGTTGCGCTTTCAGGTATCGCTATCGCCATTGGTACAATGGTGGATGTTGGTGTCATTCTAGCCGAAAACATGATACGGCATATGGATGATAAAAAATTGCGCTTTAGTGAAGGCGGCACGGAATACACTACGAATGAAATTATCTATAATGCCACCTCTGAAGTTTCTGGAGCAATCTTAACTGCAGTCCTAACTACCATTATAAGTTTTGTACCGGTATTTACTATGATTGGTGCAGAAGGAAAGCTATTCCGTCCCCTTGCTTTTACAAAAACCATGGCGCTTTCGGCTTCTTTGGTTATCGCCTTATTCATAATCCCACCATTGGCGGCATATCTATTTAGAAAGAAGAACCTAAAATCTTCGTTGAGCTATGTACTTCAAATTTCCCTCTTAGTATTGGGAGCAATCGCAATGTTTTCAGGCTATTGGTTGGGGATTGTTTTGATTGCTTTTGGTGTAACCGGACTATTAAATTTAAGGGGTAATCTTGACAAGAAGAGAGTAAATCTGATTAACATTATTATATCGTCAGCTGCTATCGTATTTCTGCTTGCAGAATATTGGAGACCGTTAGGCTTTGATAGAAGTGTGTTTATCAACTTAATTTTCGTAGCGATTATTTGCTTTGGAGTTCTAGGGATATTTTCTGTTCTAAGAATGTATTATGGTCAGATTTTGGAATGGGCATTAGCGAACAAACTCTTGTTCCTAATCATTCCTGCAACGGTTCTTATTTCTGGTGTGTGGATTATGAACAACACGGGAAAGGAATTTATGCCATCCCTAAACGAAGGCTCGTTCCTATTAATGCCTACCTCTTTACCACATGCCGGTGTAGAAGAAAACAAAAGGGTATTGCAACAACTGGATATGGCAGTTGCTACCATCCCCGAAATAGAAACGGTGGTTGGTAAATCTGGCAGAACAGAATCCGCACTCGACCCGGCACCGCTATCTATGTATGAAAATACGATTCAGTATAAATCTGAATACATGCATAATACAAAGGGTAAAAAGCAACGCTATAGAATAAATGACGACGGGCTTTTTGTACTAAAAGATGGTAATCTTGTTATCAACCCAAATACGGATATAGATAGTGAAAATTCGAGTTACGATGCATCAAGATTAAGAGACCCATTTGCTATTGATTCGAGGCATTTGGTTGAAGATGATGATGGCGAATTCTACCGTAACTGGCGACCGGAGATTAATAGCCCAGATGATATATGGAATGAAATCGTTAAGGTGACCAAATTACCAGGGGTAACTTCAGCACCGAAATTACAACCCATTGAAACCAGATTAATAATGTTGCAAACAGGAATGCGAGCACCTATGGGAATCAAGGTCAAAGGGCAAGAATTGGCCCAAATAGAAGCCTTTGGTTTACAGTTAGAAGGTATTCTGAAACAAGCCGAAGGTGTTAAGGAGCAGGCTGTTTTTGCAGACCGTATTGTTGGTAAACCTTACTTATTAATTGATATCAAACGAGAGCAACTAGCGCGATATGGAATATCCATTATGGATGTTCAGCAAGTTCTAAAAGTAGCTGTTGGCGGAATGCCTTTGACGCAGACAGTTGAAGGTCGTGAGCGTTATGGAGTTCGTGTGCGTTACCCAAGAGAATTACGTGGGAATGAAGAAGACCTTAAAAAGATTTATGTTCCTGTAGAAAAGGGAAGTCCCGTGCCATTGGGCGAACTCGTTGACATACGTTACGAGCAAGGTCCACAAGTGATTAAAAGTGAAGATACCTTCCTAATCGGATATGTACTGTTCGATAAGCTTGATGGTTTTGCTGAAGTAGATGTCGTAGAAAATGCTCAGGCTTTAATCAAGGAAAAAATCGCTGCTGGGGAATTAACCGTTCCTAAAGGAATCAGTTATCAATTTACTGGAACCTATGAGAACCAGTTACGAGCAGAGAAAACACTTTCAGTTGTAGTTCCGTTGGCACTAGCAATCATTTTCTTGATTTTGTATTTCCAGTTCAAATCTGTTTCTACGTCACTTATGGTCTTTACAGGAATCACGGTGGCTTTTGCAGGTGGTTTCATTATGATTTGGCTGTATGGTCAAGACTGGTTCTTCAATTTCAATCTGTTCGGAGAGAATATGCGTGACCTATTCAATATGAAAACCATCAATCTAAGTGTGGCGCTATGGGTCGGGTTTATTGCACTATTTGGTATTGCTACCGATGACGGAGTAGTAATGGCAACCTACCTCACACAAACCTTTGACCGTGACAAACCAACAGATAAAAAGGGTATCAGGCATTCAGCATTAGAAGCTGCGAAAAAGCGAATACGTCCTTGTCTGATGACCACGGTAACTACAATTCTTGCCTTACTTCCCGTATTGACATCCACAGGAAAGGGGAGTGATATTATGATACCAATGGCTATCCCAATTTTTGGGGGAATGGTGATTGATATTACCTCCTATTTCATTGTACCGGTATTGTACAGTTGGAGAGAAGAATTAAAACTAAAAAGAGCAAACTAATGAAAAATATAAATATCGTTATCTGTCTTTTGTTTGTTTCCGCTTTTTCGAGAGCGCAACAATTACAATCATTTATTAGCGAGGCAGTAGGTAATAGTCCTGAGATTCAGGCGTACAATCTTCGTCATAACATAGCTGAAGAAAAAGTGAACGAAGCCGATTGGATTCCCAATACAGAATTCAGCGCAGGCTATTTTGTGAGTGAACCTGAAACTAGAACAGGCGCACAACGGGCCCGATTTTCGGCCAGACAAATGTTGCCATGGTTCGGTACGATTACGGCTAGAGAAAATTACGCAAGCGCAATGGCAGATTCGGAATATGTAGAAGTCGTGATTGCAAAACGTAAACTGGCACTTTCGGTTTCTCAATCCTATTATAGACTCTATAGCATAAAGGAAAAACAAAAAGTACTTGATGAGAATATTCAGTTATTGAAAACCTATGAAAAACTGGCACTTACTTCTGTGGAAGTTGGAAAGGCATCTGCAGTAGACGTATTGAAATTGCAGATTAGACAAAATGAGTTACAGCAGCAAAAAGAGGTGTTGAACGAAGGGTATTTAGGCGAACAAACAACCCTTAATAAATTGCTCAATCGAGATGGGGACACAGAAGTAGTTATTCTTGAAAAATTAATGCTCCCAAATGAAGATGGCGTGTTTGCTGAGGAGGCTTTAACACTTAATCCAGAATTGCTTAAATATGACAAACTCTATGAATCCGTAATGCAATCAGAAGAATTAAATCAAGCAGAACGCAATCCTATGATTGGTTTTGGATTGGATTATGTTCCTGTTTCGGAGCGACCTGATATGAGTTTTAGTGATAATGGTAAGGATATTTTCATGCCAATGGTTTCTGTTTCTGTACCACTTTTCAATAATAAGTACAAGTCTACTTCAAAACAGAACGAACTGAGACAGCTTGAAATAATAGCTCAAAAAGACAATCGCCTGAATGTTTTAGCGTCTGCTTTTGCTCAAGCGATATCACAACGCAATCAAGCTAGAATTAAATACAATACACAAGAGAAAAACTTGAAGCAAGCTAATGATGCGGAAGAAATCCTTATTAAAAATTATGAAACCGGTACTATTGATTTTAATGATGTACTCGATATACAAGAATTACAATTAAAGTTTCAAATCAATCAAATAAGTGCCATAACAACTTACTATGCGCAAAGTGCGGTAGTCAATTATTTAATAACTCAATAAACACAAAAACAATGAAAAAATTCAGAACAATTTTAGGAGCAATGTTAGTAATAGCCTCAATTACAATGGTCTCTTGTAAAGACAATAAAAAAGAGGTACTAACGGAAACGGAAACAAACGCTGAGAACCAAGGAAAAGAATATACTTCGGCTTACGTATGTCCAATGCATTGCGAAGATAGTGGTAGCGATAAAGAGGGTAAATGTGCTACCTGTGGAATGACATTAGTGAAAAACGAAGACCATACGGCAAATGGCCATACTCACTAGAAAAATCGAAAGATAATTAGAGTAGGTATTCTGAAAGAGAAGACTAAACCTCTTTGCATTTCTAAACAATCATAAGAAAATGAAGATGTATAAACACACCTTTTACGTGTTACTTGGAATGGCTCTGTTGAGTTTTTTAACTAATTCTTGTACTGATGAATCTACTAATGTAAAAGTTGGGTATTCGGGAGCTTTGCGAAACATAATGTCAGGAAATATAGATGCTACAATTTCATTAGATACCCTGTCACAAAAGAAACATTTTTATGCTCTTGGCGCAGTAGCAGATTTAAAAGGTGAAATACAAATATTTGACAGTCAAGCACATAATAGTGTTGTAATTGATAGCAGCATGAGAATCACCGATTCTTATGCCATCAAGGCTGCTTTACTTGTTTATGCAGAAGTTGAAACGTGGAATAGTTTTAATATTGAGAATGTCACAACTAAAGTTGATTTAGAAAAGAGAATTTTTGAAACTGCGAAATCTAATGGTATTAATGTGGAAGAACCTTTTCCTTTTTTGTTAGAAGGCCAAGTTGCTACTTTAGACTGGCACGTGATAAATTGGAAAGAAGGAGATACTGTTCATAATCATAAGAAGCATAAAGAATCTGGTTTGAGTGGAAGCATACAGCAAGCAGATGTTGAAATTATTGGTTTCTATTCCACAAAACACAAGGCAGTATTTACGCATCATACTACTAATATGCATATGCATTTCAAAACTGATGATAATGCAATTGCTGGGCACGTTGACGAACTGATGTTAGACAAGCAATTCATACTAAAACTTCCAAAACAATGAAACACACCTTTCACATACACGGAATGACCTGCAACGGTTGCAGAAATCACGTAGAGCAAACACTTTCTAAAGTGGAAGGTGTGACTAATGTTTGGGTGTATTTAGAGAAAGCAGAAGCAACTATTGAAATGAAATCCCATATTCCCATTGAGACATTTCAAAAAGTAATGCAAAATGATGGAGGTTCTTATAGCATACATAAATTAGGAGAACATAATAAAGCAAAAGAAACTAAAGAGGAAGAAACGAAAGGCAAAGGTACAGGTACTTTCTATTGTCCGATGCATTGCGAGGGAGATAAAACCTACGTCAAACCTGGCGATTGTCCAGTTTGCGGAATGGATTTAGTTGAAGAACAAAATTTATCTGCAACGACTTCACATCAATGGACGTGTCCAATGCATCCCGAAATTGTTAAGGACGAAGCGGGAGCTTGTCCCATTTGCGGAATGGATTTAGTACCAATGCAGCCAGACCTTTCTTCAGAAGATAAGACCTATAAAAAGTTACTCAATAAATTCTGGATAGCTGTAGCTTTTACGCTGCCTATCTTCATAATCGCAATGAGCGAGATGATTCCTAACAATCTATTATACGATATAATAGAACAAAAATCGTGGAATTGGGTTCAGTTCGCTTTATCTATTCCTGTAGTTTTCTATGCAACTTGGATGTTCTTTGAACGTGCCTTTAAAAGTATAAAAACATGGAATCTCAATATGTTTACGCTCATAGGCATCGGTGCGGGTGTGGCCTGGTTGTTTAGTGTTTTTGGGATGTTGTTTCCTGATTTCTTTCCTGAACAATTTAAAACGGGGTCTGGTGCTGTTCACGTATATTTTGAAGCTGCAACTGTGATACTAACATTAGTCTTGATGGGTCAGGTTTTAGAAGCCAGAGCGCATAGCAAAACCAATTCGGCTGTAAAAGAACTATTGAAATTGGCGCCAAATAAAGCAATACGAGTTGTTGATGGAAATGAAGAAGAAGTTTCCATAGACCAAATCCAAAAAGGCGATATCCTTCGAGTTAAACCAGGTGATAAAATTCCTGTGGACGGCGTAATTATGGAAGGACATACCACCGTAGATGAGTCAATGATTTCAGGCGAACCTATTCCTGTCAACAAAGCTGAAGATGACAAAGTGAGTAGCGGAACTATCAACGGCAATCAATCCTTTTTAATGAAAGCCGAAAAAGTAGGTAGCGATACTTTGCTCTCCCAAATCATACACATGGTAAATGATGCCAGTAGAAGTCGTGCACCTATTCAAAAACTTGCAGATACCGTTTCAGGTTATTTTGTACCTGTGGTGGTTATCATTTCTCTAGTCACTTTTGCAGTTTGGGCAATTTGGGGTCCAGAACCAGCATATGTATACGCGCTCGTAAATGCGATTGCAGTATTGATTATTGCCTGTCCCTGTGCTTTAGGGTTGGCGACACCAATGTCAGTAATGGTAGGTGTCGGTAAAGGGGCGCAGAATGGCGTGCTAATAAAGAACGCCGAGGCTTTAGAGAAAATGGACAAGGTGGATACTTTGATAGTTGATAAGACAGGAACGATAACAGAAGGAAAACCAACTGTTGAAAAAATGGGGTCGTTCAATGATTCATTTTCTGAAAGTGAAATAACCCAATTTATAGCCTCCTTGAACAGTTCTAGCGAACATCCACTAGCCGAAGCTACTGTCAAGTATGGGAAAGAACAAAAAATAGAAATCCGTAAAGCAAAAGATTTTAGTGCGGTTACTGGAAAAGGAGTAGAAGGAATAGTCGATGATAAAAAGCTTGACCTAGGAAATGCAAAAATGATGGAGTATGCCAATGCAACTATATTATCAGCAATGGAAGCCGAAGCGCAATCCTTTCAAAAACAAGGAAAAACCGTTTCCTATCTGGCAGTAGATGGCCATGTGTCTGGTTATGTAGTGATACGCGATAAAATAAAAAGTACAAGTGCCAAAGCCATTGCAGCACTTCAAAATAAAGGAATTTCAGTAATAATGCTTACTGGCGATAATCACGATACTGCACAAGCCGTTGCCACCGAACTCAACTTAGCAAACTTCAAGGCTGGAATGTTACCAGAAAATAAATTGGAAGAGGTAAAGAAACTACAAGACGAAGGTCATGTCGTAGCAATGGCAGGAGATGGAATCAATGATGCCCCAGCCCTCGCAAAAAGTGACGTAGGTATCGCAATGGGTACGGGAACAGATGTTGCAATTGAGAGTGCAATGATTACCCTAATAAAAGGTGATTTACATGGTATTGTAAAAGCAAGAAATTTAAGTGATAAAGTAATGCGGAATATAAAACAAAATCTATTTTTCGCTTTGATATATAACACTCTAGGTATACCCATAGCGGCAGGGGTTTTGTTTCCATTTTTTGGAATTCTACTATCACCAATGATTGCCGCATTAGCAATGAGTTTTAGTTCTGTTTCAGTAATTGTAAACGCACTTAGACTCAAAACAAAATCAATTAATTAATAAAAAATAAAGAACAATGAATTCAGAAGAAAAAAATCACAACGAAATGAAAAAAGGAAATTATACCAAATTTGTAGCGATGCTTGCTGCATCATTCATAGCTATGTACATCACGATGTACTTGAATACCTATCAAATAGACCATGTTTATTTTAGCCTAACTAGATTCTACATGAGTTGTTTAGGTATCGCAACTATGGCTATCATTATGTTTGTTGCGATGCGTAATATGTACACCAACAAGAAGAAAAACATCGCTATTGTCTTAGGAAGTATTGCTCTTTTTGGAACCGCTCTAGGGCTCGTAAGGCTGCAAGCACCAATAGTGGGAGATATTTTGTGGATGAAGGCAATGATTCCTCATCACTCCATAGCAATTTTAACTAGTGGGCGTGCAGACATTCAAGACCCTGAAGTAAAAAAATTGGCGGACGATATAATTAAAGCTCAAAAAAGGGAAATAGAAGAAATGAAGGCAATGATTCAACGCCTTGAAAACGAAAAATAATAATTATGAAAAAAAATATCCTATACCTAGGTGTTGCGGTAATCATTGGACTAATAGGTGGTTATTTGATATTCGGGAATTCTTCGCTATCGTCTATTCCAGAAAGTCCAGATAATCATAACCATTCTGAGGCATCAATAAATGAAATGTGGACATGCTCAATGCATCCGCAAATTTTGCAATCAGAACCTGGTGATTGCCCAATTTGTGGTATGGAATTGATTCCTGCAGAAGCAAGTTCTGAAGGTCTATTGGCAAACCAAATCCAGATGACAGAAAATGCAATGGCATTAGCAAATATTGAAACTACCATTGTTGGAAACCTTATGGAAGGTAATGATGACGGGGTTATTTCTCTATCTGGTAAAATAGCTACAAATGAGGAAAACAATGCTATTCAAGCAAGTTATTTTGATGGTCGTTTGGAGAAATTAAATGTAAGTTTTGAAGGGCAAGAAGTAAAAAGAGGGCAATTATTAGCCACAATCTATTCCCCTAATCTCGTAGCTGCTCAACAGGAATTAATTACAGCAACTTCTTTAAAAGAATCTCAACCAGCTTTATATAAAGCTGTTCGTAATAAGTTGAAACTATGGAAGCTTTCTGCAAGTCAAATCGACAATATAGAGTTAACGGGAGAAGTGCGTGAAAACTTCCCGTTATACGCAACGGTTTCAGGAACAGTAGCGATGGTAATGGCGGCAGAAGGTGATTATTTAAAACAAGGTCAGCCTATTCTAAAAGTAAGTAACCTTAATTCAGTTTGGGCAGAATTTGATGCTTATGAAAATCAAATTTCACAGTTTAAAAAAGGACAGAAAATAAAGGTTACCACGAGCGCATATCCTAATAAAGAATTTGATGCAGTCATATCATTTATTGACCCTGTGTTGAATAGTAGTACAAGAACTGTGACGGTGCGTGCAACCTTAGAGAATAACGAAAGTTTATTCAAGCCTGGAATGTTTGTTTCTGGAAAGATAAAAGGCACAGCCCAAGTTCCGGGAGAATCATTGAATATTCCAGCAAGTGCGGTATTATGGACAGGGGAACGCTCATTGGTATATGTAAAACCAAATCCAAATAGGCCTGTTTTTGAAATGCGAGAAGTTACTGTTGGGCTTCGTAGCGGAGATAATTTTACAGTTACTTCAGGATTAGAAAATGGAGACGAAATTGTGACCAATGGCACCTTTACGGTAGATGCAGCAGCCCAATTACAAGGTAAGAAGTCAATGATGAATAAGTCTGGCGGAAAAACAATGACGGGTCACGAAGGTCATTTGGGAATGCAAGGAGATTCAGAAAATAAATCCAATGCCATGCAAACTATGAAAATGAAATTATCAAAGTCATTTCAAACAGCTTTTCAAGCTGCATTAAAACCCTATTTTAAAATGGAAGATGCCTTTGTGGATAGTGACGCGAGTCAAGTTTCTGCTATAGCAAAAACGACATTAGCAAAAATGAAAGCAATAGACGTAAGTGATTTGGGCAAGATGGAAAAATCGCATCTATCTAAAAGTATTGAAATCTTGGGTGCAATCTCAGCAAGTACGGATTTAAAAAAACAAAGAGCTCAATTGGTTGTTTTAAATGAAAATATTGTGGCCCTTGCAATGAATATCGAATCACCTGCGGAAACATTATACGTTCAAAAATGTCCTATGGCCAATAGCAATAAAGGTGCTATCTGGTTAAGCACCGAAAAAGAAATTAAAAATCCTTATTATGGAGATGATATGTTGACCTGTGGTAGTGTGATTGAGGTGATTAAATAGAAATATAAACTTTATTAAAAAGTAGGGGTTGGCATTTAAGGTCAGCCCTTTTTGGTTTTAACCCTAGTTATACATTTGTAAATTATCTATGCTATTCCACTCAGCACATTCCCCTTCATTCCGAGAAAAGCTCTATTACAGAGAAAGAGCTTCGCTGCAAAAGTCTTGAACAAGATCCTCCAACTTTAGATTTCCACTTCGCTTCTCCTACCGAAAATGGCAGGAACACTACGTTCCCAATATAAAGTTGAAGCATCACGTTCGCTTCACCGGAAAATACTATTTCCAATTTGTTCCACGTCCTATGATTTTATATTTCACAAGGGATTTAGACCTACTCCCGAACCTCCACCAATACCTTTTTTTGACAGCAAAATAACAACATTCCATCTTGGACGGCGGCATAAAGCCGCTGCGCTTTTTATACGCCTTACCAAGATGGAATATTGAAGAGTCCGAGCAACAAAAAAAGGTAACAGCGAAGGCGCTATGGGAAGTAAATCTAAAAGGAATCTTATGAAATCTTACAAAATCAGCAAAAAGGACGTGGAACAAAAGTTAAAAAAACAACAAAAGGAAAACGCTCTAGATATAATAAGTAAATCACTCAAAAAATATATAAACAAATACTGCTTGAATGGTTCGGGTAGTCTATTAATTAATCTTTAAATCTTCTATTATGAGTATTTTAAAAAATCACGTACAGTTAATTGGAAACGTTGGACAAGAGCCGACCATTACGAACTTAGAAAGCGGCAAAAAGGTTGCACGGCTTTCATTGGCAACAAATGAGTATTACAAAAATGCCAAAGGTGAGAAGCAAACCGAAACAAACTGGCATACGGTTGTCGCTTGGGGTAAAACCGCGGAAATTATAGAAAAGTACGTTGCAAAAGGCAAGGAAATCGGTATCAGCGGAAAATTAAAAACTAGAAGCTACGAAACCGAAGACGGCAATCAAAGATATGTTACCGAGGTGGTAGCGGATGAAATTTTACTGTTAGGTATTAAAGGCGAGTAAAAATAAAGAGGGCGTTCCTGTGGAAAGATGCGCCCTCTTTTTCATTATTAACTTCTTAAAGAAAATTACAATGAGCAATAAAGTTAGAGAAATTAAAGAGGGATTACAACATTTTAACGGTACTGAAATGTTTTACCGAATCCCATTAACACGAACCCGATTTACCGATGGCTTAAAGTATTTAGCAAATACTGCGGAGTGCTTTTGGCTGATTACCGATGCTTCTGTAATTGCTAAAAATCTAAGGCAGAAAAGCAGTTTCATTACTATTGATTTTAAACGATTGACTGAAAAGGAACAAGCCGAAAAAGAATGTGAAGCCACGATCACGTATAGTGATGGAAACGATAATATTTTTGAAACGCATAGGTACGGTTTTACGGATTTTCCTTTGGATGAACTACGGCTATTTTTTGTAAACGATACGTTAATGTTACCTAGCGAATATTAAATTTTAAGAGGGTGTTCCTGTGGAAAGATGCACCCTCTTTTTATACTAACTCCTTAATTTTTATCACAATGGAAAATAAAGTAAATGAAATAAAAATCAGTTATATCGGTGGCGTAAAATCCGCCTTTTGGAAAAAGATAAACCACTCTCAGGATGCAGCAAACCTACTATATGAAAACTGGGATAAAGATACTATTGAGGTGCATGAATCTTTTAAAATTCTATTACTGAATAACAGTAATAAAGTGAAAGGGGTTCACCAAATTTCGCAAGGTGGAATTACGGGAACTTTGGTAGATATTAGATTACTATTCGCCACGATTTTAAAATCGCTTTCTGTAGCTATAATTTTAGCCCACAATCATCCGAGTGGAAAATTGAAGCCAAGCGAAGCCGATATCAATATCACGAACAAGATAAAACGAGCAGCTAAATTTCTAGATATTCTTGTATTGGACCATCTGATTGTTGTGCCAAATGGAGGTTATTACAGCTTTAAAGATGAAGGTATACTCTAGTAAAATTCTAAGCTATGATATATTTAAATTATAATAACTTGGATGGTGAGACCCAAGAGAAATTATTGGCGGAATCTCGAAAGGAAATCGAAGCGAAGCACGGCAAGGAAATTCAAATGTGTGCCGTGAACAATCAAGAGGATTATCATGCTATTCTAGAAGAAGAAGCAATCCGAAATTTGTACAATTATAAATTTATTTTTAAAATCTAAAACTACACTAGAATCGAAAAGAACGGACAGCCTTTAAAAAGCTGTTCGTTTTCGTTTATGGAAAATTCAATGGTTAGCAGAGTATACTTCTGAATCCGTAAAACCAGCTTCAAATCATTCTTAAAATTTGCTGTTTGAAAGTGAGTAGGTAAAAGAGCCTTTACCTTGAGGGAAAGGTATTCTGAATTTCCCCTGCGGGGGAAAAAGGAATAGCAAGAGGGTAACCCGCTGGCGCGAGGTTTCGATTTTCAGTTTTTCCAATACGATAGTATTTACAGAGTCTGGCAAGGTTTTTAATTTTTCTGAATTGATTTTTAGGCTCTCTTTTTTACTAAAATCTGGTGTCAGACCAATGAGGTAGCAAAATTTATTACTAAAAAGATGGATAAAGGATATGAAAAAGAAGGTTTTGTAACCTTCAAGATTAAGGCTTCAGTAGCGATTAAGTTTCGGCGATTCTGTAAAAAAGTGTCCGAATCACAATCGATGACATTACTACTGATGATTGCTTTTTTTGAGGATAATGGCATTTCTCCGCACGAATCAATCGGACCTCAAATGCAGACTTTGGAAGCCCTGATAAAAAAGCGAATCAATGGAGTTATTGCAATAATGAAGGACATTGAAAAGAACCAAACCAAGCCAACGGTTGCGATGATGCAATCGCTTTTTGCAGCAGCCGAACCACCGAAAAAGAACTTGATTCTAGAGAAGGAAATTCCAGAGAAAAAGCAAAAAGTCAGGTTTGTTGAGCGATTAGAAAATGATGATGAATTATAAATATTTAAGACGATGTATATAACAGTAACGGCACAAAAACTAGGTGGTGATTATTCGCAAAGTTCAGCAGGTTTTGTGGAGTACCTAGAAAAGGAAAACCAAGGATTGGAACAAGAAGACATGGAACATTTTTTCAATCAATATGGGGACGAGATAAATGCATCCGAAGTAGTTAGGGAAATTGACGGAAATACATCGAAGCTTAAAAAGAAAGAACCCAAATTTTATTCCATCACCGTTAGTCCAAGTAAATATGAATTACGAAAACTACAAAACAGTAGGGAAGAATTAAAGCGATACACAAGAGCAATAATGAAAGATTATGCAAGCTCTTTTAATCGTGAGATTAATAGCAGACCGGTAACCGTTGATGATATTAAATACTATGCTAAAATTGAACATCAGCGCACTTTTAAAGGAACGGATAAACAGGTCCGGGAGAATCAACCATTCGCCACTAAGATTTTAAAACTCAAAAATGAAATTAGGCAAATCAAGCAAGGACAACAGGGGGGAAGCATCATAAGATTAGAAAGCAAAATCAACCGATTGGAAAAAGAAGCGCCCCATCAACAAAATGGAAAACGAATTGTTCAGGGAATGCACAAAGAGGGCAACCAGAGTCATATTCATATTATCGTAAGTAGAAAGGATATGTCTGATTCCGTCAGTCTTTCTCCAGGAAGTAAATACAAAGCTTCTGATGTAATGATAAACGGAAAACTGGTGAAGCGTGGTTTTGATAGGGATTCGTTTTTCGCAAAAGCGGAAAAGACATTCGATAGCACTTTCAGTTACAAACGAAACTATGCGGAATCGTATCAATCAAAGAAAGATTTTATCAAGAATCCGAAACGCTACTTTTCGACTTTATTGGGTTTGCCTACAAGTGAAAAATCGGTTGCCTTCAAAATTTTGGGTAAGGCTGGCGTTCCCTTAAATAGCATACCAACCAACAAAGTACAGCTCGCATTGAAAACCATAAGGTATTTAAAACGGGGTGTTGATATCGCCATAAAATCAGGTTCAATAGGTATTTGATATGGGGACACAAGGACTATTTTTTACGATGACACTATTGATTGGAATGGGATTGATTTTCTATTGCCTATTCAAGTTAACACGCTATGCCTTTATTACCAATATAGCTTTAACAGCTATTTGTTTAGGGCTGCTCTTTAAAATGAATTTTCATGCTGTTGAATGGTTCTTTCAGTTGCTCTACGTTGGCTGTCCGCTCTTATTAATAAATACGGTCATGTATGTTTTTCTTCACAAGGAGAGCGACTTATTAAACGATAAGAATAAATATCAAGTTCAATTTAAAGTAAAGCGAGGAAGTTTTAAAATTGATAATATTAAAAGAGGGGCTTCCGTAATTGGTTCCGCCGGAAGCGGTAAAACCGAGAGTGTCGTTTATAATTTTCTATCTCATTTTAGTAAGCACTCCTTTTGTGGAATCATTCACGACTACAAGAATTTTGAAATTACCGAAATGGCATATCCCTTATTTGAGAAGAATGCTATTGATTTTCGAGTGATTTCTTTTGATGATATCTACGACCGAGTAAACCCGATTGCTCCGCAGTACATGCAAAATGAAGAGATTGTCAATGAAGTGGCACGGGTTTTAATTGAAAACCTTTTAGAACAACGGGAATCTGGAAGCTTTGGATCAAGCAAATTCTTTAACGATGCAGCGGAAGGTTTGATAGGTGGATTGATTTGGAAATTGCATACATCCTATCCGAAATACTGCACCTTACCACACCTAATCGCTATCTATCAATTTCTGGACACAGACAGTCTCATTGCTTTTTTGAGTACAAATGCGACCTCTAGGGCAATGGCTGACGCTTTTATAAGTGGTAAAGATTCTGATAGGCAAACCGCAGGGGTAAAAAGCACTCTGGCCAATGCCCTTAAAAAGATTAGTACCCAACGCATTTTTATGGTGCTCTCTGCAGATGATGTTCCTTTGGGTCTTAATAGCCAGGAAAAACCATCTGTCATTTCTGTAGTAAATAATCCCAAATATGAAACGGCGTATTCTCCCATTATAGCAACCATTATTCACACGATTACAAAACAAATGAGTGTGCGTTCTGGAAAGTCGTCGTTTTTGATGATGGAAGAAGCGCCTACAATTCGGCTTTTGAATATGCACCGTATTCCGGCAACGCTGCGTAGTTATGATATTGCAACGGTTTATGTGATGCAAGATAAAATACAGAACGATATGATTTATGGGGATAAGGCAAGCAAGGCAATATTGAGCAATTTATCTTATCAATTCTTCGGAAAAGTAAATGACCCGGACACCGCTAAATATTACGAACGCTTCTTTGAAATTGTAAAGAGCGAAACCACAAGCGTGAATCGAGGTTATAATCTCAATTTTGACACACGCATTACCACAGGAGAGCGTGAGGTGGCAAAAATTAGAGCTGACGTTTTCTTTCGACTAAAACAAGGTGAGTTTATAACCTTTGCTGATGGGGAGGATAAAAGGGTTCAGTTTAAGTTACCTAAGATAGAGAAGCGGATGCCTAAGAAAAAGAAGGCATTTACCGATGAGGATTTGGAGGAGAATTTTGAGAGGGTTTATAGTGAGGTTCGGTCGATTTTTAAATAAGCAGGTACATACGAATTCTGGTAAAACGATAATTAGTAAAAACAAAAAGGTTCACCTTTCAGCTGATACAATCTATATTTGTATTTTCATTCTAGTTACATTCAGATAATTATGGTTGATTTTAGAAAAAGACTGAGTAAATCAGAAATAACAAAAAAAGTTGATCCGATAGAAATTTATGATTCATTGGATAGGAGAAGTGTTGCAGGACCTTTGAGACCCGCTCAACATAAGATATTGAAAGAATGGTTTGAATCACGAAAAGAAGAAAAAGACTTAATTATTAAACTTCATACGGGAGAAGGTAAAACGTTAATAGGCTTACTGATTCTACAATCCAAAATAAATTCGGGTAATGGCCCTTGCCTTTTTATTTGTCCAAACATTTATTTAGTTCAGCAAGTGAGAAGAGATGCCAAGAAATTCGGTATCAACTATTGTTCAATCGGTGACGACAATTCCTTGCCAAATGAATTTATTGATGGAGAAAAAATATTGATAACACATGTGCAAAAAGTTTTTAATGGCAAAACGATTTTCGGATTGGGTAACGATTTCGTACCTGTTGAAAATATAATATTGGACGATTCTCACGCCTGCATCGATTCAATAAAAAATACTTTTACCATAAGTTTAGATAGTGACCACTCAATTTATAAAGAAATATTTGAACTTTTTAAAGATGCCCTTCCAGAGCAAGGCGAAGGTACTTTTCTAGAAATAGAGAACGGAGATTATAACTCTTTTCTACCTATTCCATATTGGAATTGGATTGACAAATCGGAAGAAGTTTTGCAAATACTTTCAAATTATCGGGAAGAATCATCGATAATGTTTTCTTGGCCATTTATCAAGGATAGTATAAAAAATTGTCAAGCCTTCATCTCAGGTAAAACCATAGAGATTACTCCAATACATATACCAATAGAAAAATTTTCATCATTTCATAAGGCAGAGCAGAGAGTCCTTATGTCCGCCACAACTCAAGATGATTCGTTTTTTATTAAAGGACTTGGCTTCAATACGGACGCAATTAAAAATCCACTTGCAAATCCAAGCCAAGTTTGGTCTGGCGAGAAAATGCTTGTTATACCGTCATTAATTGATGACAGCTTGGATAGAAATAAAATGGTAAACTATTTGGCGAAAGCCTCCACTAAAAACTACGGGATTGTTTCATTGGTCTCTTCATTTAGTAAAGCATTAACTTACAAAAGCTTAGGCTCTATTGTTCCTAAAACAAGAGAAATTTCAGCGGCAGTAGACCACCTTAAAAAAGGTAAATTTAATCAAACAGTTGTGTTCGCAAACCGATATGATGGTATTGACTTACCTGACGAAACATGTAGAATATTGGTTATTGACGGTAGACCCTATTTTCACTCCTTAGCTGATCGATACGAGGAATCGAATAGAATGAGTAGTGACTCAATTAATATTAAAATAGCTCAAAAGATTGAGCAAGGTCTGGGAAGGAGTGTACGTGGTGAAAAAGATTATTGTTTGATTTTGATAGTCGGTGCAGATTTGATAAAATTTATAAAAAGCTCTCGAACAAATAAGTATTTTTCTCCTCAAACTAAAAAACAGATTGAAATTGGGATGGAGATAGCACGAATGGCTTCAGATGAAATTTCTAGCAAAAATGAACCCTTTGAGGTTGTAAAATCTTTGATGAAGCAAAGCATTCAACGAGATGAAGGTTGGAAAGAATTTTATAAAGAAGAGATGGATAGAATAGAACCTGACAGCTCCACTAGTAAAATTTATGATGTTCTAACCCTAGAAAGGAAGGCTGCTGTATTAAACTATTCAGGAGAACATGAGAAAGCTAGTATTTTGATTCAGGACATAATTGATAATCATTGCTATGAAGAAAGTGAGAAAGGCTGGTACCTTCAAATAATGGCGAGATATAAATTTTTACTGAGTAGAAAAGATTCAAACAATCTTCAGAAAAGCGCATTTTTTAAAAATCATGAGCTACTGAAACCAAATGAAGGCATCACCTATCAAAAATTAGAATTTGTAAATGAAAATAGAACAAAGCGAATTCAAGATTGGATAATACGTCACAAAAATTTTCAAGAATTAATGTTGTCGGTTGAAGGTGTTTTATCTGATTTAGAGTTTGGCACTGCCGCAGAAAAGTTTGAAGCTGCAATGAAAGAATTGGGCTTAATGCTTGGTTTTCTTAGTGAACGTCCAGATAAAGAATTCAAAAAGGGTCCGGATAATTTATGGTGCGGAGTTAGCAACCAATATTTTATTTTTGAATGTAAGAGTGAAGTCAATGTTGAAAGGCAAGAGGTTAATAAACACGAAGTTGGGCAAATGAATACTCATAGCGGGTGGTTTGAAAATGAATATAATGATGCTCCTGTAAAAAGAATTTTGATAATACCAACCAAGACGGTATCATATCATGCTGATTTCACTCATTCAGTACAAATAATGCGAAGGGGAAAACTCAGACATTTAAGAACTACGGTAAAAGCTTTCTTTAAAGAATTTAATAAGTATGAAATAGGTTCGGTAACAGATGAAAAAATTCAAGAGTTTATCAATATTCATAAATTGGATATTTCAAATTTGTTATCTGAATATTCCGAAAATTATTACCAAAAAACAAGCTAGCTATTTAATAGCTAGCTTAATTGATAGCGATTTAAAATAATATGTTAGAGGTACTCAAAAAGGCACCCTCTCCTTAGGCTTCCTAGCAGTAGCCTTCCAAACCCCATCAACCTTTACAAGCTTAAAAACTCCAGGAGTTTTATCATATGCCGTCGAGTATTTAACCCAAGCCACATCTCCATCGGTACTTTCTTCGATAAGCTTAAAATTCATTTCCGAACTCTTAGGCTTGGCAAACATTTTCATGAGATTCGAGAAATTCACAAAACCTTCAGGAGTGGTATGCTTTTTTAAGGTTTCTTCATCACCTTGATAAAAACTTTCAGCGACGATTTCCGCAACAGATGCGGGTGTAGTATCCTGAGTTTCCGCGCAAGCGATAAATGTCAGGGCAAGTGTAAATATGACCAACTTTTTCATAGCAGTTTATTTAGGGTTATTAATATATCGATGTGACACCTTAAGTTTCAGATTACGCTCTCCATTTGCTTCGTTGAGTTCTAAAACCGCTCTGCGGTCATTACTCAATGAAAATTTAGGCAGTACGTAAACCATTCTCACGGTTTCATTTTCTGCTATTCTGGTTGGTCGGTTGTGTATGAACAGCGGCTTTTGATAGATACGCTGTAGTGATTTCTTTTTCCCTTTTTGTCTGGTTTGAACAGAAAGTTCCAAGAAATTCAAATCGTAGTCCAAAGTAGAGGTATTCTTTATTTGGATAACGAAGTACAATTCTTCTGCGTCAAAAACAATATGCTCAATGCTCAGTACAATACCTTGATAACGCTCTCGAAGGTTTATTGAATTCAACTTTCGATTTACCAAGTATTTACAGGCGCGTAAATAATAGTCTGATTTATCAATGCTCTTTTCTTCTTTGCCAGCAATTGGCAATTCTGCAACTGATTTCTCATTGCCAATACTACTAGCGCTAGGTACAAAATAATTGAGTTTTGAGAGCTGTTCTTTATACCTTACAATATACGAAAAAATAGCCCCATTTCTATTGATTACTAGTAGATTACTTTCTTTTCCTGGCTTCGCTTGGAGAAGTCCAAAGTATTGTTCTTTATCACGATTATAGGTGAATACGAAATTGTCGGAGCCAGTAATACCTTGTCGTATTGGTTCCGGAAAAAATAGGGCAACGTTCTTTTGGTCATTGGCATAAATAGTATCGAGAATTATCCCTTCTTGCGCATTCATGAAGATGAAAGCACAGGTAAATAGTGAGGTAAGCAGATATCGTTTCATGAGAGTGTATTTTTAAATGTCCGTTAAGAGTTTATAACTTCGGTTTTAGAATTAGTTTGTAATTGTTGAGTACCGTTGCCTTGGTATTCCGATTGTTGCGACGAAAAATTCTAGTAATACCGCTTACTTGTGGAACACTTGGGATATTAATATCCCCCAGGATATCATCCATCACTTCAGTAGCCGCTTCCTCCCTGAAACTATTCTCCACATAGATACCTTCACTACCGTCTGAAAGGTCGAAGGCCTTTAGCTTCGTTGGATGATGATTGATGTTCTCAATTTCAATTAAAGCCCTGTTGGGATGAAAGCTGATAAATCCGTAGACCAAGGTATTTTTAGGTATTAATTTGTTGTTCACCCTTGAAGTTTTTGTCAAACGCATCCGCAAACGTGTATTTGTTTTTACGATTTGATTACCATCGACCACTACTTCAATTTCGGAGTCAGTACCTCCCAATATTGATGACGCATTGACCAAGGGAGACGAAGCAAAAAAGAGTTGATGTTCCAAACCAAGTTCTTTTGCGTGGATTTGCATTTCACGCTTGATGTCTCCTGAATCTACCTCTTGTACTACTTTCGGAATCGATTTTTTACGACCTATGTTTTCATACGTCCTATCGGAATAGTTGATACGACTAGCATTATAGATACTATCTACAATACGCTGCTTGTTCTTTTCACCCATTTCGGGGTCATAGAAACCAAGGGAGTCCATTAGTTTTTCATCATAGATGCTTGGTGCATTGGTTTCGCGGACTTTTTTCAAATCGTTAATGGCATCCAGTTTGGAATCATACTCTTTTTGTTCCTGTTCCAACTCTGGTACTAGGGTTTGCTTCAGATTTTCGTTTTCACTTTCATCATCTCCCATAAGTATAATGGAATAGGAGATTAGGAATATGAGTATCACGGCCAATACAGAGCCGAAGACTATTTTATTTTTTTGAATCTTCATTATTTATCTTTTTAAGGGAGTTTTCAAAGTATTCTGTGATTAGTAATCCGTGCGGATTATTCGGGAAGTTTCGGTTTACCGCAATCAGGTTTCCAGTAGAAACAAGTTCATAGGTATCTAGTATGGATCCTCGATTGATTTCAAAAACGGTAACCGTTCTAAAGCTATAGGCACCGTTATTTTCGTCGATTTTCGATTCGATGCTTAGTACTTTTTGCACTAAGGAATATTGTAATAACCGATTGTAAACCCCATCCGATTTCTTTTGACGATACAAATTGTCAATAGAACTGTTTCCGAGCCACAAGGCCTTTTCTAAATTCTTCTCGTAGTTGCTCGCATCGATGTTATAGAAGTAGTTGTGGAAGAGCTCTAAATGCGCTAAGGCTTCCACACCGAAGTTTTCTTTCTGTGCTACTAACTTGATCGGAATGACAGAACCATCTGTATTTATGGCAAATGCACTATTCATCGCCTTGGAATTGATGTTGTACACCATCCAAATGGAAAATAGGCTTGAAGCGGTAGCGAAAATGACTGTGGACAACACGATGAGTCTATTGATTTGTAGAACGGCGTAGATGTCTTTGTATGGTGTTTTCATTGCTTACTTATTTAATGTGTGAATAATCGTAATGTGAAGGAAGTCGCTCGGCGGTATAGTTTGAATTTGAGGAATACGATAAACCCAACGGAACCCAATTGAACTACTGGAGCAAAAAAGCCTTGACCAAATTCTGTCCCGAAAAGATTCGTCCAGAAGTTGGTATTGATTTCGGTGTAAATGGCATTGACGAATACGTTGACCAAAAAGAACGCTGGAACGAGCATATAAACAGCAGCGTACAATTTGAAAAAGGTATAGGCCATTGTTCTGAATTTCTCAAAAACAGCTAGACTGATTATCAAAGGAAAGAACGCTTGCATTATCCCCAGAAGGAAATAACGTTCCGCCAGAAATAAGGGGTAGATAAACAGGTCAAGAATCCATAGGAATGTACTGACTATAAATGCAAAGATTTTGAATCCGTATAATGGCGTTACCAAAGCTTCATAAAGTAAGGTCATGGCCATACTTGCCGCATCTAAAAGACTGACTTCTTCTTCAAGCGGTAAATCTTGTAACTGCAAAGGAAGTAGGGCAGGAGCGGTACCACGATACTGGCCTTCAATGGCTACTAGAATACCATCAAAAAACTCAAGTACCTGAGTTGAAAAGATGACAAGAAGAACGACCGCAAAATTTTTGACCAATTCACCCGGACTCAGCCCCCAAGTATAGCCCTCCTTATCTGCAACTCCTTCATTATACTTTTTTAGGATATTGATAAGAAAGAATAAAACGGCAAGCGTTTTCATTCCTGCAATCGTATACTGTGAGAAATTGCTGTTTTGGATAGTTTGGAAAACAGCGTCAATGTATTCCAACCCAATTCCTAGAAAAATGACTGCATTCATCTTTAGTAATTTGTTTCTCGATTGTTCACCTTGTCCTGCATTTTTCTAAAAGAAATAATGTCTCGGTAGCGTTTCGTTTTGATGGTGACATTCGAAACCATTTCTTTTGATTCCGTTTCTTTCTGCTTTAGAATCTCCGCACGGTCGGCATCGCTCATTTTCATAAAATCGCTAGAGAGCACCTGGTCTATAAAATCCATAGTGTCCAATGAGTTTTCAACCACGGCACTAAAGGACTCGGATACGCGTGCGACTTCCTCAGGTTTTATATAGGGCGAATTCAGAATGTCTTGCAAATCATTCTGCATCACATTAACAAGCCTTTGATTGTTCTTGCCGATTTCCTTAACGGCCTTTAATTGCTTCAAAACATCGTTTACCTTCTCAAGATTCTCCTTTTGTTGCTTGAGAAACTTGACCGTTTTGATGATGTTCGCTGTCTGCTTGCCCGATTCTACCAGCTGCTTTATCAAACTGATAAAATTGACATTATCATAAGTCGGCATCCCTTGGGCGGTGGCACCGCCAGGCAGTAAAAGCGCTATTGTAAATACTAGTATTGCTGTAATTGTTCTGATTCTATTTTTCATGATGTTTTGATTTAAGTGTTAATAAATTCTTTTATGGCCAATTCCATATTATTGGTCTTTTTATAAATGGCCATTATGGCCTCGTTTTCTTGTCCATCAGTTAAGTAGGCTGCATACACTTCCTTGGGCACTTCTAGGCGGAAGATGTTACTTTCCTTACCTATCTTGATGAACATTTCGGTGTACTTGCGCGGTCCGGTAAGGTTGTTTTTGATGGATTTTAATTGATTCAAATCATGGCTAGAAAGGTTCAATCGCTTCTGCAGCTCGTCATATCCCTTTTCATTATTCAGGCTGTACACCACTTGGGTATTTTCGAGAATGCTTGCCGATGTAGAATTATTGGGTAGTTGATTGATGGATTGGAGAATGATACCAATAGCACCATTTTGTTTTCGAATCGCTTGGTAATAGAATTCGACACTTTCCAGTACGTTGTCGAACTTCAATTGTTTGGCAAATTCATCAAATAGGATAATGCCTTTTTCAGCTCTATTTTTCCAGATGGTTCTTTGGATGGCTGATTTAATTAGCTTCAACATCACAGATAGGATTTCTTTATTATCCTTTACTTCATCCAGTTCAAAAACTATCAATCGTTTGTCCTCAATTTTATAAGTCTGGTCTTCGCTTACTTCAAAGAGGAAGCTATATAGACCATCGCCAACATACTCCGACATTACGTGCAAAAAGCTTGTAACATTGAAGTAGTCAGGATGGATTTTAAGTTGACTTAATAGGTCTTTTTGATTTGTCTCGATGAATCTGTAGAAGCCATCCAAAGAATGATTGTCTGAAGTACTATCGAAATAAAACCGCAGTATCTTTTTGATAGATACGGACTGTGCTTTGGTCACTTTGATATCCGAAGCGAACAATTCAAAAAGGAACACAGATAAGTCCTCCAATCGCTCGGGAGTCAAATCAATGGCATCACTAATATAAAATGGATTGATGCCTAAGTTCTTTCCACTCTCATAGCGTAAGACAGTGTATTTTTCAGGATACAGTTTCGCGAATTTGGTATAGGAACCTCCTAAGTCAATAATGACCAGACGAACGCCACTTTCAAAATATTGACGTAGAATGTTATTGGCTAAAAAGGATTTACCCTCACCCGTTGGCGAAAAAATGGCAAAGTTTCTCGCCTTGATGCGTTTCTTTTTTTCATCCCATACGTCCTTTAAAACAGGAATGTTATGCTCCCTATCGTTAAAGATGATGCCAGTTGGGTCAGATTTGTAATTGCTGTTATTGATAAGCAAACACAAGGCGTGTTTTAAATCAGTTACATACAAATCTTCATTCGAAAAATTGGAAGAGAAGCAGCAGTAACTATTCAAGATATAGTTTTTGCGTTCCTCGCCTCTAGGATAATACGGTATGATATCTATCTCTTTGAACTCCGTCTTTATCTTGGAAGCTATTTTTTCTAGTTCGCAAGCTTCCTTAGACCAATAAACAATGTTTAAGTGCCCGCGTACCACACGGGCTTGGTCATCTGCATTTATCTGGTCTAAAATGTGTTGAATCTTAGTTAAGATGACTTTGTTCTGAGAACCGAAATTGGAACTTTTATTAAGCTCTTCAACTTTCTTGTCAAGCTGTTTGCGCCATTTCTGTTTGTCATCTAGGTAGATGATTTGATTAACAATGTGGTTTTCATTGAGCGTAAGCCCTAGACCATCTACGAAGCCTTGATGAAAAACAAAATCATCTGAAGTAAATCGTTCATTGGTTTTACTTGTTTGCACACTTTCGCCAAAGCACAGTTCGCTATTAACTGCGAGAGCATCGAAGTAATTTTCACCAATGTTGGTGTTTGATTTGTCAAGCAGAATATCCGTGTCGAAACCTGTATTAAAGCCGTTGAAATAGTTGTGGGTCAGGGCATGTATTTCTTTCGCTTCAAGCGGAACAAATTCTATTTTACGACTATTGTTTATAAAGGAAACAGAGTCACTTACCGCACCAATAAAACTGTTCAAGGTCTCATCAAATTCCCTCAAAATACCTTTACCAACTTTTCGAAAAGGGTTCGTAAACTTTTTGTTATTAAGCGCATTGTTTTTCGTCAATATGAAGAATAGGTAACTGCGATGTTCCATGAACTCACGACCCTTAAAATGCTTATGGGTGGCCTGTTCAAGAAAGGTCTTATTCGGAAGCTGCTCGGCGGAGTACTCTTGTTTTAGATACACATCTTGTTTGTGAACCACGCACCCCGTAGGTAATGATTTGAGGGCTTGAAACCATGCGCCGTGCATATCCTCAAAGTCCTTCTCAGACAAGGAATAGATTTCTGGAAGCGTACCCTTAAAACACAAAACTACGTTACCATTATTGGCAAAGACAACATTTTCGTTGATGTCCACAATGGGATAATAAGATGCTAGATTAATCTTCTTCATAATAGATGGCTGACGATTTTTTGTTACTGATGCTATTGGGGAATACCTTGGAAAATTGAAGCAATTGCGGACTATTGGCAAACTTGGTTAATCCGATATAGAGCGTACCATTGAATACGAGCACTCCAAGGATAATCACAAAACCAAAGGAGAAAATGATGACTAACAAGGATGCGATGATGGATATCATCATTAGTGCGAATAGCGATATGGGCAGTCCGAATATGACTGCCCGTTTTCGTATGTTTTTATAAACCTCGAATCGCTTCATGTTAAACGACTATTGAGATGAGGTAGGTAAAGATGCCCACTACGGCACCAGCGATAAGTACGAAGACCAATACGCGAGTGATGCCTTTTTTGAGGTCGGCATTCTCCCCAAAAAAGTGTCCGGCATTAAATAGGAAACCGACTAAGAAGATGACTCCCAATAGAATGGGAAAGATGGCCCGAATCGTATCCCCAACATCATTGACGGAATCTTCGATGCCTCCAATTTGGGCAAAGGCGGGAGCTGTGACAAATAGCAGCGCGGTAAGCGCAAGAATAGATTTTTTCATAACTGTTCGTTTTAGTGCCTGATTAGGGCGATTGATGAATAAACTTTATGAAATCTATTGCCGTTGGGCTGTTTTGCCTGAAATGCTCTAAAATTTAACGCGGAAGGCTGTTAAATTTTGGAAGATTCTTATGGAAAGGAAGTATTCGTTGCATTTTGTGCAATCAAGAAGTAATGATATGGACATTTTAAACTATATGCTGACTGTGTTTATTTATTTGGCATTATTATCAATATCCTACGGTCAAATACCTGCTAAACAAATTATCGTAATTGACCCTGGGCACGGAGGAAGTGACACCGGAGCAATCGGCGTAAATGGTGTGGCTGAAAAGGATATCGTTTTAAGTATTGCTAGAAAGTTGGACAGCCTAAACACAAAGCTTTACCATAATCAATTTGATATTTACTTGACTCGATATACCGATACGCTAATTTCTTTACGAAATAGAACTTGGCTCGCCAAAGGGTTGAAGGCTGATGTCTTTATTTCATTGCATTGCAATCAAGCAGTAAACAAGAGCGCTAAAGGAATAGAGGTATATGTAGAGGAAAAGCAAAAGCTTTATTTTGAGGCTTCGGTTAGGTTTGCAAGTTCTATACAGAATGAACTAAATGATATGCTTGGTTTTAAGAGCAGGGGCGCAAAATTTGCCAACTTTCAGGTACTGCGTGAAACTACTGATTTCTGCCCTGCAGTTTTATTGGAGTTGGGCTTTTTATCTTCTGTTGATGAAGCCCAACATTTGACTCAGGAAGAAAAACATAATGGTATCGCTATTGCGATACTGGAATCGGTTGTTAAAACTAGATAGACATGGGAGAGTTATATTTGGAGGTTGTTCGGTGTTTGAGGGAGGTAATAATTGAGATGATTAGAATTCTTGTTAGTAGAATTTGACTCTTTACAAAAAGCGGATTTTGTAAAGAGTGATACCTTTTTTGATTATAGTTTAGGGAGTTTAACCATAATCCTAATACTATGACCAAAAGGCGTAATGTAAAGAGTTCTCAAAAAGAGACCACAAATTACCATGAGAAGGGTAAGAACTACTTGAGCGATTTCGAAATCAAAACTTTTCTAGAAGTTTCAAAAAGGACGAGATATCCAAAGCGAAATTACCTTTTACTGTTGATGATGTACCGGCATGGTCTTCGAGTTAGTGAAGCAGTCGCACTGAAGAAATCAGATGTCAATTTAAAAGATTCTAGAGTATGGATGAACAGATTGAAAGGTCGATTGTCTACTGAGCACCCAATTTGGGGAGATGAGCTTAGAGCGATTAAACGATATCTAAATTCTCGAATAGATAATTTACCGTGGTTATTTGTAAGTGAAAGAGGATTGCCGATGACCCGTCAAGCAGTATCTTTTATTGTGAGTGCAGTAGGAGTAAATGCAAAAATTGATAATGTACATCCACATACCCTTCGTCATTCTTGTGGCTTTTATTTAGCTAATTTGGGTTATGATCTTCGCTTGATTCAGGATTATCTTGGGCATCGTGACCCAAAACATACTGCTCAATATACTAGGGTTGCCAGTAAGCGATTTGAAATATTATGGAAGTAAAAGGAAACTCAGTTTAGATCCAATGTAAACTTTATAATCTGACATTTGGCAGGATAAAGTGCAATTCCCAGGGAATAGTATTTTACTACATGTTTTTAATTTCATAACGGGTTTCCGTAATTGATTACTTGTTAATATTTCATATATTTAAATGCCCTTTATTTATCTGAACTATAATTCTACAATCGCTAGCCGACGACCAATATTAATTTAGTCCTATTCATATTTGTTAACTATCGATACTACAAGAGATTTAATAACCACATTGGTGGTTAATGGTTACCATCTCCTTAGTTATAGTCGAATAAGCACATCATATAACATTCTTGTCCTTTATAAGTATGACAGTTTTGGGGCAGAAATAAGGTACTCTATTCTTTTAACAGATAAAATACCCTCAAATGGAATTTTAGGCACTTTAACTAAAATAAAGAATAGAACTAATTCTAAAGAATTTGCAATTTCCCAAATGAATTTGGAATTAGATTTTGACTCATATACCTATGAAGAATTTTACAAAAAAATAGGAGGTGTAGTTAATACAGGACTGGTTAGAAGTCCGGTATTATCAGGCTTAATGAATAACCTTGGTTTAAACCTATTATCTGAAGGGCTCGAAGGTGCGCCAAATGATTTATTAGAAATTTATTCCAAAGAATGTCTACAATATTTGTTTAAATCCCCTGCAAGAAGATATGGTAAGGACAGGTCATTTGAAAGATTACCTGACGGTGTGCTTTTAGTGAAAAATATAAGTGCTTTTCTTTTTGACTCAAAAGCTTACAGTAATGGTTTTGAATTTACCAGCGATGATATAAACCGATTTGAAAAATATATTGAAGATTTTAGCGAAAAATATAGTCATTTGTTTGCGGTAAAGAGCTTTATAGTTATCTCAGGAAGATTTAATGATTCAGATGAAGCTATTCTAAATAGGTCTACCGATTTGTTGTCCAGAGCTCAAGTACCCATAGCCTGTATTCAAGCAAAAACACTTGCTGAGATGGTCGCAGAAATAATGAAGAAACCAGAATTTCAACAATCAATAGATTGGAATCAAATTTTCGTGAAGCCTGTGGTGAAACTTTCAAATTTGACTAGTCAAATTAAAAAAATTGAAAAAGATAAAATAATTTAAAAACCAATCATGGGAACATCGATTAGTCAGCCTTCTCCGGACAATACTAACTGGAAGCCAGTAAAAATTGGATATAAAAACAAAGCTGTGCCTGTACGTAGGGTAATTGAAGAAATTTGGAGAGCATCAGAAAATCAGGAAAAGCCTCTTTCGACAGAGATAAACTCAGATATAATTTTTAAATGCCATCAGCTAATTGCTAATTCTGATAATGCAGATGATGCAATTAAAAATTTCACGAAAGAAATTATAAAGACAAAGAAAAACTCCATGGTTGCAGAATTTGCTAAAAGAGCAATACCATCTGCATACTTGTCGGAAAATGCAACTAAACAATGGCGAAGTTCTTTTTTTTCTGAATTAACAGATTATATAGTTAGTAGAGATACTTCAGGGTTTGTTGGCAAGGATTACAGAAATCAATCAATCTCGGATTTAAATTCGTTTAAATCTGAAATCAGGTCTTCAACTAGTAAAATTATTGACGGTATTAAAATTGAGCCTAAAACCTTATCCCAATGGCACACATTTGTTAAAAAAGCAATTGGTGATTCAAAATCTTATCAATAATGAAAATAGAAGTTAAGGATAAGAATTCTTCAACAACATTGGAGCTAACATCAGGTAAAAACCTTTATAATGGCCTAAATGCTTTTAAAGGTCATTTTAAAGACGCTACATCATTAGAAGTAGATTTACTTAATGTTTCGTCGGGAATATTTGCGGCTGATTTAGCAGTAAAACGAAGCGAACTAGAAGATTATATTAGAACAATTGAACTCAATATCGAAGTAGTCAATATTCACGCATTTGAAAGAATAAAAGATCTATTGGAAGAAGCTTTGTTTGTTTTAAGTAGCGATAATTGGACATTAAAATTTATTCAGATAGCTGGAAAACCTGAAGAAAGTAAAGCTTGGGAAAGTAAGAAAGGAACTGTTTTATTGTTTTCCGGCGGATTAGATTCTTTAAGTGGTGTCGTTCATTTTAAGAAACAAAATTCTGAAATTGCATTGGTAAGCCATATAAATCAAAATAGGGCGGTGAAGCAATCTCAAGAAGGGGTCTTGAAACTATTAAACGATTTTTATGGAACTAATTTAAATTATTACCCTTTTCGAGTTTTTGGGAGAAACCAATCAGGCTTTCCCTTTCCTTCCGATTCAAATAGGGAAAATACTCAAAGAACTAGGTCATTTTTATTCCTCACTCTAGCGGCGCTTACTGCAAGAAAATTAGGATTTCGTGAAATAATCAGCATAGCCGAAAATGGTCAATTCGCTATTCATTTGCCATTAAACCCGGCAAGAGTTGGACCATTCTCAACCCACACGGCAAATCCCAAATTCGTATGGTTAGCTAGAGATATATTTCAAAGATTGCTTTCCATGGATAATCTTAAAATTGAAAATCCCTTCTTATATAAAACAAAAGCCGAAGTTGTATCCATTTTGGATGCTAAAATTGCCCAAAATGCCAATAAATCTATAAGCTGTTGGAAAGCGTCCAGAGTATCGGATAAAAATCATTGCGGTGAGTGTATACCATGTATATCCCGAAGAATTTCTCTTGAATTTAATAATGTGTATTTGGATGAGTATAGTAGAGATTTGTTAACAGAAAGAATTTCTAAATTACCTTTTGATGATAACGGCAAAAGAAATCTCGTAGACTTTCTTGAATTTATTTCAAAATTTAAAGGATACAAAGACAAAGATTTAAATAGTTTACTAATCCAATTTCCTGAGCTATACAATGAAGCAATCGATAAAAAAGAGGCAGTTAGAATGTACGGTCGTTTAGCAACACAATCATATAGTGTATTTGATAAATATCCTGAGGTTAAAAAAATAATATAATGAGGTTCTCACATAGTAGATTAGAAGAGGCGCGTCAAAACCCAAAAAAGTTTAAGAAGTCTTTAGAAGGCGAATCTGGTTTCAGAGGTAGACCAGGCAGGTACAGGTATTGGCAATATGCAACTAGAAAATACCATTCCGAAGGTATGGAAGCAGCTGAAAAACATCTTATGACCCTGTTCAGTAAATTTACCCAAAATAGAAAAAGCGATAGACTTCTAGAGGAATTTATTTCATATCTGCACACATATGCAAATGATTATGAAGAACTTGGGAATGAGGTATTTAAAATGGGGGATAATTTAAAACTTGAAATCAATTATAATAATATAATAGGAGGAGAAATTCATAGGCTAGATTTTCGCATTAAAGGAGGGAATGAGGTCTACTTGATGATTAAGGAAGATTTTATTTGGGAAAATGAGTTAAGATTTCCTTTAATACAACAGTTTTATGCTGGGCAATTAGGTTGCCAGTATTCCGAAGTCGGCGTAGGTGTTTATTGTTTTGAATTAGGGGAACACGTGATTCATAAGTACAGTGAAGATGAAATAGAAAAGGCTTTGGTAGAAGTTGATGGTATTTCGAATTTTTTGAAATAAGCCCAAACTATTTTTGTACATGCTCGTTGTCAGCGTCCAAAAGGGATGTTTTTTGTAGGAAATATTTGAAAAAGAAAAAAGGGTATAAGGATTTAAGAAATATATGTTCATTAAACATACGATGTACTTCATGAAAATGATATAAGAACACTCAAAAAATAATTAATGGATAAGGAAGCATTATTTAAACAACTCCAAACTTGGACTAATAATATCCCACTACTAATTCTTGGTAGTGGAGCCTCTGTTCCTTTTAAACTGCCTTCAATGTGGGCTTTAGGAGAACATATAAAAAACTCTATTTCTTTTACCGATTCTAAAGACCAAGCGCAATTCAATGAATTTATTGAAATATTTGATAAAACAGGTGATTTGGAATCAACTCTTACGAAACTTCAATTAAGATCTAAGGTTCTTGCTAAAATAGTAGATGAAACTTGGAGATTAGTTAGCAAAGCAGACTTAGAAGCTTACGAACATTTTATAAAAAAAGATATTGATTTTCCTTTAGCAAAGCTTGTTCAGTATTTTTTGAACACAGCAGGTAAAAAGCTTTCAATTGTTACAACAAATTATGACCGATTAGCTGAATACGCCTCAAGTATTTCTAAAGCTGTTATTTGTAATGGATATTCTCAAAATCATATTGGACATTTTTCAAACAGGATACAATCAAACAATTTAGCTTCATTGAATGGCTATAACGGACAAGTGAACATTTGGAAAGTTCACGGATCACTAGATTGGTTTAAGTCTTCTGAAGACGAGAACATTCAGCTTCCAACTAGAAAAAACATTCCACTAGATTTCAGACCATTAATAGTAACTCCTGGTATCAGTAAATTTTATGAAACGAATTTTGAACCATATAGAACAATTTTTTCTCAAGCGGATAATGAGATAGATTCTGCCAATGGGTATTTATGTATAGGATATGGATTTAATGATGAACATGTTCAGCCTAAGCTAATAACACAAATAAAAAATAATAAGCCAATTATTGTAATAACTAAAGAACTTACACCAAAGACGAAGCAATCAATCATCGATAATCAATGTCAAAATTATATACTTATCGAAGAGGCAAATTCAAAAGACAGCAGAATTATTTCTTCCAAATTCGGAGATGTAACAATTGAAGATACTAGTTATTGGGAATTGGGTGAGTACTTAAAACTAATAATCGCGTAAAACAAGATTATGGCAATATTTTCATTTGAAGAATCAAAAACAATCGGTACTGTTTTTAGTGTTGATACTGCAACTATCATTGTAAAAGTCGATGAGTTAGACAAACTCCGCAAACTTCAGGTAAACCATTTAATAGCTGTCAAAAGTTCAAAAGCAGGACAGCATTTGATCGGAATTATAAATCGAATTACAAGAAAAGTCTCGGGCGAAGAAAACTATGTTTCCGAAGATTTAGGGATGTCAAATTTCTTGCTAACGGAGAACATTTTAAAAGTAAACTTAATAGGTACCTTGATTGATATGCACGGAGAAAAGGAAAACGTGTTTAAACGAACCTTAGATACGGTTCCGGAGATTGAAGCTAATTGTTTTCCTATAGACGGTGAAAACATTACCAAGTTTATGCGAACAATTTCTTCAGAAGAAAACTATGACGTACCCCTTTCTTTAGGAAAGTATTCTATTGATGAAAATGCCGAAGCATTTTTAGATGGAGATAAGTTTTTTCAAAGGCATGCAGTAATAGTAGGTAGTACAGGTTCAGGAAAGTCTTGGTGTGTAGCTAAGTTAGTTGAGCAGATTGCAAAACTTCCCATGGCCAATTCTATCCTTTTTGATATTCATGGAGAATATAGCGGAGAAAATTTTACAGCTGACGGTATTCAACATTTAAAGATTGCAAATCCCTCGGACTTAGGCAAAACTGGAAATCTTGAAAATAATGTGCTAATGCTACCTTATTGGCTTTTAACATATGAAGAAATGCTAGCAATGTTGTTAGATAGAAGCGATAGTAACGCTCCTAATCAAGCAATGATTTTTTCGAAAACAGTATTTGAAGAAAAAGAAAAGTACCTGGATAATATAGGTGATACGGAGCTCAAAGGAAATATCACAGTCGATAGTCCTATTCCATATAAAATCGTAAATGTCCTCAATGAAATAAAAGTACTAGATGCAGAAAGGGTGGCAGGAGCTAGTGCGGGAAGGGATAAAGCAGGTCCTTTTAATGGAAAACTAACTAGATTTATTCAAAGATTAGAAGCTAAAAGTCAAGACAAAAGACTTGGTTTTATGTTTCAGATTTCAGATGACGAACTCGAAATTAGTTGGATGAATAAATTCTGTAATTCATTGATGCAAGGTTCTAGTAATAACGATAAAAAAGCAGGTGTAAAAGTTATTGACTTTTCTGAAGTCCCGTCTGACGTTTTGCCTTTGGTAATCGGATTAGTTGCAAGAATAATTTTTACTGTCCAACAATGGACTGCAAAAGACAAACGACACCCCATTTGTTTATTATGTGATGAAGCCCATTTATATATTCCCGAAAGGACAAATCAGGATTCCGCCTCTGAATTAGGTTTAAAGAATTTTGAACGAATTGCGAAAGAAGGAAGAAAGTATGGAGTTAGTTTAACCGTAATAAGTCAGAGACCAGCAGAAGTAAATAGAACTGTGCTTAGCCAATGTAATAATTTCGTTTCATTAAGATTATCAAATGCCGAGGATCAAGCTGTAATAAAAAGACTTCTTCCTGATAATCTTTCAGGTTTGACTGACGTATTGCCGATTTTAGATATAGGAGAGGCTTTAATAGTTGGTGACTCTTCTCTTTTACCGACAAGAGTTCTAATAGATGAACCAACTATTAAACCGCACAGTGCAACTATAAAATTTTGGGAGGAATGGAGTAACGACAATGCTGAACAAGATATACATAGTGCGGTAGTTGGATTAAGAAAACAATCGAAATGAATCAGGAATATGACATACTCTCAAAGAAAACTTGGAGAAATAATCGAAAGTAGCTGCTCCGAATTAATAAAAAATCAACCTATGTTGTTTGACGAGGAGTCCGATGTAAATGAAAGGACTGTGTCAGGAGAACTTGCTGGAGTTATGCGAAAGCACCTTAAAGAATTTCATGTCAACTGTGAATATAATAGAATGACAGATGAATATGGAACTCAAATTCCCAAAAGAATTGGTCTAAATCCTAATCATTCTAATCCTTCCACAGTATATCCTGATATCATCGTCCATCGCCAAGAGGATGGTGAGCATAATCTACTTATTATTGAAATAAAAATGAGCTGGAAAAATTCCAAGAAGAAAGCTGATTTTGATAAATTAAATAGATATATGAATGAATTAGCCTATCAAACTGGATTGTATTTAGAGTTGGGTCCAGAGGGTATTATTGAAATGAAATGGTACAAAAATTCGTAAATGCACGAAAGCATCTCAAAGAGGTTTATAGTAATTAGCATCTTTCGTGATGCGCCATAACCAAATAAAGCATAGCATATTGCAATTTTAAATTAAAAGAATAAACTCTTTACAAATTGCACCTTTTGTAAAGAGTTTATTGATTAAAATAGGATTTTTACTACCTTCCTGAAAAGTTCAAATAAACGGCTAAATGGGTATCTACGACTTCAATATATTGATAGAAAATGATAGGTATGATAAGGTCTTTACAGAGGGGCAATTTATCGATACGGTTTCAGAAGGCGATATTAAATATGCACTTTATTCCTTATCTTACTTTTGGGTCGAAATCAAGTATGATTCACCAGGCAATAAAATTATTGGAATTTCAAGCTTTGTGGCAGGCGATACGTTGAACCGCTATAGTAATGTTCCAAAAAAAATCTAGTGCTCAAATGCATAAAAAGAAACTCCCCAGATGGGTCAGGATTATAAGGTACAATTTGAACTGTATTTGGTATCATGTTCTGATGCCTGTGGGAATGCCGGAAGATGATTTTTCTAAACAGATAAAGTCAAAATAAACGTTTATATGTGCTACTCAACTACACTTACCAAAAGTGAAACAGAAATCGAGAAAGAAACAAAAAGGGAGTTCCGTTACCCAATGGAATACAAGCCGTATTTCTTCCAATCTGCTTTTAACCATTCCAATTTGTATATCATTCCACAAAAGGAGCCGAAATTGATTCGCCCTGCCACGTGGGGCTTAGTGCCGAAGTGGGCAATGAAAGGCGATGTGAGTCAGTTTTTGAAGAAGAACTACACAAATAATGCTCGTTCAGAATCAATTTTTGAGAAGAAATCTTTTAAAGATTTTCCGATAACGAATAGATGTCTGATTCTGGCAAATGGATTTTTTGAACCGCACCACAAAGGAGGTAATGCCTATCCATATTTTTGTCATCATCAAGATGATAGTTTGTTTATGTTCGCAGGCATCTACAGCGAATTGGATAAGGAACTGCATAGCTGTACGATTATCACCGTTGAAGCGAACGAACAGTTTGCCGAAGTACACAATAAGAAAAAACGAATGCCTTTAGTTTTAGATTCCGAATTTACTGACGAATGGTTGCGAGATGATTTAAACGAGGCAAACATAACCGAACTAATGAAAGTTGGATTTACTACCAAGGCGTTTGAATGTTATCCTGTTACAAAAGAACTTTATAAACCAAAATTTACGGAGAAGAATACCCCTATCGCCATTACTAAAGTTGACTATCCCGAACTTAATGAGCAGGGTAGCTTATTCTAAACTAGTGTAAAATTATCCCACATATTGCATTTATGACATTCGTGAACGTGGCAGACCAATTTCATGCTCTTGTGGGTATGGCGCTCGATGGGTAGTACTTCTACCTTCTTTTAATCGTTCATGAACTTTATAATCCCGATCCGTGCCACTTTCATATCTGGGGTCAGGAACAAAGGGCATTTTTTCCATCTTGGATATCACTATCGTCGGGAAATGGAAATCTACTTCAACACGGCCTAGTAGTAGATAACAGCCACCTCCTTTGAATGGATATTTTTTTAGAGAGGTTGCAAAATGAGCCGTATCGAAATAATCGCCATCATTATCGATCCATGTTCCAAAATACATATTCCCATTTTTTGTAGGTACTTGTTTAGTAGATACTAAATAGGCAAGCATACGTACTGTTTTCTTGTAATTGTCAAGAAGCTGTTTGTTCATAATGTCGCCGCGATACTTTGTTTTTAAAAGTTCAAAGGGAGAAAGGGATACTGAAAAGCCGAGTATCTCAATTTCATCGAATGCATCTTCGATGCTATTACGCTCCATTACCGGAAATTTGTATTCTTGTATCGGCTCTTCTATGAGAAGGGTAGGTGACTTTGACACCTCCCCCGATTGCAACATTTTGGCAATGATGATAAGGTCGCTCTTGGGTTTTCCAGTAAACCGAAAAGCACCCACAAATATTAAAGTTTGTAAAGTTTCACCACCAATATGTGTTCTTGATAGAAAATTCTCCAAGGAAGTATAATCGCCATTCGCTCTTCTTTCTTCAACCAACTGCACAGCCAGTTTTTCATCCATGGATTTTATAAGACCGAAACCAAGATAGATATCCTCACCTTTCAAAATAGTCTCCTGTTCGCTATTGTTCACGCACGGAACAAGAACATTGCCCCCTGCACGCTTGGCTTCATGGACATAAATTTCCGTACGATAGAATCCACCTCCATTATTTATGGCACACACCATGAATTCAATTCCGTAATACGTTTTCAGGTAGAGACTCTGGTAACTCTCTACCGCGTAGGACGCGGAGTGGGCCTTGCAAAAAGAGTATCCGGCAAAGCTCTCTATCTGCCTGAAAACCTCTACGCTCAATTGTTCATTACGTCCTAGTCTTTTGCAGGATTCGAAGAACATATACTTCACTCTTTCTATTTCCTTTTTAGAACGTGATTTACCACTTATTGACCTTCTTAGTATATCGCCATAGGTAGGCTCAAGACCGCCGTAATGAAGTGCTATTTTGATGACATCCTCTTGATAAACCATAATGCCATAGGTGTCACCCAAAAACTCTTCGAACACTTCATGGAAGTATTCAAAACTGTTCGGGTTGTTGTGGCGAAAAATATACTCCTTCATCATACCACTTTTCGCTACTCCAGGTCGGATGATGCTCGAAGCTGCCACGAGGGTCTGATAGTCATTACACTTTAACCTTCTAAGTAGGCCACGCATGGCAGGGCTTTCGATATAAAAACAGCCCAGAGTGTTTCCGATTTGTAGGTTGGTATTACATTGGATATCGTTTTTAAATGTATTGACCTGTTCAATATCGATACTGATGCCTTTATTCCGTTTGACCAATTCTACCGTATCGGCAATCGTTCCCAATCCGCGTTGGCTAAGGATATCAAACTTCTCAAAACCGATATCTTCGGCAATGTGCATATCAAACTGAACGATTGGAAAACCTTTCGGCTTAATCTCCAAAGCTGAAAAATTAGTTATCGGTTCTTCGGATATAATCACACCGCAAGCATGCATACTTCTCTGATTCGGGAACCCTATAAGCATTGCACCAAGTTTTGCCACACGGTCAACCACAGAATCAGTTCCGCCAGATTGCAAGCCTTCTCTGGACAACTGGTCCAACTCCGCTTTTTGCAGACCATACACCTTGCCTAGTTCGCGCATTATGGAGCGATGTTTAAATTCCACGATTGTTCCGCAGAATGCTACATGACCAGGAGAGAATCTTTTAAAGATATAATCCAGAATTTCATCACGCTCTTGCCAAGACCAATCGATATCGAAATCTGGTGGACTCTTTCTATTTTGGTTCAGGAAGCGTTCAAAATATAAATCAAGTTCAATGGGGCAGATATCTGTAATGCCCAGGGCATAACTGACAATACTATTTGGACCACTACCACGCCCAACATGCATAAATCCTTTGCTCTGGCTATATCTGACAATATCCCAAGTAATTAGGAAGTATCCTGTAAAGTTGAGCTCACCGATAACTTTAAGCTCCTTTTTCATTCGAACTTGAGCGTCCTTATTTTTTGCACCATAACGCCTTATAATTCCATCTTTGGCTAGCTGACTCAACAATAGCATATCCCCAGACTTTGTACCCGTATACAGTTTTTTATTCCTTGGTACCGTAAAATCAAATTTAAACGTACAGCGTTTGGCCAATTTTTCAGCATTGCGAATAATACCGGAATATCTTGAAAATTGTTTTTCTAAGGCCTTTGAAGTGTCCATAACCTCAGAAGGATGACAATGTGCATGCTCCGTTAATTGTGATAATAAAATATTATGGTCGATGCATCGAAGCGTCTTGTGAAGCTCGAATTCGTCCTGATTACGAATCGTGACGGTTTGAAATGCAATGGTCTTTCTCAGTAATTTTTGATATATAGGTTTAATCAATTGTGTGGTTTGGTGACCGTTCACTCCAAGAAATTCGTTCTTTTCCAAACGCACAGGAGCATTGGACAAGGGATAGACTATGAAAGCATTCTTAAACTTTGGTGCTAAGTTTGGCAGCAGTATTTTGCTAAGATTATATTCCGTCAAAAATTTACATAGCTCACCAATACCTTTCGTGTTTTTTGCAAGTCCGGTATATAGCTTTTCATCATCATTTCGAAATTCAATACCTACAATGGGCTTGATATTTTTTGTAGCGCACATTCGAATGAAATCGTAAATGCCTGTCACCGTATTGATATCGGTAAGACCCAAGGTGGTTACACCCAACTGCGAGGCCAATTCCACAAGTTCGTCCAATGGTATTGTTCCGTACCTAAGACTATGGTATGAATGGCAGTTGAGGAACATCTTCATTTCGTCCTGAAATTTTGAAAAGCGGAAGAAGTTCCAACAGCATTCATTCCGTACTTGTTTCTTATAGAATCGAGGGCGTTGTAAAGGGATAGTATTTCACCAGTATCCTCAAAGAGATTGATTTGATGCGAACCCGATACGATATCGGAGAAACGAACGCCAACTTTTACTAGGCGCATTCTTCTATGGTATAATTTGGAGAACAGTAGCTGCACTTCTTTTTTTAGAATGTGATCTAGTGAAGTATAGGGTATTCGGGATTGTTTAGTTTCCGTATCAAGGTTATTATATTTTACCTTGACGATGACCTTAGCGGTTACGAGGTTATCCTGTCTTAGCTTAAATGCTAATTGTTCAACCATGGCCATCAGCTGGGTTTTTATGGTTTGTAGGTCAATACAGTCCATCTCGAAGTCGTGTTCCATGTATACCGCTTTCTTTTCAGAATATGGTTTTACGGGTTCCCTATCAATACCGTTAGCATGTTGCCAAATGGTGTTGCCCCGCTTTCCCAACATTTTCTGTAGCACCATGGGTGGCATTTCCGAAACTTTGCCGATTTGGCGTATGCCGATCCTCGATAACAGCTGAAAAGTGGTATCACCGATTTTCGGTAATCTTTGTATCGGCAATGGATTTAAATAATGCTGGACTTTATCTTGCTCCAAAAGTCTTGGCATTCTGGGGGTGGAATCGACGGCGCCTATTTTTGAAACGGTTTTATTGACCGATAACGCCCAGGATGGGTCAAGCCCAGAGTTCTTTGAAATTTGTACCGAAAGTTCTTTAGTCCAATCGTAACAGCCAAAAAAACGGTCCATACCGGTAATGTCCAAAAAGAATGAATGAATCGACGACTTCTCGACTACGGGGGCATGCTCCTTGATTATTTCTGTAAGCTCCTTTGACTTATTGGCGTATGAACCATAATCTCCTTTGAGCACGGTCGCATTTGGGCATAACTTTAATGCATAGCCTGTGGGCATCGATACTCGAACGCCGAATCGGGCAGCTTCTTTGGAGCAGGCAGCAACTGTCCCCCGGTTTGTGCCACCTCCAATAATAAGGGGCATACCTTGCAAGGATGAATTTGCCAAACGCTCACATGCAATGTAATACTCATGCATGTCCATATGTACTATTGCTCTTTCCATTATCTTTTATCCAGAATCTTTAAGATGCCTGTTTGATTGTGTTAGGCTCTATTTGCCCGATTAATTTTTGCTCTGCTTCATAATAGAATCCCTCTTTCAATTCAGCTTCATATTTAGCTATGCGATGCGCTATAGTAGTCTGCGAGCCAAATAGTTCAATACGACACATAACAGTCTTATCCATTGCGTAATACGCCTCCACAATCACTTGCTCATATTGATAATCCGCCAATCTATAATCAAGTAACACTTTGATTTCTTCTTCTAAACATATCAGGTTTGGGTAGTTCATCATCTTAAAAGTATTTTCTAAATATGGAATATATCCAAAATTATGGATTAATTCCATTGGTTATAGTATTTTTACTGAACGAAATAAAATTTTAACGAAATGGACTATGTTGTCGTAGATATTGAAACAGCCGGAAAAGGGATTCGGAACAACCGTATTACGGAGATTTGTATCGTTCGAATGAACGAGGAAAAGATTTTGGATAAGTTCGTTTCGTTGGTAAATCCTCAAGTTCGCATTCCTAATTTTATAACAGGATTAACGGGCATTGATGATGACATGGTACGAACTGCCCCGCTATTCGAGGAGATAGCCGCAAAAATTATTGAGATTACCGAAGATGCGGTTTTTGTGGCACATAATGTCACTTTTGATTATACCGTTCTGCGTTCCGAATTTCGGTATCTGGGGTATAATTTTAATCGTCAAAAACTGTGTACGGTGCGACTTGCCAAAAAACTGATGCCGGGTAAACTATCGTATAGTCTTGGCCGACTGTGCTCAACATTGGGAATTCCACTAGTTAATCGGCATCGCGCTGAAGGCGATACTGATGCCACGGTTATACTCTTTCAACGATTGATGAGCCTTGACGATGGTGGCATTGTTTTCGATTCCTTCCTGAAATCAAGAAAGACCACCTTAGCACCGAATATCGATATGGAAATTATCGGGAATCTTCCACAGCGACCAGGAGTTTATTATTTTAAAAACGCCAAAGGAAAGATAATCTATGTCGGCAAGGCCGTTAGAATCAAAGAACGTGTCCTCAGTCATTTCTATGATAAAAAGAACAAGGAATATGACCTTTGCCAAGCGACCGCAACGGTAGATTTTATTGAAACCGGGAATGAGCTTATAGCTTTATTACTGGAAGCTGACGAGATACAAAATTACTACCCGATGTTCAATGTGGCGCAAAAGAAGTTGCGAGCGCCATACTGCATCATTCACTATGTAAACAGAAAAGGAATCATTCAATTTGCAATCGACAGAAAATCCGCAGCTGACTTGGGAGCGGTAACATATTATAAGCGTGATGAGGCAGTCGCTAAGTTGAAAAAAATCTGTGAGGAATTTGTCCTTTGTCCACGCTTCACAGGATTACAGAGTAGTAAGGAAAGTTGTTCCCATTACAGTATCAAGGATTGCAATAAAGTCTGCGAAGGGAAGGAGTCTGTGGCCATCTATAATATTCGTGCAAAGCAAGCGATATCGGAACTTCATAAGAATCGGGACAACTATGCCATAATTGGCAAGGGCCGCTCAGATAGTGAGCATGGTTTTATTTTGGTTAAAGACAGTCTTTATCAGGGCTATGGTTTTTTCGATAAGGAGGAGGGTATAGACGGTCTTGTAGATTTGGAAACATTTCTTACCGCCAAAAAGAATACCTACCATACTATGCGAATTATCGCTAGCTATTTGAATGCAAATCCGAAATCCATCAAGATTATGGTGCCTGAGGAAATAGTAGCCTAAAAGCACATTATTTAGTTTAACAGGATTAAAATATAATGTGATGCAAATAATCGAAACTGATAGAAGTGAATAATTTTACTGTCGTGCCTAATATCAGATGAACAAATTAAATTTTACCTTAGTTGTACTATGAATATTCCCGATACACTAAATAAAGGTCAAAAGAGAGCTGTCGAATATGACGGACAGCATCTCTTGGTGCTTGCCGGTGCCGGTACGGGAAAAACAAAAACGATTATCGCTAGGGCGGCCTATTTGATAGCATCAGGTGTAAACCCCTCTAAGATTCAGATACTGACCTTCACCAAGAAAGCGGCTAACGAAATCGTTGAACGGGTAAAAGCAACATTGCCCCAGTCCGCCGGAAACTCTTTAAGCGGAGCTACTTTTCATTCTTGGTGCAATCAGTTGATTGTTCGTTTCCCCAATTTATTCGGTGCGGCGGCCTATACGGTAATCGACCCTGACGATCAGTTGAGTATCATGAAAATGGTTTGCGGAAATCAAAATCTTGATTTTGGAAAGTTGAGGATAAAACCACAACAGTTAATCGATATCTATTCCCTGGCCCGAAATACAAAAAAGAACTTAACGGAAAGCCTACGGATCAAACTTTTTAAAAATAAGAAGGATGCGGACACCGACTATGAGATTTCCAGTATAAAGCCAAACGTCGAAAATATACTACGAGCCTATCAAATCAAGAAGGGTGAACAGCGGTACTTAGATTATGATGATTTACTTTTAGTAGTTTCAACACAGTTGCGAACCAATCCCGAAGCTCGGAAAATTCTGGCGCAGCATCTCGACTATTTATTGGTAGACGAAATGCAGGATACCAATCCCTTGCAATGGGAACTACTAGACCCGTTCGTAAATATCTGCAAGTTATTTTGTGTTGGGGATGATGCACAATCGATTTACTCTTTCCGTGGTGCTGATTTTAAAAACGTGCACTTGTTCAAGGAGCGCGTCCCAAATTCAGAAGTATACAAACTTGAAAAAAACTATCGTTCCACCCAGGAGATTCTGGATATATCGAATTGGCTGCTGGAAAAGTCGCCAATTGATTATAATAAAAAATTACAGTCGATTCGAGGAGAAGGCGAGTTACCGCAGCTTGTTAATGTCAGCGATGAATGGCAAGAAGCCAATTGGGTCGCAGATGAAATATTGAAGAACTTCACACATGAGGATAGAACTTTCTCCGACCATCTCGTATTAGCTCGGTCGCAATATTATTCCAAATCGCTACAAGCGGTCTTTATCAGAAGAAAGATTCCATATGTCACCTATGGCGGGCGAAAGTTTATGCAAGCGGCCCATATCAAAGATTTAGTTTCTTTATTACGCATTGTAAACAATCCATACGATGGGATAGCATGGATTCGTTTTTTAACTTTCCAAGAAGGTGTGGGAGAAGTAAGAGCCTCTCGAATTTTACAGCAGGTCATTGATAATGTGGAGAAAGATGATATTCCAAAAATTCTTCAAAATGCAATGCCTGGTGAAGATGGGAGTAAGATCGCGGGATTGTATGAGACCATTGCGGCTCAAAACGATGTAGGTCAAATGGTCGATACGGCGTACGATGCTATGTCTCTTGGGTTGGCATTTCGATATCGAAAAGATTGGAACGAAAAGCGAAAGGGGGACTTTCCCGTATTAAAGCTACTTGCCAAGAGTTATCCTACTCTAGGAGAATTTATTGGCGAAGGTCTTTTAGATAATTCAGAAAATATGAATGGCGTAAATGTGCTTAACGAATCCAAGCTTAAAACAGATGAGAATAAAGACCACGTCATCATATCTACGATTCATTCCGCAAAAGGATTAGAAGCCGAAGTCTGTATCGTTCTCAATGTATCGCCAAAGGCTTTTCCTTCTGCATGGTCGTTAGATAATGTTGATGAAATTGAAGAGGATAGACGTGTTCTTTATGTCGCTCTTACACGAGCGAAGAGTAGGTTGATAATAACGCGAAATACAGCATCGATTTCCGCTGTGCACCAAAGTGCTATTCCTCAGATTAAAAGTGGAAGCGGCGATGATGCAGAGACCTACTTTTTTAATGAACTACCCGATAATTTAGTAAATCAAGTAGTAGTCGAACACAAATTCGGCAAGGTCAAAGATGCAGCAACCCCGAATAAAATTGATTTGTCATCGGGTATGGATTTTAGTTGACACAAGAAACTATTACTTTAAATATAAAATTCACGTAATCGAATGATGCATATAAATAAAAAATCCCGCGGTTAGTAGCGGGATTTCAAAATGATAAATGTCGACCTAATACTTCAAATCGTCGAGAAACTCATTGACACGCTCCTTGCTTTCACCTGTCTTCTTTTGAATGCGACCTACCAACTCATCTTCCTTTCCCTCTTCATAATCGAGGTCATCATCGGTAAGGTCCCCCCATTCTTGTTTAATTTTTCCTTTAGCAATGTTCCAATTTCCTTTAAGCTTATCTTTCCATGGAGCTGACATAATATAAATTTTAAAATTAGATATTAAAGTAAATATTTAATAATTAGACTCTTAACCTGATTGCTATAACTTTTAACTTGATAAGAAAGTGTGAAATTCTAATTTTAATGTACAAACTCAAAGGACAACCCTCCCCCAAACTAACGGATGTTCACTAGCAGAATTATATCGACTCGTGACTTCCTTATAAGTAGACCATTGTGGTTTTTTGTTCGGCCACATCGCCTTACGATTTAGACCACTATCCTGCATTTGTTCAAAGAGTACTGGGGAAAATAATAAATAATCTTTCTGTTTGATATTTACGCCCATTCTGTAAGCACCCAATCTGAAATAGGTAGCATCCTCACCTTCATCAGTAACTACTTCAAAAGAAAAGTGTTTGGTAATATCTTTGGCATCGGTATTTTGAAATAGGGGAGCCAAGGAGTCACAATATGATGGGGTGTTAAATGTGCCTGCAATAATCACATTGGTCTTACCTTGAGCAACAAGGCCTTTATATATTCTGGCAATGTTTTCCACTTGACTTTTTCGAATGGTATCTGCTATTTTTATATCATCCGTTTGTCTGGCTAAGTAAGTTGCCAAAACATATATTTTCTCTGATGTAGGAGTACTGATTTCATACTCGATAAGATTTTGAAAAAGGTCACTATAACCCCCGATTAAATGAGTTTTAATTGTTTGTAGTGTATAACCACCACGTAGCAAAATAGCAATTTCCAATCCCTTCATATCATTGCATTGTATAACTAAAGAGTGGTCATAGGGTTTGCAATCGAACTTTGGCAAAACCTTCTGGTTGAAATCTTCTAAAGATGCTCTGTCCTCAACTTCTTGCAGTAAAAGAATATCCGCATTCACGTTTGCAATCACCCTAGCTTTATTATCGGTCGCACTTGGGGGTATGGGTTTGGTCTGAAGTTCAATCCATCCATTCCAATTGGTCAAATGGCCTGCCCTTGTTTCTGTGGAATGGTGAATGCCTTTTAGATATAGTAATCCTGCTTTTCTTCTTAAAACTGCATAGGGTAGGGGCTTGGTTTTTTCAAAACCTAACAAGAATGATAACTCTCGTATACGTTCTTGCTCTGAAATTGTTTTACCAGACTTTCGCATAAGGGTATCGAGTTCTTGAATCCAATCTGTGATGGATTTACTTTTTGGATTATCAAGAAGGCTTTTATCTCTATGGAATAAATTCTGAATGTTGAAGGTTGCTATTTTCATATCTATTTTCTTTTATCGTTCGTGTTTTTATCAAAGGCGACCAAATTGAATAACTGGCGCATCCGGCTTCGTACTCTATTGCCATACATCTCTTCCAGTTCCTTAGCGCTCAAATTGGTTGTTGCATGTGTTTTAATCTTGGTCTTTAAAAAGAGCTCGTAACGAGATAGAAGCACTTCACCCATTACATTACAATCTTTGCCAAAATGCCTACCGATAGGCTCCACGCCCAAGTCATCAAAGCAAAAGAATTGTCCATCGCCATAATCCTCGATAGTTTTATAACCAATGTGATTAAAACCAAAAACAATGTTACGGGCAGGAATAACCCGATAAGGTCGCTGAATGGGTACGAGATGTTTTAGTAAGCGCATCAAGGTAGTTTTGCCGCATCCTACAGGTCCAGATAGTAAAATTCCTTTGTTTGGGTCAATGTCGTTTTTAGCGCACTTCTCAACGTCCTTTATGAAGTAATTACAGAGTTTGAAGATGATAGCGTGGTCTTCTTCAAAGATTTTGAAATCCTTCCCAAAAAGAAGTTTTCCCTTTGCGTTCAAGTACACGAGCACTTTAGGGAAATCATAGGTGACGGTTTGTCCGTCAAACTTTCCAATGGAATACTGTACTCCGCCTTCAACAATTTCAGAGGGGTTCACCATAGTCTTTTATTTTAGTTGTTCGAAGGTTGTCCTTAAAATGGGACAGCTCTTTTTCGGTTTCTATTTTCTTTGCTTTTAGTACCCAATTAGCCGCGCTTCCCGTCCAATTCACGATTTTTATCTTACCACCTATTTTCCATCCAATGGCTGTATAGTGGTTATGAAATTTCTTTGCTTCTAATACGGGCCAATCTTTATTTTTAAAAAAATCAATTACTTCATTTTCATTTTTTGGTAGCTTAGGTTTACTATTGTTTTCTTTTTGTTTAATACTGTTTGTATTAGATATCGGTACTTGTCCATTCCTTGTTTCATGGTTGGCCTGCGCTTGTCCAGAGCTTGTCCCAAAAATGGGCATCCTTACTTCGCTGCCTTTGTACATATTATGTGAGGGCAGGTATTCAATGTATTTCCAGTTTGTTAAATCGGTTAAACATCTGTGATAGGTGCTTTTTGAGCCTATTTTTGAAAGTTGCATCACCTCTTGTCGGTTGATATAAAATACCTTCGAGAAACGTGTGATATTCCAGAGTTGAAACAATGCCATATACAAGCTTACATGGGTAGGGTTGAGCCTGGAATCGTCCACAATTAATTGAAAGGCAGCATTGAGTTGTTTTATGTAGTTCATACATCCTTAATCTCTTTTATTGTGAATGCGATTGGAAAGCATTACTTTTTGAATCTCATCAGAATCGTAGAAAATGATATTTCCCATTTTTGTATAGGGTAGTGTACCATTGATTCGAAGATTCTGTAATGTGCCTTGACTAATTTGAAGTAACTCCATTATCTCGGCAGATTTTAAGTACTTCTTTAATTTTGCATCTGATTGCTTGGTGAGTAATTTCTTGATATCGTCAAGGAGTTCCAATTTGAAATCCTGGAGGTCATCTGTAGTTATTAAACTTGTCGGCATAATGAATTGCTTTTTAGAAAGGGACCATCAATGGTTACACTTTTTAGATGATAGTCCCTGACCTGATTTGACTTTTGTTCGACAAATTTGATTTGATTTAATGGGCTTTATTCACCAGTACAACAGGACTACGGTGAAAATTTAACATCTTGATAATTGATGTGTTTTGATACTATTTGGTGACAGGGATTGCCCTACTGGACGTTAAAAAGAGACACATTCTAATCAGAAGTGATAAAACAGGAGTTCCACCGTAATACGGTATTTAATGCTAGTTTTCTGAGTCGTCCATAAAGGAAATAAGACCTGTGGAAAGGTTGTCCATAAACTTCGTTCTACTGTTTTTTCGAAATTTGATTTCAGCATATATTTTGTAGAAGTCACCCATGTCAAAGTGAAAGACTCTCTGTAGTGCAATAGCAATTTCTTTAATCTCTGCATTACCATTATTAAGAGCCCCGTTTACATATAGGGCATACACCAGTTCGGTAAGCGCTGCCTTAGTTGAAGTCCATTTTAAATTTGGAATGGAGTCAAAAGCTCTTGTCTGATTACTGTTATAGTCTTGTCTTTTATCAGTTGGTCTGTTCTGAAGATATTTTATAAACCGACGATACGCTTTTACTTTACCTAACAACATATCACGTGAAGTCGTGAAATCAGGATCCTGAAAATAAAACTTAGAAGAAATGATATGATAGGAGTCTAAAAATGTTCTAGTAAAGTATTGTTGGTCGAAATGAGTATGACCTTTTTCTATGTATTGTACGAAATCGATATTGAGATTAAAGAAGCGATTCAGTTTGGTGAGTTTTTTATTGATATACTTTCTCTGCGTATGGGTATTAGCCATGGGAAATTGAAGTTCAAACGAACGTACTTCTGAATAGTAAATTAGGGGAGTGGCAGAAATCTGCTTGATATTCCTAAAGAAATTAATTTCATTTTCTACGGATTTAAAATCTTTTTGAAGAAGCAGACTTTTAAGGCTATGCAATGTTCGGCGACAAAGAATGATAACATCATTGGCGCAATCCATACTATTAGGATTACCAGCTTCAATGTCATTTAGCTCTGACAAGAATTCGTTCGATATTTCTTTAAGGCGCACGAGCATTTAATTGATTTAGTCTTAGAACTATATCTAGAAAATGACCCTTTTAAGAATGCCTATTCATTCCTTACGTCATACTTAAGTAAAATTTGAGTTTTTTTTCATTGGACATAGCTATTAAAATTAATCTATGATGTCTATAAATGCATAAAGGATTGCCCGTATTTTTTACGGAATCAACCGTATTTTTCTACGGAACAAAAGTAAATTAAAGGTGATGCGGCATTTAATCAGGTGAAAATTGTTTCAAAAAAGTAACTCGATTTTTCACATCCATCTTTTTGAAAATATTTGAGGCATGTTTTGACACCGTACTATCTGCAATAAATAAGTCTTTGGCTATTTGCTTATAGTTTTTGTTTTCGAGAATTGACATTGCTATTTCCATTTCTCGCCTTGAAAGACCATTCTTATCAAATTGTGAAGCAATGCTGTCACTCTTGAGATTGCTGTAATAATTAAATACCTCTCGCATTTTTCCTTTATTCTCTAGGAAGTATAAATACCTATCAATTTCCATGAATGTAATGCAGTAAAATGCGGTATTCATAACTGAAAAAGTTAACCACGGATAATCGCCTACAACGGTTAATATTGGCAGCAGACCGATGCAAACGATGCTTATAAGTGAAAATCGATTTCTACGTACTACAAACGGATATGGTTTTTCAGGGTCTGATATTTTTTTAAAGAAAGCCCAACAGATATAGAGGCAAATAGCAGAAACAGGAACAGAAAAATAGATTCTTGATAGTTCTATTGAATCATTGAAGTAATATGGAACTAGGAACAACAATAAGAAGCAAGCAATTACGTAGTACGCAATATTGGAAACCGTTAATCTAAATTTTAAAACAACGATATCATATTCATTGTAAAGGTATTTAACTACATAGACGCACATTGCAATAGCTACACCATATGTTATGATGTATTGTGTGATAAATGGACCAGGAAAATTATCGATTGGAAGTAAACCTCCAGTTAGGTTATAGACAATAAATAAACCCCCTAGAATCATATATCTGTTAAGATTGGTGTGTTCCAATCTTTTTGATTGTATGAATGCTAAAATGATTAAGATTAAATCAATGAGCGTATAAAAGAAGGTTGTCCAATGTAGCGAGGTTCCAAACATAGGCTATTGATTTAATCCGCATTTTTTTCAAATCTGTTTTTATCTATATTTTTTTTGACATTATTCCAAGGAAATAGTTCCCCGTTCATAGCAATATAAACTCCTTTTTCTAAAGTTTGTAAAGCACAAATCGCGTAACCTAAATTGAAACTAGCATCTGAATTTTCTTCGGTACCCAGTATAAATGAACCTACGATAACAATAGTTTTATCAATGTTAAGCTTGCCTAAATAAGAAGCAGTTTCAACCATGCTAATGGTACCATGGGTAATTAGTATTTGTTTCGAGTTAATGGTGTCTATTTTTTCCTTCAGTAACGCTCTATCTTCGGTTGTGATAAAACGACTATCTTTTGAAAAAGCTTGGACAACTTCGAATTCGAACGAAACGTTTACATTTTGTAAGAGACTTTTGATGGAAACAGTTGCGCCTGTATTTTCAGACTCATTCTTGTATTCGAGTCCTTCAATAGTTCCACCTGTAGTAATTATGTGAATCATAGAAATAGGCTTTGCGTGAACAAAAGTTCAAACTTTAATAATCCCATTACCAAAAAATATCTTGTTTGTTTTTCGGGGTTTAAAAAGTATTCTGTATGGTTTAAGATACGTAATTATAATTAAAAACTTACAAATTGTGAATTTGGTATTGTACGTGTTTACAATATCAAAATACCTATTCTGTTACTTCGTCGGATGTTTAAACTAGGCTAACTTTTTTTTGAGAACCATCATATCTGCACTTAATTTTCTCTCGATTACTCTAGCGTATATCTGAGTTGTTGCTAATTTAGTGTGTCCTAATAGTTTTGAAACAGTTTCAATGGGTACACCGTTAGTGAGTGTTACCGTGGTAGCAAACGTATGTCTGGCCATATGAAAGGTTAAGTTCTTTTCTATGTCGCAGAGGTCTGCCACTTCTTTTAGGTAACTGTTAAGTTTTTGGTTGGAAATAGATGGCAATAATTTACCATTGAAATGTGTACGATGATGATTCTGGTATTTGTGAATCAATTTTTCAGCTACCGGTAGAATTGGAATTTTGAATGGGGTGCCCGTTTTATTTCTATTTGCCATTAACCATAGGTTTCCGTCAATACCGGTAACAATGCTGTGTTTGTTCAAATCCATGATATCACCATAGCATATTCCAGTATAGCAACCGAATACGAAAAGGTCTTTAACTACCGCTAATCTCTCAATAGAAGTTGAAAACTGTTCTATGCGCTCAAGTTCTTTCTCGGTAAGAAATTCACGTTCTTTCTTTTCTAATTTGGGTTTGAATTTAACAAATGGGTCGCGTTCTAACCATTCCATGTGATAGGCCAAAGTAACCATTCTTCTGAGTCTTTGAATATGTTTCATCACGGCATTATTGCCAATACTACCTTGATAATGTCTTGGCTGATATGAACGTAGAAAGCTCTCAAAGCCTAGTACGAATTCATAGTCCAAATCTTGGAGATACATATCTTCTTTATTATACTCAGCTTTAATATATTCTAAAATATATTTTTGGCTTGTTTTGTAGTGACAAAGGGTTTTTCGAGCCAGTTTGCTTCCCATTTTATCATTATGATACTTAAAAACATCTCTTAATGATTGGTTTTTTTTATCATCTCCAAAAAATCGTGCTTTTATAAGTTGTGGTGTTATCACTTTTGACTCAGCCTTTAAATCGCTATAAGCACTTACTAGTTCTGATTTAACTTCATCTAAATAATAATTGATGGCTCTAGATTTTTCACTATTACCTCTTGCCCTTTGACGTTTTGAATCCCAAGAGTCGACATTGATTTTTCGCTTTACGCTGAAATTGAGTTTTTGACCATTTAGAGTAATTCGAGCATAAATGTTAGAAGAATTGTTTCCGTCTGCTCGACTGCCGTAAATCCAAAAAAGAATTGAAAATGTTAGTTTTGCACGCATAGTTGTTGTCTTAATTGTTAAACAATAATTGAGACAAAAGTCAAATCAACTAGGCAAGTATTTTGTTGTTCTTAGAGGTCAATTTATAAAACTGTTGACACTTATGTTGACGAATTGAATAAATGTTGACGATTTGTGAACATTTAGAATCATATTAAATCAATTTAAATGACTTCCCTAAAAACAAAAAACCTTGCAAATCATAAGATTAGCAAGGTTTTGGTCTCGGATGATGTTCCGATTGGTGACCTGGCTGGGGCTCGAACCCAGGACCCTCTCCTTAAAAGGGAGATGCTCTACCAACTGAGCTACCAAGTCAAAATTTAAGCACCAAGTTTTTGCCCTTGGCGGGTGCAAATATAAGGTCAATAATTTATTTTACAAGTCGATTTTACCAGAAATTTATCTTTTCTTTGAATTCGGAAAAAAATGAATTGACGTTTTAAAACAAAGTCTTTGAAAATCATATTGTTAGGGTACATGGGTAGTGGTAAGTCTACCGTAGGAAAAGTGGTCGCTCAGCTTTCCGCAACCAGGTTTATTGATTTGGACGACTATATCGGTACACGGGAGGGCATGTCCGTTCCGGAAATTTTCTCCAACAAAGGAGAACTTTATTTTCGAAAAAAGGAATTGGAATACTTAAAAGAGGTACTTGCAATGGATGGGAATGTTGTGTTGGCCACCGGTGGAGGTACACCCTGTTATGGCAACAATGTTGTGGCGATGTTGTCCGCTACCAAAAATGTGTTTTACTTAAAACACGGGTTGCCGCAATTGGTCGAACGGTTGAAAACGGAGAAAGAACAACGCCCCTTGATCAAAAACGTTCCCGATGCGGAACTGATGGAATTTATAGGGAAACATTTGTTCGAACGAAGCTTTTTTTATAATCAGGCCCCACATAAAATAGCATGCAAGGCCAAAACTCCAGAACATTTGGCTCAGGAAATCCTAGAAAAATCAGTCTAGAAAAACACTGTCGTTTCGGGCCTGAAACGCCACATGTACATGCTCCTGTAAAGAGGTGGAAAGCGAAATACCTTTAAAATCGGCCTTTACCGGATACTTTTTATGGTTTCGATTCACCAGCACAGCGGTTTTCAACTGTTTTAAAGGGGTTTTTAGAAAATGATGGACCCCATAGATCAAAGTTGTTCCGGAATTTAAAACATCGTCCACCAGAACAATGGATTTATGTTCGTAATCCGAACTCGCAATGGAGGTAGTAACTCCGCTACCAAGCGGATTGGTTTTGTCCATGCTTACCTTACACAATAAAATTTCCGCATCGGTAATCCTGCGCAAAACCCGTTGCAGCTTTTTGGCCAGTTTTAATCCGCCCCCATCGATACCCGCAATCACGATTTCGGTTTCCGTTACATTCGCCTCATAAATTTGATAGGCAATGCGCTGTACGGTATGCTGTATTTGTTGGTGCGATAATATGTTATTTTTCATGGAACAGGACCTTTGCTTTTTCAAAGATAAAGAAGAAGGGGCTTACTTGTAACCGATACCTAATTTACACTGTTATTCCTCTAATGAAAACAATACATAATTTTTTAGGACTGTCGCTATATTATTTTTTTAAACCGTTTTTGGTACTGATCGAGCACTATAAAAATGCGCGCTACCATCCAGGTTATAATTCTTCTTCCGTAGTTTCCGTACCGGAATTAAAGAAAAGACAGGATGATATTTGGACCGAAAAGAATGTAAATGATATACAGGGTATCGATTTCAATCATTCCCACCAATTGGGGCTGGCCAAACAATTTGCGGAACATTATAAGGAAATGCCCTACCCTGAAAAAGCGTTATCGGATTTCAGGTACCATTTGAACAACCTTTGGTATCCGTACACGGATGGAATCGTCCTATATGCCATGATACGACAGTCCAGGCCAAAGAGGATTATAGAAGTCGGGTCTGGATATTCTTCCGCAGTAATGCTGGATACCAACGAATATTTTATGGACCACAAAATGCAGCTTATGTTTATTGAACCCAATCCAAGAAGGTTGTTTTCGATATATAAGAAGGAAGATTATGGGCAGTGCGAAATTTTGGAGTCCACCATTCAACAAGTCCCTTTGGAAACGTTTAAAAAGTTGAAAAAGGGGGATGTCTTTTTTGTGGATAGTAGCCACGTAGGAAAAACGGGAAGCGATGTATTGCATATTTTGTTTGAAATACTCCCCGTGCTGAAATCTGGTGTCATCATTCATTTTCACGATGTTTTTTATCCGTTCGAATATCCGAAACAATGGGTTTTTGCAGGTAGGAATTGGAATGAGGATTACTTTCTAAGAAGTTTCTTAATACATAACCAGCACTATGAAATCCTTTTCTTTTCGCATTATCTTCATACAGTATCCCCGGAGGCATTTGAAGAAATGCCCTTGGCGTATAAGCAATTGGGAAGTAATCTATGGATCGAAAAAAAGTAGTTCCATTTAGAACGCCCATGTTTTAGCTACCGTGGAATTTTTCTTTGGTTTGGTTCCGTTTCTTTTGGACAAGTAAAAAAAATGAACGGAAGGCCAAATGAAATGATAAACAGCCGATTTATGGTGTTCATTTTATAATAAGGCCGTTTTTTACGTCGAACTCACGTTATTTATACACTTGCAATCCAAATCAAATGGACAATGAAGGAGTTAGAATAGCTTATTTTAAAAGTAAATTGGTATTAATGATATGTCGGTATTAAAACACCATTTCTAGCAACTGGATTTTAGGAAAGTGTTGTTCTAGCACATAACTACAGGCATACCCTTCCCATTCAAAACTATGGATACGCCATTTTTTTTGTTCCAATACTATTTCGGGTTTTTGGGTGTCGATAGCGGTGAAGGGAATCCCCATTCCTTTTCCATTTGCTTTGACCACCGCCTCTTTACGGGTCCAGTAGTAAAAAAAACGATGCATGCCCCCAGTAGTAATATCCTTTAATTCTCCTTCGGTAAAAAGATTTGGAAAATCTTCTAGTTTGTTGGCCTGTATTTTTTCCACGTCAATGCCAACAGGGGTAGTGCCGAATAGGGACGTTACCGTATGACCACTATGTGAAATGTTGAAGTGCAGGGGACTGTTTAAAAGGAACGGTTTTTTATGGAAACCTTTCGAAAACGTATCGAAGTCCAATAAGGTTCCGGTGCCAAGATAATGGCCTGCATACAATAATAGCTTACCGACCAAGCAATTCGCTTGATCCACTTTTCTGCGGTACCTGAAAACCTCTTTTTGTAGCGTTTCCGGCAAGAGCGTACGGTAGTTGGCCAACAGCACGGAAAGGTCGGTATCTTTTAAATTCGACCATAGCATTAAAGGAAGATCGAGGGTGGCCAACGGCTTAGGTGGGGCAATGAAATTTTTGAATAAAAGTTTGGGCAATGGTTGCTCCATGGTCGTATATGAAAAAATGATTTCCAGGAAGTACGCTTACCGTTACGGGCGCAACGGTTTCTGCTTCCCAAGTTTTTTTTATGAAGTCGTGATCGATTCCACCGTTCTGATGCCCGTCCGAATGGTCTTCGTTTAGTTTTTGCAACTCTTCATCCCCATAAAGTACGGTAATCGGGAGGTTTATTTTGGGGTTTTCTTCAAAAACATAGTCTTCTACAATTTGGAAATCCGCTTTAAGGATCGGTTCGTAAAAACGTTTCAGGTCTTCATTTTCCAATACCTGTTCCGGTAGGCCCCCAAGCGTGGCAATTTCTTGATAAAATAAATCTTTTTGAAGATGTGAAATTTTATGCCTTCTTTTTAAATGGGGCAGTGGCCTTCCCGATGCCACTAAGGCCGTCGGTTTTTTTAGCCCCATTTGATCGATACGTTGACATACAAGTAAACCTAGCAGTCCGCCTAAACTATGGCCGTAAATAATGTATTCCTCATGGGTGATGTGCTTTTTTAGCTGTACCATGGCGTCTTTTAATAGTTCATCCATGGTAACGAGCAGTGGTTCCCTGATTCGTATGCCCCGTCCGGGGTATTCCAAAACCACTAATGACATCCCTTGAGGACCAAGAAAATTACTTAAAAAATTAAAAGAATAGGTATTGCCGCCGGCAAAAGGAAATGCAATGATTTTCACTGTGCTATTTATTTAGGTCAAGTTACGGTTTTATGGTCTAAATGTACTTGATGTAGATCAAAAAAGGTATCCGTTTTATGGAAGTCGGCAACAAAGGAATCTTTACCCTGCTATTCCTCTTCGGAAGTATCGGTAAAAAAATCGTCATGGGCATCGGTATAGCCCTCGATTTCCCGTCGGTCCTTTTTGGTGGGCCTTCCCGTACCTTTCTTACGATAATAGTCTTTGGAGTATTGCAACAGGTCCTTTTGGGCAAAGGCTTCCTTGGGCGTGGTATCCTTGCGGTAAATGTCCACCAATTTGGCACCGACCCGGCTAGGAGGGATATCCAATACGGTAAGCTGGTAGTTGATCTGGTTTTTTCGAACGATAAGTTTATCCATCGGATATACTTCCCTGGAGGGTTTTACCGCTTGTTCGTTTACTTTGATATGCCCCTTTTTACAAGCGATGGTGGCCTGGTTCCGGGTCTTAAAATAACGGGTGCTCCATAAGTATTTGTCGATGCGCATTGAAAATAAGTGTTTTACTGACTTGACACCATTATTGAGAAAATTAACAGGTCCAATAAATCAGATCAATCTCGGGATTGTGAAGATATGCGATTTTTGTTTCACAAAACAAAAAAGCGAGAATCTAAAAAAGATTCTCGCTTAAAGGTTTTTTAAAAAGAAAGATTAAACTAGTTAGAGAGTTTGATTGAGCTAATTCTATTATCCCATCGACCTCTGTAACGAACACTTTTTAATCGGCTATATTCGCTAATACGGCTACCATACCTTGCGTCTCTTACAATTGAACGTCCTCTATAATTTGCATCTTCATAAAAACGGGCAAATACATTTCTAACGCTTACAGAACTGATTTGATCGTTTGGTGCGTTACTGCTTGGACAGCCATATACAGCTCCCTGAGATACAGTTCTCCAATTAGTAGATAAAGCTAAATTTTTAAGGCGGTCTTCATTACTTCCAGCCGCAAAGGTACAGTATTGATAGTATCCACCGGTGTTGGTGGCAATGTTTCCCAAACTGTTTACAGCCCATGGTATTGGGGAGTTTAAATAGGAGTCACGATGGATTGCTAGGTTTTGCCATGAGTAGAGACTGCTCCTGTCGACATTTGATTTTTTTGATAAAGGTCTACCGGATTCAAATAAAAATTTCTCTAATTTTTCCTCTGTGGCAAACAACATGATATTATGTTCATCAACATCATGAAATATCAAATTCTCATTATTCTCTATGATGTTATCGATTGCTTTTGAATCAATACTTTCAACAGTTTCTAATTCTTGATTTTGGTTTTTGATAAACTCAATTTTATAATTTTTGCCATCAAATGAATAGTTAATTGTTTCGGTTATAATGTTGTCGCTTGATTCTTGATCATTATTACACGAAAATAGTAAGACAGATGTAAGTAAAATAAAAATTTTTTTCATGGTGAGAAGATTTAATTATTATAATATTTTTCGCTAAAATATAGTTTTTAATTGTAGGGTAAATGAAAATTTTAATATTAAAATGTTAACCTTGTTCGTAGTTTAATTTGAAAAAAAATGCTATGCCGAATAGTAATCTTTACTGATTTTATGAAGTAGTTGGAAAGAAATAATAATACTGAAGAAATACCATCTGTTACAATAGAAAAAACAGTGCGTTCTAGAACTTTTAGGGTGCTATGTTTTTTAGAAAACCTTTCAATTTGTTTACAAATTCTTTGTTAAGACTAACTTTAAAGGATATTGAAAATTGTATCTTGCTCCACTTAAATACTTAGGGATATGATACGTAGTTGCATTATACTGGGCTTAGGAATGGTGATAGGGCTTTCGTCCTGTAATAACGATGATGATGCACCCTTGGGCGATGTTGATCCACCAAGACCTTTAAGCGAGGTTGCTGCGGAAAACGATGCAGAGATTCAAGCATATTTTAGTACACATTTTTACAACTACGAAGAGTTTGAAAATCCACCTGAAGATTTTGATTATCGAATAGTGATAGACACCATAGCAGGTGAAAATCAGGATAAAAGACCCATTTCGGAAAGTGGTGATTTATTGTCTTCCGTTGATATTAACGTTTCATCAACCGCTTTTCTCGGACTGGATGAAGAAAATGATGTTCCACACAGACTGTATTATTTATCGGTCAGGGAAGGACAGGGCGAGAACCCTTCAATTGCAGACTCTGTCTATGTCGATTATGAAGGATTTCTTTTGAACAATGAGGTTTTCGATGCCAATTTAACTTGGTTCGATTTACAGGGAACCGGTACGGCATCTAATGCTGGTTCGTTTGTTCGCGGGTTTGAGGAAGGCCTTACTTTATTTAAAGACGGAACGGAACTGATTTTAAATGATGACGGAACTTTTGAAGTGAATGATTCCGGGATAGGCGTACTATTTATGCCCTCAGGTTTAGGTTACTTCAATAGTAGCAGCCAGGTAGGTGAAAGTTTTGCCCCGTTGGCCTTCAAAATAAACTTGGTAGAAACAAATATAGCCGACCATGATGGAGATGGAATTCCAAGCCTACGGGAAGATTTGGACAATGATTTGGATTTATTTAATGATGACACAGATGGGGATGGAATACCCAATTATTTAGACGTAGACGATGACAATGACGAGAGATTAACTGAAGATGAAATTGTGGTCAATGACGATGGTACCATTACATTTGAAGATTCCGACAACGATAATATCCCCGACCACTTGGACCCGGATAATTAAGCCTCCTCTGCGGGTATTGAAATAAAAAACACCATTGTTGTAGACAACAATGGTGTTTTTTTATGTTCTTGTTTGTACCATTTCAAAGTTAAAATGGTATCGGTATCCCTACAATTTCAAGGAAACCGCTAAAATCACTTGGGAAGGTCTGGAATCTACTCGACCGTTAATTTCGGGGGTAATGTTGTCGCTTACAAAATTGGCCTCGTTTTGGGAAAATCCCCTTTCATAGCGCACATCGAACCCGAGTTTGCCCAAATTAACCCCTGCTCCAAGGTGCAGGCCTACGGTAAAGTCGTTTTCCGCTTCGTTGATGCTAAAGTTTTCCAAATCGTTCTCCAATAGGTATTGAAAGGCCGGTCCGGCAAACACATGCAAGGGTCCTACGACTTTAACGCCCAAAAGCACGGGAAGGTCCAGTTTAGAAATGTCATACGTATTGGTAGCGCCGTTCAGCTCGTAGCTGCTAGCTGTTTTGGTATAGATCAACTCCGGTCTAAGGTAGATTTTGGCCAGTTTACGTTTGTAGAACACCCCGATCTGATACCCGACCTTGCCGTCCGAACCTTGAATGATGTCTTCCGCGGCATCGCCGACACCGGCAATAAGGTCACCGTTCTGGTTGTAGTTGAACCCTGCTTTTATCCCAAAGCCCGAACCGGCTTGGGACATGGCGGCAAATCCTGTCAACAGGGTAACCGCGAATACTAGTACTCGTTTTTGTAGTTTCATAATGTGCTCGTTTTTTAATACGTTCATGGCATCAAAAACGATACCATTATCATTTTCTTCTCAGTACCCTATGAACGGCCTCCGATATCGCTTTATTGTTCAGGCCGTATTTCTCCATGAGCTGCGCCGGCGTACCACTTTCACCAAAGGTATCCTGTGTCGCTACGAACTCTTGGGGCGCCGGGTGGTGCAGGGCAAGCACTCTGGCAATACTCTCACCAAGTCCGCCCAAATAATTATGCTCTTCCGCGCTCACCACACAGCCTGTCTTTTTAACAGACTTTAACACAGCTTCGTCGTCCAAGGGCTTTATCGTATGGATGTTGACTACCTCTGCAGAAATGCCTTCTTTTTCGAGATTTTCGGCGGAAATAAGCGCCTCCCATACCAAATGGCCGGTCGCAATGATCGTTACATCGGTGCCTTCGTTTAAAAGCACTGCCTTTCCAATTTCAAATTTTTGATCGACGGGCGTGAAATTTGCCACTTTCGGCCTTCCAAAACGAAGATATACCGGACCTTCGTGTTCCGCAATGGCAATAGTAGCGGCTTTGGTCTGGTTGTAGTCACAGGGATTGATGACCGTCATCCCCGGCAACATTTTCATTAGTCCAATATCCTCTAGAATTTGGTGGGTCGCACCATCCTCTCCCAAGGTAATTCCTGCGTGGGAAGCACATATTTTCACATTCTTGTCCGAATAGGCGATGGATTGTCGTATTTGATCATAGACCCTTCCCGTGGAAAAATTGGCAAAAGTTCCCGTAAATGGAATTTTGCCACCAATGGTCAAACCGGCCGCAATGCCCATCATATTGGCCTCTGCGATGCCTACCTGGAAAAAACGTTCCGGGTTTTCATCGATAAACGTTTGTATTTTTAAGGACCCCACCAAATCTGCACAGAGTGCGACAACATTAGGGTTGGTTCTTCCCAATTCGGTCATTCCGGCCCCGTACCCGCTTCGAGTATCGTTTTTGCCTTGGTCTACGTATTTTGTCATAAGTTTCATTTTATTTCCATTCCCAAAGAAGTCGGGAATCGAACCTGTGGTAATCCAAATCTTTTAATAATCCCCTAAAGTTTCCGCGTTTTGTGCCAAACCGGTGGCCAATTGCTCATCGTTGGGCGCCTTTCCATGCCATGCGTGGGTATGCATCATAAAATCTACCCCGTTCCCCATTACCGTGTGCAATAACACGCACACCGGCTTACCTTTGCCCGTTCGGCTTTTGGCTTCCTGCATGCCGTTGACTACGGCCTCCAGGTCATTTCCTTTTTCAATTTCTAGAACGTCCCAACCAAAGGCTTCGAACTTTGCCCTTAAGTTGCCCATAGGGAGCACATCGTCCGTGGCACCATCGATTTGTTGACCGTTAAAATCTATGGTCGAAATCAGGTTGTCCACGTTGTTCCCGGCGGCATACATAATGGCCTCCCAATTTTGGCCCTCTTGCAACTCACCATCTCCATGTAGGCTATACACCAATCGCTCGTCCTTGTTCAATTTTTTGGCCAGTGCGGCACCGATCGCTACCGACATTCCTTGGCCCAAAGAGCCAGAGGCGATGCGGATGCCCGGAAGTCCCTCATGGGTGGTCGGGTGGCCCTGAAGTCTGGAATCGATCAGTCTGAACGTATTGAGCTCCTCAACGGGAAAGTACCCTTTGCGGGCCAAAACACTATAGTAAACCGGGGATATGTGGCCGTTGGAAAGGAAAAACAGATCCTCTCCGGCACCATCCATATCGAACCCCTCGTTCAGGTGCATAATTTCGTGGTACAGGGCTACAAAGAATTCAGTGCAGCCTAGGGAACCTCCGGGGTGTCCGGAGTTCACCTTGTGTACCATTCGTAAAATATCGCGGCGTGTTTGTTCAACTACCGCTTCCAACGCTTCAAGTGTGGCCATAATTTTTTTGTTTTCGATGCCCAAAAGTAACGCAATCTTTTCGCAGGACAAGCGGTAGTTATGATAATTTATTAACGGGAGGCGGAAGGTTTTGGGAAGAAAAACTACATCGATTTCGCCCCAGAACTTTAAAATAGGGAAATCATGCCCGCTAGCGCCCAATGCCGCTCCCATAGCTTCGGAAGTATTCCGGTTTCATATATAACAAAGTACCCGCAGAACTTTATTTTTTTGTTAAGCATCTTCTCGATTGGAGTTGATTATATTTGCGCTCATAACAGAAGATTTGAAATTTACCCTACACCAAACCGATTCGCAGAGCAAGGCACGTGCGGGAAGCATGGTCACCGACCACGGCACCGTTCAGACCCCCATATTCATGCCGGTGGGAACCGTAGCCTCGGTCAAAGGCGTACACCAAAGGGAATTGAAGGAGGAAATTGATCCCGATATCATTTTGGGAAATACCTACCACCTGTTCCTAAGGCCTAAGACCGATATTCTAAAAAAGGCGGGCGGACTGCACAAATTTATGGGTTGGGACCGAAACATTCTCACCGATAGTGGGGGCTACCAGGTATACTCCCTATCCGCCAACAGAAAGATCAAGGAAGAGGGCGTAAAGTTCAAATCCCATATCGACGGGTCCCTGCATCTGTTTACACCCGAAAATGTGATGGAGATCCAACGGGTGATCGGCGCCGATATTATTATGGCGTTCGATGAATGTACACCATATCCCTGCGAATACAACTACGCCAAAAGGTCCATGCACATGACCCATAGGTGGTTGGAACGCTGCATTACACATTTGAAGAAAACCCCTTTCGAGTACGATTACGAACAGACTTTTTTTCCTATCGTTCAAGGATCGACCTATAAGGACCTTAGAAAACAATCGGCGGAGTACATTGCCGGGGTAGGGGCCGAGGGAAATGCCATCGGTGGACTATCGGTAGGGGAACCGGCAGAAGAAATGTATGCGATGACCGATGTGGTCTGTGAAATATTACCCGAGGACAAGCCCCGTTATCTGATGGGAGTAGGTACACCGATCAATATTTTGGAGAATATTGCCCTTGGGGTCGACATGTTCGATTGCGTGATGCCGACACGTAATGCACGGAATGGAATGCTCTTTACCGCTCATGGAACCATCAATATCAAAAATAAAAAGTGGGAGGACGATTTTTCTGCCATAGACGACATGGGCATTACCTTTGTCGATACCGAGTATTCCAAGGCCTATTTACGACACCTGTTCGTTGCCAAGGAATATTTGGGAAAACAGATTGCCACCATTCACAACCTCGGTTTTTACCTTTGGTTGGTGCGTGAGGCGCGAAAACATATTCTGGCAGGAGATTTTACCGTGTGGAAGAACATGATGGTCAAACAAATGGATAAACGACTATAGCCTTGACGATTTTAGACAAGTATATCCTAAAAAGGTATCTCGTTACGTTTATCGTAATGATTTTGCTGTTCGTGCCGATTGGCATTATGGCGAACTTGGCCGAACAGATCGGTAAAATGATCGATAACGAGGCGCCCTTGAACGAAATTTTTCGATACTACGGCAACTTTACCCTGTATATCGGCAGTCTATTATTCCCTATATTTTTGTTTCTGTCAATCATTTTTTTCACCTCAAAACTCGCTGGAAATACCGAAATTGTTGCCATTTTAAGTTCCGGCGTATCGTTCGGTCGTTTTTTAAGACCATATATTATCGGCGCCTCCCTAATTGCCACGCTTATGTTTTTAATGGCGATGTTCATAGTGCCCAAAGCAAGTGCCGGGTTCAACGAGTTCAAGTTCAAATACCTCAAAAAGGGACGTCAAGATCGGGTGACCACCAATATTTTTACCCAGCTGAACGAACGCGATTTCATCTATGTAAGCAGCTTCAACCCCGCGCGGCAAAGTGGTAGCAACTTTACCTTTGAACGCTTCGGGGAGGACAACAAGTTGGAATTCAAAATTTCGGCAGCAATGATCCGCTGGGTGGCCAAGGATACTACCTATCGCCTTACGTCATATCAAAAGCGAACGGTAAACGGGGACGAAGAAATTTTGGAGACCAAAAGAAGGCTCGATACCGTTTTCGATTTCAATATTGCCGATCTTACCCCAGTGTCCTATGTGGCCGAAACGAAGGACTTTTTTCAATTGAATAAATTCATAAAAGATCAAAAGAAAAAAGGGGCATCCAATATTAACGCGTACCGTTTGGTAAAATACAAACGTTGGGCATTGCCGGTAAGTGCCTTTATCCTGACCATTATCGCGGTAGCGGTATCGTCTACAAAGCGTAGGGGCGGTATGGGCGTGAACCTTGCCTTTGGTATTTTTGTGGCCTTTATTTTTATTTTCTTCGATAAAGTTTTTGGAACCTTGGCCGAACAGGCCGGTTTTTCACCGCTATTGGCGGTAGTTATCCCCAACATTTTGTTCGGTATCCTCGCATTTTATCTCCTTCAAAATGCCAAACGCTAAGCTTACCGATCAGCTCCATTTACATTTCATCGTATTCATTTGGGGCTTTACGGCAATTTTGGGCAAGCTCATTACCATTACGGCCCTACCATTGGTATGGTACCGAATGGGGATCGCTACGGCACTGATCGGACTATACCTATTGTTTAAGGGCATAGGACCCAAAGTAACAAAAAGGGACTTTGGGCTACTGATTGTCGGTGGTGTGGCGTTGGCCGTTCATTGGGTAACCTTTTTTATGGCCATTAAAACCGCAACGGTCGCCGTGGCGTTGACCGTTATGGCATCGGGGGCATTTTTTACCGCCCTGATCGAACCCTTATGGAACAAGGGCAAGATTATTGGGTACGAGCTGCTTTTCGGGATGGCCGTATTGTTCGGGTTAGCGGTAATATTCGGTTTGGAACCACAATATGTGACCGGTATGCTGCTGGCCTTGCTATCTGCTTTTCTTGCCGCGGTATTTTCGGTCATCAACGGTAGACTGGTAAAAACCGCAAGGCCCTCCGTAATCACCTTTTATGAGTTGTTGATCGGGGTAACGCTGCTATCCTTGTATTTGGGTGTGACCAACGGTTTTTCAAAAGCATTTTTCGACCTACCCGCAAACGACTGGTCCTATATTGCCATTTTGGCCAGCATATGTACCGCATACGCCTTCATTGCATCGGTACGGGTAATGCGAAACCTATCCGCCTATACCGTAATGTTGACCATTAATTTGGAGCCCGTTTACGGTATCGTTTTGGCCTATTTTATTTTAAGTGATTCCGAACGGATGAGTGCGCCCTTTTACATCGGTGCCGGGGTCATCGTACTCACCGTAATCGCCAATGGATGGATAAAAAATAGGGCGCGTTTAAAAAGGAGATGATTTCATATCCGTTCTACATAAAGTTTTATATTTGTCCATCAAAAGAACGCAACCGATCGTGAATTATGGAATATTTAGATTTTGAACTGCCCATTAAAGAACTTGAAGATCAGCTGGACAAATGCATGATCATCGGCAAGGAAAGTGATGTCGATGTAACGGAGACCTGCAAACAGATCGAGAAAAAATTAAAGGATACCAGAAAAGAAATCTATAAGACCCTTACAGCCTGGCAACGGGTACAATTATCACGGCATCCGAACAGGCCCTATACCCTGGATTACATACAGGCCATATGCGGGGATACCTTTTTAGAACTGCATGGCGATCGAAATGTAAAGGACGATAAGGCGATGATCGGTGGCCTTGGAAAAATAGGGGACCAAACCTATATGTTCATTGGGCAACAAAAAGGATACAATACCAAAACCCGGCAATACCGAAATTTTGGTATGGCGAATCCGGAAGGGTACCGGAAAGCGTTACGTTTAATGAAATCCGCAGAAAAGTTCGGTGTTCCCGTAGTGTGTTTGATCGACACTCCGGGCGCATACCCGGGAATAGAGGCCGAAGAGCGTGGACAGGGAGAGGCCATTGCGCGGAACATTATGGAGATGACCCGTTTGAAAGTTCCCATAATGGTAGTCATTATAGGAGAAGGTGCTTCGGGAGGGGCACTGGGGATCGGTGTTGGCGATGTGGTATTGATGTTGGAAAATACATGGTATTCGGTAATTTCCCCGGAATCCTGTTCTTCCATTCTTTGGAGAAGCTGGGAGTACAAGGAAATTGCGGCCGAGGCTTTAAAACTCACTGCCAACGACATGAAAAAATTAAAGATCATCGACGAGATCGTTAGGGAACCCGAAGGGGGGGCACATGCCAATAGGGAAAAAACGTTTCAGATCGTAAAAAATAAAATTTCCGCACATTTTGAAAAATTGGAAAAGTTATCACCAAAGGAATTGGTGAACGCCCGAATGGAAAAATATGCACAGATGGGCGTTTTCAACGGCTAACCACCGCACTATCCAAGAAATTTAAAATCCGGAAGACCGACTTTCCGGATTTTTTTCGTTATCAACATAAAATCGTAACTTATCAACAGCACATTTGTGAATGAGTTGTTGATATCGCATCGGGTGTTACCGATGTTAACTTAAGGTTAATTCCATACTTTCGTCACCATGGAGAGCAGAGAACCCACTATAGCGCGCAAAATCGATAAATCAACGCTAATCAACTTGGAGCGTGGTAAAATACCGCCGCAAGCTGTTGATTTAGAGGAAGTTGTATTGGGGGCAATGATGATTGATAAAAAAGGGGTCGATGAGGTAATAGATATCTTACATCCCGATGTATTCTATAAGGACGCGCACCGATTTATCTATGAAGCAATTTTCAAATTATTTGAAAGTTCGGAACCGGTCGATTTATTAACCGTTTCGTCCCAATTAAAGAAAAGCGGACACTTAGAGGCGATCGGGGGGGATTTTTACCTCATAAAACTAACGCAAAAGGTAGCTTCTTCCGCCCATATCGAGTTTCATGCGCGAATCATTCTTCAAAAATTCATTCAACGAAGTTTGATAAAAATTTCAAACGAGATCATTGAGGAGGCGTACGATGAGGGTACCGATGTTTTTGACTTGTTGGATGCCGCTGAATCCAAACTGTACGACGTAACCCAGGGCAACCTAAAACGCTCTGCCGAAACGGCCCAGGATCTCGTTATACAAGCAAAAAGGCGGATCGAGGAAATTGCCAACAAGGAGGGAATGAGTGGGGTGGCCTCCGGTTTTGACAAGGTTGACAAGTTGACTTCCGGTTGGCAGCCGAGTGATTTGATCATTGTAGCGGCACGGCCGGGTATGGGTAAAACGGCGCTTACGCTGTCCATGGCCAAGAATATGGCCGTGAATTCCAATATTCCAGTGGCGTTCTTTTCCTGTGAAATGTCCTCCGTACAGTTGATTACGCGACTTATTTCTTCGGAAACAGGACTTTCCTCCGAGAAATTGCGTACCGGTAAGCTGGAAAAACACGAGTGGGAACAATTGAACGTAAAGGTAAAGGCGTTGGAAAAAGCGCCCTTGTTCATAGACGATACACCCTCCTTATCCATTTTTGACCTTCGGGCAAAAGCAAGGCGTTTGGCCTCCCAGCATGGTATTAAACTGATCATCATCGATTACCTGCAACTGATGACGGCCGGAGGGTCGCAAAAAGGAGGGAATAGGGAGCAGGAAATTTCTACCATTTCTCGAAACCTAAAAGCCTTGGCCAAAGAATTGAACATACCGGTCATTGCCCTGTCACAGCTTTCGCGGGCGGTAGAGACCCGTGGCGGCAGTAAAAGGCCGTTACTGTCGGATCTAAGGGAATCCGGGGCCATTGAACAGGATGCCGATATCGTATCCTTTATATACCGTCCAGAATACTACAAAATTGATGAGTGGGACGATGAAGAGCGCACGCCCACACAAGGGCAGGCCGAGTTTATCGTAGCCAAACACCGTAACGGGGGATTGGAAAACATCCGTTTGAAGTTCATTGGAAACCTTGGTAAGTTCGACAATCTGGACGATTTTGATTCGCCTTTCGAATTTCAATCGAAAATGAACGATGGCGATGAAAACCCGTTCAATACCAGCAGCCTTCCCGATGCCAACGAAGCATTTGGAAGCTCCATGAACGATGGTCTGGGACCGGAAGACGATAGCGGGGTACCGTTTTAAATCTAATATATTGCTGCCATCGAGGGGAGAGAAACTGTTCTTCCTGAAAACGGACTTCTAATGATGCTCTTTACCTATTTTCAGAAACCGGTAAAGTACCTCCTTTTCTAAAATCTTTAACGTTGCCAAAAACAAAACGGAGGTAATTTCCGTTATATTTGAGAAGTACCCCTCAAAGAAAACCAGGCATGCGAAAAAGTATCCTCTCCCTTCTCTTTATTCTGTCCGCTTACCCCATTTTCGCTTCCTCCATTTTAATCCCCATGGATGTGGAAGGACAAAAAAATCATCTTAAGGCATACGGTATTACTTACTGGGTGCTGACCAAGCAACAAAAGGTTCAGTGGTTGTTGAACTATAGGGGCGGTTCGTTCCTATTACCGGATGGGGAAAACATCCGTAAGGAATGCCAAATTCGCGGGGTGTCCTTTGAGGTGTTATCGGATGGGGAAGCACAGTCCATTTTGGACGATATCGGTAGCCCCTCCATGAACCAAGAAGCGGTGGTGTTGGAAAAAGCGCCAAAAGTGGCCGTGTATTCCCCTAAGGGAAACCAACCTTGGGACGACGCGGTGACCATGGTACTCACCTATGCCGAAATTCCCTATGAGACGGTTTATGATGAAGAAGTGCTGCGCGATGAACTGGCACTGTTCGATTGGTTGCACTTGCACCACGAAGATTTTACGGGACAGTACGGTAAGTTTTATGGTGCTTATCGTGCGGCGCCTTGGTATATCGAACAAAAACAGAACGCCGAGGCCTTGGCCACTAAATTGGGATTTGATAAGGTTTCCGAACAAAAAAGGGCGGTAGCGCAAAAAATTAGAAACTATGTGATCGGGGGAGGCTTCATGTTCGCCATGTGTTCCGCAACCGATAGTTTTGACATTGCGCTATCCGCCGAAACGGTAGATATTTGCGAACCCATGTTCGACGGCGATCCCTCCGAAGCAAACTATCAATCAAAGCTCGATTTTTCCAGAACGTTTGCCTTTAAGGATTTTGTGTTGGAGCGCAATCCCTTGCAATACGAATTTTCCTCTATTGACATGACTACCAAAAGGGGTAACGTACCAAAAGAGTCCGACTATTTTTCGTTGATGGACTTCTCCGCAAAATGGGATCCCGTACCCACTATGCTCTGTCAGAACCATACCGCTCTGGTAAAAGGCTTCATGGGACAAACTACCGCCTTCGAACGAAAGTTGGTAAAACCTACCGTTATGGTTTTGGGGGAAAACAAGATCAACGGCGAAGCGCGCTACGTGCATGGGATAAAGGGTAAAGGCTTTTTTACCTTTTATGGGGGTCACGATCCCGAAGACTACCAACATCGCGTAGGGGACCCAAAAACGGAACTGGAACTGCATCCTACTTCCCCCGGGTATCGACTCATCTTAAATAATGTACTTTTTCCTGCCGCACAAAAGAAAAAGCAAAAGACCTGAGTATTTTGGCGCTACAGATACTCAAAATTAACTACTTGCCTTACTTTTTTTGTTTGATCAACCCCCGTGAGGTTCCAAACAGCTTGTTTAAAAATGATTTTTGAAATTTTGTTTTCTGGTATTATCCTGTCAATTTGTTGATTTTATTGACTTCAGCGTAATGTTATTTGATCATTTCGCAATTTTTAGATAGAAATTTTATTAACTATGTAATGCCGAGAGGTCTAGATTTGGCACATGCATTTTTGTCAAAAACAGATCTTAAAAGGTATTAAAATTCTTTTTTTAATTAAAAACACCACAGTATTATGAAACAAAAAGTACGTAAAACGGTTGTTTAAAGTAGCTGAAACAACCTGGTTTTTTCCGATGAGTGCACTCCAAAAAAACACCGATATCGGATTTGATCATTGATGGATTTAAATAGGCCTTACAGGTCCGTCGCAATACCAGCTGTTCAATACCCTAAATTTTAAATGAAATGCCACATAAGCATCACAGCACCGTTTGAAGGTGCCTACCGAATAGTGATACAATGTGCCGTTCCGTTAAAAAACAGGGATGCTTCTAAAAATGGGGACAGGGAAACCTAGGCCCAACTGAAACAGCTGTTGAAATTTACAGAATTTAAAAGAAACGCTTCTTGGCCAAGTACTGGCCGTACCCTGAGGTACCGTAAAACAAAAGAAGAGGTTAACACGCAAATAGTTTAAATTATGGAAAAAAATGACATATTTCGAAAGGGCTTGCTTTTGCTCCTTTTCATCGTTGGGGCCATGGTTTCCGGTTTTTCGCAGGGAATCGACACGGATAAAAATTACATTCGGGTAGACCAATTTGGCTACATGGAAAAAGCTGAAAAGAAGGCTATTATCGCAAAGTCCCTAGAGGGTTTTAATAACGATCAGGGCATTCTGTTGGATGCCGATATTGCCGTGGAGCTGCGAACCCTTGAAGGTGAGGTAGTACTTCAAAAAAAGGCCAACATCTGGAGAAATTCGGAAGAGCAGGATGAAGAACGTTCCCTTTTGGATGTGGCCTCGGGAGACCGCGGTTGGACATTTGATTTTACCGAATTTCAAACACCAGGGGAGTACTATATACAGGTTACCGATGAAAATGGGTCCAAAATAGACTCCCATACCTTCAAGATCGGTGATGCCGTATATGAAGATGTGCTTCGGGTTGCTTTGGAAACCTTCTACTACCAACGTATCGGACAGGACAAAACGGCGGAATACGGTTCAGGCGCGAATTGGGTAGATACCGCATGGTACCAGGGAAAATTTCAAGATACCGCGGCACTGTCACCATGCAATTACGATGAAAAATATCCTGGCGGTAGCGCTAGGGACGTCGGTAAAGGTTGGATAGACGCTGGAGACCCCAATAAATATATCAACCTGGCTTCTCCACCGGTACACAATTTACTGACTACGTATCAGCAACACCCTGAATTTTGGAACGATTTTGCACTTCGCATTCCCGAAGCCGGTGGAAACCTTCCCGATATTCTGGATGAAATTAAGTGGGAATTGGATTGGGTCATGGCCATGCAAGATCCCGATGGTGCGGTCATATCAAAAGTTGGGGTAGTAAAGGATGCCTACATATCTCCGCCAAGCACCGACGACCGCCCTCGTTTTTATTCGCAAACCTGTCCCAGTGCTTCCATGGCAGCCGCCGGAATGTTGGCACATGCCGCCTTGGTATATAAGGATTTTGATACCGAATATTCAGATCTGCTCCTGGAGAAGGCCGTCTTGGCTTGGGAATACTACCTAGGGTATGCGGAGCCATTGGATTTGATTACTCCGGGAGTGATTACCGATGCCGAAGTTGCCAATATTACCTGTCAGTATACCGCCATTAAAGCGGGAGATGGCAACGGTCCGTTACGAATATTTTTAAATGAACATTATGCAGAAGCCGCTGCTGCTGCCGTATACCTGTTCGCGATGACCGGGGATACGAAGTATGATTCATTTTTCATCTCGCATTATGAAAAAGCAAAATTGTTTCGACCTAGAGGAACCTGGGGATTGTTAGGCCCAACCCAAGGGGAGGCATTTCTGTATTACACTGGTTTGGACGGGGCCAACCTGGGGGCCGTAAATAAAATAAAAAGCGCCAAAGAAGCAAAAATCGATGAAAAAGAAGAGTTTTACGATCCTAAGGATGCGGTATCCCTATATGGTATACGGAATCCCGATTTAAATTGGGGCAGTAATTCGGCCTTATCACGTCAAGGATCTGATAATCTGGATTACCTGAATTATGCCATTGACCTTCCCAACCATCAACAAAAGTATCAGCGAATGGCCGATGCGATCTTGCATTACTTTCATGGTGTAAATCCCTTGGGAATTACGTATTTGACGAATATGTACGAGTACGGTGGCGATTTTTCCGTGGATCAATTATGGCATACCTGGTTTAAGGACGGTACCGATTTTGATGGCAGGTCCTTTGTAGCAGGTTCGGCCAAAGTAGGGCCCGTTCCCGGATTTATATCAGGTGGTGTGAACAAAGAAGCGAACGCCGGATATATCGACATCTATTTAGGCGGGAACCGTTATACGGATATCGTTGAGAACCAGCCGCTGCTCAAAAAGTTCTCCGATGAAAATGGATGGAACCCGAATAAGGAATATTTGCGCGGGAGAGAGGCGTACCGTTTCGTGGAAAATGCGAATAATTACCAAGCCAGTTACATTAAGTTTTTGGCCAACTATGTGGCCAATACCACCTTGGTAGCACCCGACCCGAATACGGATACTGACCCAGACCCAGACCCAGACCCGGATTCGGATCCGGACCCAGACCCAACAGGAGATTTGAACACCTTGATCGTAAGGGCCAAGGGAACCTCGGGAGGAGAAGCATTTCGCATTCAGATAAACAATCAGTATTTCGGTAACACCAATACGGTCGGTACGGAGTATCAGGACTACAGTTTTGAAAACGTGCCTTCGGGAACGGGCAATATTAAAGTGCGTTATATAAACGATAACGGTGACCCCGCAAAAGATTTACAGGTAGATTATATTCAGGTAGGGGCACAAACGATACAGGCCGAAGACCAGCGGTTGAATACGGGAGTGTCGCAGAATGGAACCTGCGGCGGATCCAATTCGGAAATGCTGAATTGCAATGGATTTATTTTGTTCGGAAACGTCGTTTTTGGTGGTGCCGAATTGAAATCTAATTTGTCGGGGAGCAACGGTTTTTCCGGGGCGTTCAAGGTTGTTCCCAACCCGTCATCCAATAAAACGGTAACCATTACTTCGGAAGCATCCTATAATGTAACTCTTTATGATTTGGTCGGGCATACCGTTTTCGTCGAAAAGGGGGTACAGGGCACAAAGCAAATCCGTTTTCAAGGAGTCCAGAGTGGGGTGTATCTTTTGGAACTGACGAATTTGTTGATCGGAACTTCCGAAACCTCTAAAATTGTAATCGATTAGTTTCAAGTATTGGTAGTAACTGTGATAAGGGTAGGAGCCCCGACAACCGCAAGGAGTCGGGGCTTTCTCTGTTTGCCATGGTTTGGCCGCAATAGCGGTCCAGAACTAGAATCACTTCTTTGGTGGTGGCACCAAGGTAAGGTAGTAAGCACTGAATTTAGAAATTAGAATGGTAGGTGATCCCTAGTGCACCTTTCAAGAATTAGTAGTAGAGTACAGGATAAAACCTCATATGCAATAGGATTTTGTCAAAAAAGAGGGTTTTAATATTCGATTTTTTGTTTACTAAAAAATCTTTTTCAATTGAACAAATTGGTAATCAATTGTTTATAAGAATCAATAATTTTGAATATAATGATCAATTGTTAATCATATTTTTAATTTTTTGTGATTTTTTATGTGCATTTGGTAATTTTTTAAGATTTATTGATTAACTAAGTAACATTGAAAAAGAGATTTTGCTATTGCTTTCACCATGATTGATACTTTTTTGTCAATAGCGAGGCTCAAAAAACTAAACCTTAAATCCTAAAAAAAAGATTATGAGCAAGAGTACCTCCAAAAATTTTGGCGATGCCAAAATCTTTCTAGCGGGAAGAGAACAACACCTTATAATTGGGAAGCCATCCTTTAATAATATCAGAACATTGATGGTATCGGTGTTTCTATTAATGGCGACCTTTTTCATCAGCGCACAAAACAATAATGATTTTGACGATGGACTTACAAAGTCCATTTTATTTTATGATGCACAGATCTGTGGTAAACAACCATCTTGGGTCCGTTTCGATTGGCGTTTCAATTGCCATATGAACGATGGAAAAGACGTAAACAGGGACCTGACCGGTGGCTATCACGATGCCGGCGACCATACCAAATTCAATTATATCACCGCACATGCAATGCGGGTGTTGGCCTGGTCCCTTATCGATTACCGCGGGTCTTTTAACAATACCGGAAACGAGCAACATTTATTGCGCCATTTGCGATGGGGTGCAGATTATATGATAAAAATGCATCCATCCAAAAACGAATATTATTCGCAGATAGGGGTCGCTAAGGCATCTCCCAATCCTGAACACGGGGAATGGGTGCCCGCACACAGGCAAAGTCCGAACATCGATCGCAGTGCAAAAAAAATCACTACCAAAAACCTGGCACCCATATGGCGGCCGCAACGGCCGGGGCATTGGCAGCGACCGCTATCGTTTTCAAAAACCGCGATAGCCAGTATAGCAATAAATTGTTGCGCCATGCCAGGGAATTGTATGACTTTGCCGACAAGCATAGGGGATACCACGATGACCTTACCCCAAATTTCAGGGGGAGTATCGAGCCATACCCCCTTCGCAAAAAAATGATGAAGTGACCGATAATAATTATCAGGATGATCTTTTTACCAATGCCGTATGGTTGTGGCGGGCTACCGGAGAACAAAAATATAAGAGCAAGGCCGAAAGCGAGTTCAATCACCCCTCGGTAAAAAACGCAAAAGGGTGGATGATGCATTATAGGGACCATGCCTATGAGGGATTTTTGCTGATGTCCAAATTGACAGGGGAAGCAAAGTATTTCAATGCGGCCGAGGTCTGGCTCGATGGGGAGTTAGATGCTCCAAGGACCAATGGCGGACTTTATTTTCGAAGTAATTTTTTAGCAGCCTCGTTGGGTGCCTCCATGGCATACGGCGCATTGTATTATGCAGAACTTAGGGGAACTTCGTTTTCCAAATACAATAGATATCGCAGATTCGCTTTTGATCAAGTCGACTACATATTTGGGGACAATAAACTAAAGATGTCCTACATTCCCGGTATCGGTACAAAGTTTCCCAGAAGGGTACATCACCGTACGGCGAGCAACACCGACAGAATAATAGAAAAGCGCAATGATACCTATGAGTTGACAGGTGCTTTGGTAGGCGGGCCCAGCGACCCCAACGATAATTTTGACAATGACCGGGGGAATGTCAAAACCACGGAACCTTCCATCAACAATCAGGCATTTTTTGTAGGCTTAATGGCCCAAATGGTAAAAGAATCGGACGGTGGCACCCAGCCTCCAAGTGGAAAGGACGAAATTGTTTCCATCACGGCCCCCGGACAGGTGACCCAGGGAAAAACTGCCCAGCTTACCGTAAAGTACAGCGCCAAAACGAATCGTGACATTGGGGTGTTGTTCCGAAGGGACGGAAATCCAAACTATCAAAAATTTAATGAAGTCAAGTTGGCCGTAGCCAAAGGTTCAAGAACGGCGACCATCAATGTGCCCATTCCGAGCAATGTTCCGGTAAAGAACAATGACTATCAATTTCAGGTGTACATTGTTCCAAAGGGAGGTAGTTTCAGTAACAGACTTTCCTCAAAAGTGAGGAATGATGTCAATGTATTAAGAGGGCAGTCCACACCGCCCGGAAATGGGATGATCAGAATTCGGGTCAAGGGCGATTGCGGTTCGGAGAGGATGCAATTACGGGTCAATAATGTCGTAAAAAAGATCTGGAACACTGTCAGGACCAATTATACCGTTTACGAATATAACGGTTTCAGTTCCGGGAGGGTAAGTATTCATTTCGTAAATGCGGCCAGAACGAACGGTTGTGATAGGAATCTGGAGGTAGATTGGATTGAGGTCTGTGGAAAACGCCTGCAAACGGAAACCAAGGCGACCGAAACTTCCAGCTGCTGCAAAGGGGACCGGGATAAATTGTATACCAACGGAAACTTTAACTTCGGCAACCAAACTTGTGGGAGTAGTCCTTCGGGAAATATTGTTATACGTGCCAAGGGGGATTGTGGTGACGAGGTAATGGAACTCTACGTGAACGGAGCACAAAAAAAGCGCTTTACCGGTATCTCCAACGGTGGTTTTGCAGATTACGTGTACAGTGGTTATTCCGGCGGACGTATTGTGGTGCGGTTTGTCAACGACGGCAGCGGATCTTGTTCGGACCGAAATCTTACCATCGATTATATCACGGTATGTGGGCGAAGGTTGCAAACGGAAACGGAAGCGGTAGAAGAGAATTCAACCTGTTGTTTGGGGAATAAGGAAAAACTGTTTACCAACGGTCAGTTCAATTTTGGAAATCGCAGTTGTTCCGTTGCCTTGAAAACCAAGCTCATCGGCACCGAAGAAGAAAAGGCTACATTGGCCGCTTTTCCCAATCCGGTCACCGATGGAATGTTGCATGTTTCGGCAAAGAACGGCTTCTCCGTGGAAATCTATGATCTGTTGGGAAGGGAAGTATTGACGGACACCCGAAACACGGGCGGCGATCATCGTATTTTCGTTAAAACGATTCCCTCGGGCATCTATCTATTGCGATTGACCGATGCCGTTACCCTAAAATCATATACTTCCAAGTTAAGCATTCGGTGAGTGCCATAGGTTCTCGGCGGTAGTGCTGTAAGAATAAAAAAGTTCGAACGTTTGTACGTTCGAACTTTTTTTAAACGGTCGTTATGGTTATGCTGATTCATAAAATGCCATTTCTGAACCTAAAACCAGCTTATCCAAATGCATAGCTAAAAAAAAGAAACGATAAACCAATATCCATAGCTGTGCGAGAGATAATATACTGATGCGATGAGTCACATGCCGTGATAATGCGGCGTATGAACTGGTTTTAGGATTGAATTTTTCCAGACAAAAAAACAGTGTTCGAAAGTAGTGCCAAAAAGTAGTTTTGTACTGTAAATATTTGTTAAAGCGGAGTGGTCCAACTGATGTTATCGGATTAGCCTACGGGGCACTGGTATGGTAAGTTCAATTGCGGTAAAACGGACTTGCCGTTATCATCGATTGGCTTTTGTACAACCAATAGGGCAGGTTAGCGGAACCAAAAATTCACTAGGTGAAATCCTATTGATACTTTTAAGTAGATGATAATGAGTTATTTAAATTTTTTTTTTAGCATCGTGCTGTCAGAACGGTTATGGACAAGTCCTGAAAAAAATTGCTCCGTTTTGAAACAAAGCTTATACTATTTTGTCAAAAACAGAAGAAGGAAATCATTTCTTTTTGTTAAGGCGTTCTTCAGATTTCTTCAACATTGCCATTTTTTTACCATCGACGAACTGCACGCCTATGGTATGAATTCATCATTTTTTTATCGTATTCCTATAATTATGTCGTTTTTTTGATGATTTAACGATTAAATAGCGCTGAAATTATTAACTATATGCTATGAAGTAGAGTTGTTCCACTATGGCAAAAAAGACAAAATGATATTATTTTGTCAGTTTCCAGATGATGTAAACATCGGAAACCTCTGGTTAATTAACACTTAAAATTTTATTGTTTATGGTTAAAATTACTCCACGCTTATTATTGTTTTTGTTGGTGTGTGTTTTCCTTGGAAATTTCCATGGTGAGGCACAAGGCATCAACACAAAAAAGAACTACGTACGTGTAGACCAATTTGGTTACATGGAAAATGCCACTAAAATGGCCATTATAGCGAAAGCCGTAAACGGTTTCAATGCGGGTACCGGTATTGATCTCAATGTTAATGTAAACGTTCAGTTGCGAAAAAATAGTGATAATGCTATCGTTTATCAAGCAAGGGCTACGGTTTGGAACGGTGGCGGTACGGATGAACTTTCCGGGGACCGCGGTTGGTATTTTGACTTCAGTTCTTATACTACGCCGGGTACCTATTATATAAGGGTGACCGAAACCAATGGCAATACGGTAGATTCCAATCGGTTCAAAATAGACGACAACGTATATGATGATGTACTACGTGTTGCGATGGAAAGTTTTTTTTACCAAAGAATAGGTCAAAATAAAACAGCGAGCCACGCTTCCGGATCAGACTGGGTAGATGGTCCATGGTATTTGGGGACCAATCAAGATACCAATGCAAAATATCTATACAGCAATGAGCGTCGTAATGTAGGGAAAGGCTGGATTGATGCCGGTGACCCCAACAAATATGTGACCTTTGCCACACCTGCGGTACATAACCTATTGACCACTTATCAACAACATGAGAATTTTTGGAAGAGTTTTAGCTTGCGTATTCCTGAAAACAACAATGACCTTCCTGATATCTTGGACGAGATAAAGTGGGAAGTGGATTGGGTGGTGTCCATGCAACGGAATGATGGAACCGTTCACGCAAAGGCGGGAATCAAGGAAGATGGTGCTTACGTATCCCCGCCAAGTACCGATTCGAGAGAGCGCTGGTACAGCCAAACCTGTCCTGCCGCGGCCATTACGGCTTCCGGTATGATGGCACATGCGGCGGTGGTGTTAAGAGACTTTCCTTCGCAATCTTCCTACGTGTCCGATCTTACCTCGAGAGCTGAGCTCTCTTGGGACGCCTACACCAATGCTTCGGACAAGGATGCCATTTGCGATAATGGGGAAATTGAAGCAGGGGATGCCGACGGTCCTGGGAATCAGTATCTTTTGGAAAACGTAGCCGAGGCGGTCTGTGCTGCGGTTTATCTTTACGACCTTACCGGAAAATCGAAATACAACGACTTTGTCAAGAACAACTATACCCAGATTCGTTCCATGTTCGATAGGGATTGGGCGATTTACAGGGCCAACCAAGGCGAGTCTTTACTCTACTATACTACCTTGAGCAATGCTGACAATGCTGTTAAAAATGCGATTATCGATCGGAAGAATACGAGTATATCAAGGCAACCCACGATTTACAAAGTAGATCCTAGCAACGATTTTTACGGATTCGACCCATTTTACCTGAACTGGGGTAGTAACAGTTTGATCGCCAGACAGGGATCGGATAACTATGACTATATCAACTATGGTCTGGACAGCGGCAACCACAACAATTACCGAGAGGTATCGGATAATATTTTACACTATTTTCATGGAATAAACCCTTTTGGAATAAGTTATTTGACGAATATGTATAATTATGGCGGGGATTTCTCGGTTGATCAAATGTGGCATACATGGTTCTTCAATGAAGGAAAATATGATGGTACACCAAATGGTTCCAATATCGTGGGACCGGCACCCGGGTTTGTGACCGGAGGTGCTAACCCGGTTATCAACAGGCCGAATACGGTGGTTACGATCGGTGGGGTTAAGTATAACGGTCAAACCGTAGGCAACCAACCTGGCTTAAAGGCATTTGCAGATGAAAACGATTACATCGTGGGGGAGAGCGAAGCACCTTATGCCCTAGTAGAGAACGGTATTTACTATCAAGCAAGTTACGTAAAGATGTTGGCTAATTATGTGGCCAATGGTGGAGGTGGTTCCAACCCTGGTCCCGATCCGGACCCGGTTACCGAAGGATCTCAGGAAATAGAAGGCAATTTTACTGTGTTCAATGAAGCCGGAACCAGCTTTAGTATCGGTGTCGATGGTTCCAATCCAGGAGCGAGCAACGGACAATATGTTCGATTGTTCGATATCGATGACGAATTGTCCACCACCTTTAGCGTAGGTGAGGCGGGAGACTATAAAATTGATCTGAGGGTAAGGACTGGTGAGCAATCTGCTAACAGTACCAGTAATATGGTCGGTAATTATGAAGTCAGGATAGACGGAACAGTGCGAACCTTTAGTTTCGTATCGGGGTCTGCATCCGCTCTGGACGGGGATACCTATTGGGGTCTAATTTCCCACACTAGGAACCTTTCCGCGGGAAGCCATACCATAAGGATCAAGGCAAAAGGACCATGGCTGAAAGCGGACCGGTTGGATTTTGCCAAGACCTCTGGCGGTGGAAGTGGCGATGTTTTCGGAGAGGTAGGAACCTCAAGTACCAATGCGAATTGGAAAACGGTGAACTATGCAAACAGTTATACCGATCCCGTAGTGGTCATGGGGCCATTGGGCATGTATGGCGGCCAGGCGGCAACCGTTCGAGTGCGCAACAGTGGCGGCACCAATTTTCAATGGCAAGTGGATGAATGGGAGTACTTGGACCAATCGCATAACGCCGAAACGGTAGGGTATATGGTCGTTGAAAAAGGAACGCATACCATGGCGAACGGCAACAAGATCATAGCCGGTAAAAAAACAACAGGTACCGCAGTTACCACAGTCACCTTTTCCTCGGCATTTTCGGCCAAACCAACAGTATTGGTACAAGCCGTCACCAATAATGAGGCGCAGGCGATCAATGTTCGCGTGAGGAAAGTGACTAATACGGGTTTCGAACTCTACATTCAGGAGGAGGAAAATGGCGGTACCTTGGACGGCAATCGGTCGCATGTGAACGAGACCGTCGCCTGGGTCGCCATGGAACGTGGCAGCGCCAACGGTAGTGGTGTAGGCAAGTTTGAGGTCGTCAACTCGGCGAACGAAATCACCGATCAGGATAAAAGAATTTCCTTTTCACAAACTTATAATAGCAATAACAGGGTACTTATCGGCCATAGCCAAACCACGGATGGTGGTGATGCCGGGGTAATCCGATACCGCGCCAATAGTACCTCCAATACCTTTAACGCAACGGGAATCGATGTCTTTTTTCAAGAAGAAGCGTCCAAAGATGCTGAACTCGCGCATGCGACAGAGGTTTTCGGGTATATCGTTTTTGATGGTAAAGGCAACTTGACCGGTTCCGGCAGTGGCGGTAGTGGAAACATTGTTGTTAGGGCAAAAGGAGATTGTGGAACGGAGACCATGCAATTGCGCGTGGACGGTACCACGGTGCAGACCTGGAACAATGTAAGTACGAGTTTTACCAATTATACGTATAACGGGTTTACCTCGGGAGCGGTCTCCATCCACTTTACCAATGACGGAAGTTCCGGAAGCTGTACCGATAAAAATTTGGAGGTCGATTGGATCGAGATCTGTGGCGCACGTTTACAGACGGAAACCGCGTCCACCAAAACGTCTACTTGTTGTGCAACGTCCTTGGATAAATTGTTTACCAACGGTAACTTTGCCTTTGGATCGCAAACCTGTGGCAGCATTTCGTTAAAGGTCGCCGCAGCACCAGAGGAAGCCATTGCGGAAAATGTGATCACGTTTTTCCCAAATCCGGTTCGTGGCGGGGTAATCAACCTTGTTTCGCAAAACAACTTTAGGGTCCGTTTGCTCGATCTGTTGGGCCGAGAGGTGTTCAATAGCCCGGAAATGCAAGCAGGTACACAGGAGTTGAATTTGGACGGACTTCATTCGGGGCTGTACATCTTACAAATGACAGATGAATTAACCAAAAAATCGAGTACTTCAAAACTCATTATCGAATAATTTAGTTAGCTAAGGTTTAAAAAAACGGACTGTCATTTTAGTGGCGGTCCGTTACGAACCGGCACCTATTTTTCAAAAACGAAGCTTAAAAAACACGAACAAAAAATCAATTTTTAACATGTTAAAAAATAATCTAAACAGTATACTGTTATTCCTATTCTGTTGCTATGGTAATTGGGCCATAGCCCAAGGCGATTTCAACTATAGCGATGTATTAGGCAAATCCATAGAATTCTACGATGGTCAGATCTGTGGTCCGCAACCATCTTGGAGCAGGGCCGCTTGGCGGAACAACTGCCACATGAACGATGGTTCGGATATTGGCAAAAACCTTACGGGAGGTTGGCACGATGCAGGCGATCATACCAAGTTCAACTATGTGTCGGCGCAGGCCACCCGTGTGCTGGCCTGGTCCTATTTACAGTATAGGCCATCCTTCGACAATTCCGGAAATAAAACGCATTTATTGAACCATTTGCGACTATCGGGCGATTTTATGATAAAGCTCCATCCATCGGCCAACGTATTTTATGCGCAGATCGGTCGTGCCAAGACCGGTAGCAATCCAGAGCACAATGAGTGGGTTGCACCGAGTTTGCAGTCACCAAGTATCGATAGGAGCGTAACGACTATCAACACTTCCAAACCCGGTACGCACATGGCGGCCAGTAATGCTGCCGCCTTTGCCAGTCTTGCGATGGTGTTCAAAAACGAGGACGCCTCTTACAGTTCCTCCTTGTTGCAGCATGCCAAGGACCTTTTCAGTTTCGCGGACAACCATAGAGGAAACCACTACGATCAACTGGGTTCTCCCGAACCCTACCCGATGAACGATTTTGACGATGATCTTTTTGTTGCGGCAATATGGTTGTACAAGGCCACGAACGAAAATCAATATCTTGACCGTGCCAAAACGGAATACAATAAAGTGAGCAATAACGTAGGTTGGATGATGCATTACCGGGACCACGCGTATGAAGGATACCTGTTGATGGCACAAATTACCGGTGAACAAAAATATTACAACTCTGCTGAAAACTGGTTGGACAATGAGATCGATAACGCTCCAAGAACGAATGGAGGCCTTTACTACAGAAGTAACTTTTTGGCCGCTTCCTTGGCACAATCGATGGCCTTTGGCGCCTATTTCTATGCGGAGCTTCGCGGTACCGGTTTCTCAAAGTATAACAAATATCGAAACTTTGCCTTTCAACAAATTGATTATGTGCTTGGGGACAACCCAAGAAATAGCTCCTATGTAGTAGGCTACGGGAACAACCCTACAACGATTACGCATCATCGTGGCGCAAGTGGTGTTCCACAGAACAGTACCGCCCCCGATAAGCACGTCCACGTAGGTTCATTGGCTGGTGGTCCGCAACAGAACGACAGTTTTAACGAAGTACGTACCGATGTAAAATCGACGGAACCGGCTATCAGCCAACAAGCGTTTTTCGTGGGAATGGCAGCGATGATGGTAAAAGAAACGGGCGGTGGTACCCCTGTCCCGGATCCAGATCCCGTTACGGAGGGTTCTCAGGAAATAGAAGGCAACTTTACTGTGTTCAACGAGGCTGGAGGCAGTTTTAGTGTTGGTGTGGATAACAGTAACCCGGGCGCTAGCAGCGGGCAATATGTACGTTTGTTCGAAACCAACGACGAATTATCCACGACATTTACGGTTGCGGAGTCCGGTGATTATAAGATCGATCTGCGCGTGCGTACCGGAGAGCTATCGGCGAGCAGCACCAACAATATGGTTGGCCAATATGAGGTCCGAATAGACGGTACGATACGTACCTTCAGTTTTGTATCGGGCTCCGCTTCGGCCTTGGACGGCGATACCTATTGGGGACGCATCTCCCATACGCGCAACCTTTCCGCTGGAAGCCATACCGTAAGGATCAAGGCAAAGGCGAATTGGCTAAAAGCGGACCGTCTGGATTTTGAGAAGACTACCGTAACCCCACCGCCACCGCCAAGTAGCGGCAATTCCATTACCATACGGGCCAAAGGCGATTGTGGAACGGAAACAATGCAGCTGCGTGTGGACGGAACCACAGTTAAAACTTGGAACAATGTAAGCACCTCCTTTGCCACGTATACTTATAATGGATTTGCCTCCGGTGAGGTCAGTGTCCATTTTACCAACAATGGTAGTTCTGGAAGCTGTGGCGATAAAAATTTAGAGGTCGATTGGATAGAAGTATGTGGTACACGACTCCAGACCGAAACCGAAGCTACCGAAACGGCAAGCTGTTGCTTGGGAGATCCAGATAAATTGTACACCAATGGCAACTTTAATTTTGGGTCACGCAGCTGTGGCGGTCCGGAAACCGGTTCCGTTGTTGTCCGTGCAAAAGGGGATTGCGGTACGGAGACTATGCAATTGCGTGTGGACGGAACTACCGTAAAGACATGGAACAACGTCAGTACCGCTTTTACCAGTTATACCTATAACGGATTTACTTCCGGAGCGGTTTCCGTCCATTTTACCAATGACGGGAGCTCGGGAAGCTGCAGCGACAAAAACCTACAGGTCGATTGGATCGAGATTTGTGGTGCACGACTGCAAACGGAGACACAGGCAACGGAGACCTCCTCTTGTTGTGCTTATGACCCCGATAAACTATATACGAATGGAAATTTCAATTTTGGGAACCGCAGTTGTGGTAGCGCTTCATTAAAAACGGAACTTTCGGAAACCGGAGCACCAGCAATTTCATTTTTTCCAAATCCGGTCCGTAACGGAGTTGTCAACCTTGTTTCGCAAAACGACTTTAGGGTACGGATATTGGATATGCTAGGCAGAGAGGTGTTAAATAGTCCGGAAATGCAAGCAGGTACAAGAGAGTTGAGTTTGGACGGACTACGTTCGGGGCTTTACATCCTTGAAGTGACCGATATGCTTTCAAGGAACCGAAGCACATCTAAATTGATTGTAGAATAAAGGAAGTTTTGAGATTCGAAAAGCGAACTGTCGTTCAATGGCGGCAGTTCGTCTCGAATCTTATATAAAGCGTCAAATGGTGGCATTTTGTTGGATTAAAAACCACCTGTACGTATTCTTGAGAATAAAATAGGACAGAGTACCGTGCCGATCAAAGCCGGTATACAGGTCGAACAGGGCCATTATGGCACTGCAGTAAAAAGGCAAACGCCTTTATAAATGTTATCCCAGATCATACCTATAATCTAAGGAAGTTTATGGCAATACGTTCTTTTGACTGAACTGATATTGCATCTGATCGCCAGAAGTACCCATGCGGTATAATGGACAGGATTTCAATTGTTACCTAAAACGAACAGATGATCAAGAACTTGTAACTTAATAACCCGTGGTTCGTTACGATTTTTAAAAGGCCTCCACTATGGATGGCCTTTTTACATTGTAATGAAGCGCAAATACTTGAATTAAATATGAAAACAACATTACACGACCAATTTAAAAAAGCCTTTGTTTTAGGAGGGCTATTTTTTCTGGTGTTGGGTTCGGCCTCACTGTTCGGCCAGGCCATCAATACCAAAAAGAACTACATTCGGATAGACCAATTTGGATATCCGATAACCGCCAAAAAGAAGGCGATTATTGCTAAGGCCATGGAAGGCTTCAATGCCGGTGCCGGAATTGATCTGGACGCGACCGTTCCCGTAGTACTGCGAAAGGTATCGGATGATACGGTGGCATTCGAAGCCATGGCAACGCTTTGGAACGATGGTGGCACGGACGCACTCTCGGGCGATTCGGGCTGGTGGTTCGATTTCTCGAAACACTGTGCCGCCGGCACCTATTATATAGAGGCTACCGAAGAAGGGGGGAACAAGGTGGCGTCCAACGTATTTGAAATCAGTAACTCGGTATATGACAACATACTGCGCGTAGCGGTAGAAACGTTTTATTACCAACGCATGGCCCAAGATAAAACAGGGGCATACGGCTCTGGTTCACGATGGACCGATGGACCTTGGTATTTGGGTGCGGGACAGGATACCGAAGCAAAATACCTGTACGGTGAGGAGACCAAAGATGTCAGCGGGGGATGGATCGATGCCGGTGACCCGAACAAGTATATCACTTTTGCCACAACGCCCGTTCATCAATTGTTGACCACCTACCAACAACATCCGGAGTTATGGAATAGACTCGAATTGCGTATTCCCGAAAACACCAATGCCCTTCCCGACCTATTGGATGAAATAAAATGGGAACTGGACTGGATACAAAAAATGCAGAACGAGGACGGAACGGTGCACAGCAAAGCGGGAATACGGGAGGATTTTAACTATGTTTCGCCACCAAGCTCCGATACTAGGGAGCGATGGTACGCACAAACCTGTCCCGCTGCGGCCATAACCGCTTCCGGTATGATGGCACATGGCGCCGTAGTGTTAAGGGATTTTCCTTCGGAGGCCGCTTATGCCGAAACGCTTTTGAACCGTGCCGAATTGGCGTGGCAGGCGTATAGTAGTGCGCCCGACAAGGCCGCAATTTGTGATAACGGGGAAATAGAGGCGGGGGATGCCGATGGTCCCGGCGACCATTATCTTTCCGAAAACGTGGCGGAAGCCGTTACTGCGGCGGTTTACCTGTACGAGGCAACGGGAAAGGCGGAATACAACGACTTTATTATAGCGAATTACAATACGGTCCGACCCTTCGTTTCGGGCGATTGGGGCATCTATCGCGCACACCAAAGCGAGGCCATTTTATACTATACTACACTGCCCAATGCGGACGGTGCTACGGCAAATGCCATTCGCTCCCATAAAGAGAGTGCCCGTACAAGAGAAGCAAGAGGATATGTTTTGAACGATAATCAAGATTTTTATCAGGTAAACCCATACTTTTTGAATTGGGGAAGCAATGCCCTTTTGGCAAGACAGGCGACCGACAATTATGATTATTTAAACTACGGTTTGGATGAAGGGGCCCATTCCGAATACGAGAAAACTGCGGATGGTATTCTGCACTACTTCCATGGGAGCAACCCGCTGGGAATGGTTTTTCTTAGCAATATGTACGATTATGGGGCCGAATTCAGTTCCGATGAGCTCTGGCATACCTGGTTCGTACCAGGCGGTGCCTATGACGGTACGGCCAATGGCGTAGGGCCCGCGCCGGGATTCATAACCGGTGGGGTAAACCCATTGGCGAACGGGGGTACTAAAATCGCCTTAGGCGGTGTCGTTTACCAAAATGCGTCATTGGGTGACCAACCCGGACTAAAGGCATATAGCGATGAGAACAATTACATCGGCGGGGCAAGCGAAAGCCCATGGGCCCTTGTAGAGCCAGCTATTTACTATCAAAGTAGTTATATCAAGCTTCTGGCCAACTATGTGGCTCGTAATGGAGGAGAATCTCCGGTTCCCAATGTGGAGCGGGCCGTTGCGGGTAGCCTTGAGATCGAAGATGTTTTTGAAGTATACAAGGAAGCAGGTGATAAAAGCGATATCGTAGCGGACGGCTCCAACGCAGGGGCCAGCGCCGGAGGATTTGTACGGCTTTTTGATTGTGGCGATGCCCTAAGTTTCGATTTTGAAGTGGGTATTACGGCCAAATACGACTTGGCCCTACGATTGCGGGTCGGCGAAGTCTCGGAAACCCTGACCAGTTTGGCACCGAATTATGAGATTTCCATAGATGGTGAGGTAGTCACCGATTTTGATTTGGACGAAGACACGATATCGGACTTGGACGGAGACACTTATTGGGGAGAATTAAAAGCTGCCCGGTACCTTTCCGAAGGAACCCACACCGTTGTGGTAGCGGTGAGCAAATATTGGTCAAAGGCCGATCGTTTTGATTTTGGCCTATCGGAGGACGATGCTACCTATGTGGATGATATTAGTGCCGTTACAGTTAACGAAGAAGTTGCCCCGGGTAGCGTTCAAGAAGTGGTGGTCGATTATACTGCGGGTGTGGACCGGGAGGTGGTGGTTGCCTTTCAACAGGCAATAACCCCATATACGGTATACGATGCCGTGGTAACACCGGTAGCCTCCGGTAACGGGCAGATTACGGTAGCATTGACCATACCGGAAGACGTGCCGATCGCTCAGGACGAATATCAATTTCAAGTGTATATCGTACCTGCTGGCGGTGGCTTTAACGATTTGATCGACAGTTTGCCCGTAACGGGAATCGATGTTACGGATGGTACGCCACCCCCGGGGAATACCGAGGGTATTTTAGAAATAGAGGATGTATATGAAGTGGTCAGTGATGTCGGGAACAACAATTCCGTCAGTGTGGATGACTATAATCCGGAAGCAAGCAATGGCCTTCACGTGCGGTTGTTCGATGCCGGGGACGCATTGCGTTTTGATTTCAACACGGCCCAGGACGGCGAGTATAGGTTGGCCGTGAGACTTCGGGTAGGAGAGGCGACAGGTACGGAATCGAACCTGGCTACGGAATATCAAATTAGTGTAGACGGTGAAGTAGCCACCTTTGAACTCGATGAAGCTACCATTACCGAGCTAGATGTGGATTCCCATTGGGGCGAAATGGTATTGACGACTTCGCTTACCGCCGGAATTCATAACATACAGGTCGAAGCGCTTCGAGATTGGTTAAAGGCGGATCGGTTTTCTTTCGAACTCATCGGCGGCGATTTTGAGGACGACGTGGTCAGTGTGGATGGTCCGGATGTGGTGGCACCAGGTGGCAGTTACACGCTTAGTGTAGCCTATTCCGCGAGTGAGGCAAGGGAAATCAACGTTGCTTTCCAATTGGGAATCGCACCTTACACTACTTTTGATTCTCAAACAGTTCCGGTAAACCTCGGAACCGGTACCGTGGAGGTTGTTTTAAATATACCAGCGGATGTAGAAATAGCCGCCGATATTTATCAATTTCAGACCATATTGGTCCCTATTGGGGGCGGTTGGCCAGATCGTTTGGACAACTTGAGTATCGGAAGTGTGGACGTTAGCGATAGCGAACCTGATACGGGAGGTAGCGATGTAATAGAAATCGAAGATGTTTTTGAGGTTGTGGCCGATGTCGGCACCAATAATAGTGTTGCGCCCGATTCCTTTAACCCGGAAGCTAGTAACGGACAACATGTTCGTTTGTTCGATGCCGGAGATGAATTGAAGTTCGATTTTACGGCCTCCGAGTCCGGTGACTATACCTTGGCGGTCCGTTTGAGGGTAGGGCAGGCTTCAGGTACAGATCGTGATTTGGTGCAGAGCTATGCGCTTCGTGTAGATGGAGAAGCTGCAGCGTTCACCTTGGATGAAGATTCCATTAGTGCATTGGATATCGATTCCTATTGGGGATACCTAACGGTAACCATGGCGTTGACCGAGGGACAACACACTATAAACGTAGAAGCTTTGGCCGATTGGTTGAAGGCCGACAGTTTTACGTTTGAGATGATCCCTGATGCTACCGTAGCTTTTGAGGACGACATCATAGCGGTAGATGGACCGCAGGTAGTAGAACAGGGTGGAGAGGCCCTGGTTACTATTGAATATTCGTCAAGTACCGATAGGGAGGTAGTAGGATGGTGGCAATTGGGAGTGGCTCCCTACACCATTTTTGAAACCCGTACCGCTTTGGTCTCGGAAGGTACCGGAACATTGGAATTTACCTTTCCGATCGCTGCGGATTTGGCCCCTTCTACCACCGATTATCAAATACAGATATTGATCGTACCGCCAGGAGGTGGATGGCCCGAAAGAATAGATAATATGGCATTGGCACCAGTAGAGGTTAAAGCTTCTGGTTCGGGTGCTAAAGCGGCTACCTATTCCGTATTCCCTAACCCCTCATCTACGGGAAGCGTTACGGTGGATACACAAAATGAGTTTTCGTTCCAATTGACCGATTTTTCGGGAAGAACGGTTTCGGAAGGCAAAAAAACAAGGGGAAACAATACCTTGGACATCAATGGTTTTACCCCAGGGCTTTACATCTTACAAACAAAGGATAAAAGCACCGGAAAAGTCAAGACGATGAAATTGATGATTAAGTAACCCACCATACCAAGTGAAACGAAAAAGCCCTGGTCCTTAGGATCAGGGCTTTTTTTATATCATATCGTTCAATACCCTAGCACACCATATAGCCAAGGATGCCCTTTGTTTTTGCATCGGCCAAACTGGATAGCGTATATCATTTTTGCTTTTTATTTGGGTAATTTTAAGGTAGAAATGGGATTACGATTCCATCGTCCCGGGATTTATATGGAGCAGTTGTTCCAGAACGCGCTCTACACCAAAATCATCATTACTGTTCGTGCTATGCTTGGCCGCTTTTTTTACATCGGGATGCGCATTGGCCATGGCAAAACTGTAATCTGCCAAAGCCAGCATTTCCAAGTCGTTGAAATAATCGCCGAACACCATAGTCTCGCTGGGCTGTGTTCCATAAAGCGATTGGACTTTCTGAAGCGCATGACCTTTATGTGCGTTGGGGCTGGAAATGTCCACCCAATTCGGACCAGATATTTTCACCATTAAATCTCCGTTCAAGTGCGCTACGACAGGGTAAATATAACGTTCCGAACTTTCGGGGTGGTAGATCGCAATTTTAAGAAGCTCCCCATGGTACGCCTTTAGTTCGGGAAGTGTTTGGTAACTGGAGTAGTACTCCTTTAGCTTGTTAAGAAAATTGGAGGCGTTCTTGGCAATATAGGCACATTTTTTTCCGCACAGTACCGTATTGATGTCGGGAATGTCGGCCAAAAGTTCAAGAACCTCATATTGTTTTTCCGAAGCAAGGGGCGTAGAAACGATTTCCGTACTGCCCTCCATCGCAAATCCGCCGTTTTCGGCAATCACCGTAATCTCATTTTTAATGGGTTGTAACTTATCGATGATGCTATCATACTGTCTACCGCTGGCGGCTACAAAACGTATTCCATGTTGGGCCAGTTTTGGGAAGAGCTCAAAAAAGCGTTCGCTCACTTCGTGGTTCGAGTTGAGCAATGTACCGTCCATGTCGCTCACTACCATCTTAACGCTTGAAAAATCCATAGGCTTATAATTGAATGCGCAAAGGTATTTGTTATGTGTTTGATATTGGTTTGGTTTATATCATTTCTAATGTTAAATTATGCAAGTAAAAACCAGGGATTTTTTGGGTAGGCGAAAAAAAGAATCCAAGCATACCAGTAGCTCTGGTTAGATTTTATTTTGAAGCATACACAGAAAAGAACAATTTTTAATGGGTAATCTAACATCAGAAATGGTATGAGCACCTTTTATCGTTAACTTAATGGTGAACGCGTTTAAACGTTTTCTTGGGGCCTAGCAACAAGTTTAAACGAGTTCAATAAAAACAACAGTGTATGCAACTAGTTCAAAAAGAAATCCGGTTACAGGCCTGTAGGAGGGGCTTTCATTTGATTACCGAACAGATTATCAACGCCATTCCAGAAATTGGCACTATGGATCGTGGTACGCTCCAAGTTTTTATAAAACATACCTCTGCAAGTCTCACCATAAACGAAAATGCCGATCCTACGGTCCGAAAGGATTTTGAGAGCCATATGAACGTAATGGTTCCCGAAAACGCGCCGTATTATATTCATACTTATGAAGGACCGGATGACATGCCCGCACATATAAAAGCTTCCCTCATGGGAGCATCGGTACAAGTGCCCATTTCGTCAGGAAAGTTGAACCTGGGAATATGGCAAGGGGTGTATCTTTGTGAACATCGCGATCATGCTTCCGGCAGAAGCTTGGTGCTAACTGCTTTTGGTATATAAAATAAAAAGGTCCAACCATTCGGTCGGACCTTTTTTAAGTGAGATAGGTTTGAGATAATTATTTTACTTTGTCGACCACAGCTTTGAACGCATCGGGATGATTCATGGCCAAATCGGCCAATACCTTTCTGTTGAGTTCGATTCCGTTGGATTTTACCTTGCCCATGAATTGGGAATAGGACATACCGTGCATCCGCGCACCGGCATTGATTCTGGTAATCCACAAAGCACGAAAATTACGTTTTTTGTTCTTACGATCGCGGTATGCATAAAGCATCGCTTTTTCTACGGCATTTTTAGCTACCGTCCATACATTTTTACGTCTTCCAAAGTATCCTTTGGCTTGCTTCATCACCTTTTTTCTTCTGGCTCTTGAAGCTACTGAATTTACTGATCTTGGCATTTTTTTTAATTTTTTGTAGCAGGCGCCCCAATACTTTGAGAACTTTTTGGCCCGACTCCATGGTTATTAATAACTGACCTGTGAACGGATTACTTTAAGCGTAATTGTTCTTTGATACTGTTTACATCCGACTCATGCACCAATGTGGAATGCGTCAATGCGAGCTTACGCTTTTTCGATTTTTTAGTCAGGATGTGACTCTTAAAAGCGTGCTTTCTTTTGATTTTACCCGAGCCCGTAAGCTTAAAACGCTTTTTGGCACTGGATTTTGTTTTCTGTTTAGGCATGTTTTCCTATTAAATTAAATCTCACTTATGAAATGTAACAAGCCCCTTTAAGGGACTTGTTATCATATTTTAAAAACGGCCTTACCGTTATTTTTTCGTTTTCGGCGCAATGAACATCGTCATACGCTTTCCTTCCAATTTCGGCATTTGCTCCACTTTTCCAAGCTCTTCCAGTTCGGAAGCCAATCTCAAGAGCAAAATCTCTCCTTGGTCTTTATAGACGATCGAACGTCCCTTAAAAAAAACGTACGCTTTTAACTTGGCCCCGTCTTTCAGGAACTTCTCTGCGTGTTTTTTCTTGAACTCGTAATCGTGGTCATCGGTATTCGGACCGAATCGTATTTCTTTTACGACTACTTTTGAGGCTTTCGCCTTTAATATCTTCTCGCGTTTCTTTTGCTCGTAAAGAAACTTTTTGTAATCGATAATTTTACATACCGGTGGGTCCGCTTTTGGCGATATTTCTACCAAATCCAAACCGGCCTCTTGGGCTTTGTCCAAGGCGGCTCTTATGGGATAAACACCAACTTCAACATTGTCACCTACCAAGCGTACTTGGGACGACAAAATTTTTTCATTGATCTTGTGGGGATTTTTATTCTCCCGTCTAGGTTGGGGCCTAAATCTTTTACGTATTGCTATGACTGATACTTTTTAGAGTTAAACATTTAAAACGACTTTAAGGTACTATTTATTTCGGTATTCACCAACTCCTTAAAATCTTCGATTCCAATGGAGCCTAAATCTTCCCCTCCATGTTTTCTTACGGAGATGGTGCCATCGGCTTCCTCTTGTTCCCCTACAATAAGCATATACGGGATTTTCTTCATTTCGGCCTCCCGTATTTTTTTGCCTACTGTTTCATTTCTATTGTCAATGAGGGCGCGAATTTCGTTATTTTCCAAGGAATTTAAAACTTTTTCGGCATATTTTTCATGCTTCTCGCTAACCGATAGCACTACCGCCTGGTCGGGAATCAACCATAGCGGGAAGTTTCCACCGGTATGTTCGAGCAGTAAAGCTATAAATCGCTCCATACTTCCAAAGGGTGCCCTATGTATCATAACGGGCCGATGTAGCTCGTTATCACTACCTTTATATGTAAGTTCGAAGCGCTCGGGTAGGTTGTAATCTACTTGAATGGTACCCAATTGCCAGTTTCGGCCCAAGGCGTCCTTTACCATAAAATCGAGCTTCGGTCCATAAAACGCCGCTTCTCCGGTTTCCACAACATAATCAAGACCTTTTTCTTTGGCCGCGTTGATTATGGCGTTTTCCGCTTTTTCCCAATTTTCGACCGAACCGATGTACTTTTCCGGGTTGTCCAGATCCCGTACCGACACTTGCGCGGTATAGTTTTCAAAACCTAGTGAGCCCAACACATATAAGGAGAGGTCGATTACGTTTTTAAACTCGTCATCCAATTGGTCCGGGGTACAAAAAATATGGGCATCGTCCTGGGTAAAGCCTCGCACCCGAGTAAGACCGTGCAATTCGCCACTTTGCTCGTAGCGGTAGACCGTTCCAAACTCGGCATATCTTTTAGGGAGCTCTCGATAGCTAAAAGGTTTGTGCTTGAAAATTTCGCAGTGGTGCGGACAATTCATCGGCTTTAGCAAAAACTCTTCGTCTTCCTTTGGGGTCTGTATCGGCTGAAAGCTATCCGCGCCATATTTTTCATAATGGCCGGAAGTAACATAAAGTTCCTTTTGCCCGATATGGGGGCTGACCACCATTTCGTATCCGGCCTTTTTTTGGGCCTTTTTCAAAAATTGCTCCAACCGTTCTCGCAATGCGGCACCTTTTGGCAGCCATAAGGGCAATCCTTGTCCCACCTTTTGGGAGAAGGTGAACAGTTCCAATTCGCGTCCCAATTTTCTATGGTCCCGTTTTTTTGCCTCTTCCAGCATTTCAAGATATTGGGTAAGCTCTTTCTGTTTTGGAAAGGAGATGCCGTATACGCGGGTAAGCATTTTGTTGTTTTCGTTACCTTGGTAGTATGCTCCGGCAACGCTTAATATTTTTACCGCTTTTACGATACCGGTATTGGGGATATGACCTCCCCTACAAAGGTCGGTAAAGGTAGCATGGTCGCAAAAGGTGATGGTCCCGTCTTCCAACTTATCGACAAGGGCGACCTTATATTCGTTTTTATCTTGATAATAGGAAAGTGCCTCGGCCTTGTTTACCGCTCGCATACGAAATTCATGTTTCTCCCTAGCTATGGAAAGCATTTTGTCCTCAATCGTCTTAAAATCCTTGTCCGATATGTTGTGCTCCCCCAGATCGACATCATAGTAAAAACCATTTTCAATGGCCGGGCCTACCCATAACTTTACACCGGGATAGAGCTCTTCCAGTGCCTGGGCCAAAATATGCGCCGAGGAATGCCAAAAAGCCTTTTTTCCATCGGCGTCCCTCCAGGTGTACAGGACCAATGTGCCATCTTGCGATAAGGGGGTGGTCGTTTCTACCACGGTATCGTTGAATTTTGCTGAAATAACGTTTCTGGCAAAACCTTCACTGATGGTTTTGGCAACGTCCATAGGAGTACTGCCTTTCGGGCAAGCTTTTACGGCGCCGTCTGGTAATGTAATATTGATCATGTCCCGGGTTTAGGATTAAGTCGGCAAAGATAACACCTAGTTCCGATGCCTACAACAGCGATCGTATTTTTAAACGGTCGCCCCTTTATCCCGCATAAACGGATTAAAGGAATGACGCGCGATTGTATTTCGATAGGCGGCGATACGGTAGGGTCTGAAATATAGTAGGGGATTTTTATCGGTATGTAATGTAGGGCGTCAAATAGTATTAGTATGGCATATGGATAAGAGTGTTGTTATGGTGTTTTTTGGAGTATCTGTTTGGAGCGAGGGACAAAAAAGGTTATTTTTAATGCCCTTTAAAAAAAGAATAAGGCTAAAACCTTAGGAATTAAGGGGTTGAAATAAGGGGGTGAAATTATTTTAAAAAAGATTTCGATTTTTATTTTTTATTTAAAAAACCCTCTTATATTTGCACCCGCTTTGGCACTGAGGCGTGATAATGAATAGAGGGCCGAGCGAGTTACCGGACGGATAATTTGGGCCGGATAATAGGAGTTCATTGACATATTGTAAAGACAACGAATAACCGATGGGAGCTACTCCTATCGGAACCTTTTCCCTTCTTTTTTATAAGAAAGTGGAAAAGCGCAAGATGAATTAAATCGAGCGACGGGGCCGGGAATTTTTTTTGGATTTGAGAGGTTACTATATATTATATAAGAATCGACAATGAAGAGTTTGATCCTGGCTCAGGATGAACGCTAGCGGCAGGCCTAACACATGCAAGTCG